>NZ_JAUYOJ010000012.1 GCF_030697925.1 Phenylobacterium sp. | reverse complement strand
CGAACCGAGCCACGCGATCCCGAAGATCCAGAGAATACGGCCGACCCATCCAAGCTGGCCTCCTGCCCAGCCTGGACCTTGAATCATGATCCGCAGATATCCGGAATCCCGATTCAGCTAAGAGCGGTCACGCTCTAGCGCGGCCGCGTGGCGACCACCGCGGTCATCACCATCACCGCGTAGCACCAGAGCACGAAGGCCCCGAACAACGGCGCGTGGCCGGGCGGGAAGTTGGGCAGGATGTCGGTGAAGGCCACCACCACGCCGGCGTCCAGGACCATCTGCGGGGCCACGAACGACACAAGAGCCGGCAGTTGGTGGCGGTCCTCCACCTTGCGCAGGAAGATCAGGGTGGCGATCACCAGTCCAGCGCCGGAGATCCCTCCGGTGATCAGCAGGGTCCAGGCCGGTCGGTCGACCCAGTCCTCAGGCAGGAGCCGCAGGATCAGGGTCGAGACCGCCCAGACGAACGATCCGCGCAACAGGAACCAAAGATAGAGGCGCAAGGGAGCCTCAGTAGAGCGGTTCGAAGCTGAAAACCCAGGGGGTCTCGGTGTCGACGCCGATCTTCACCGCCTTGAGTTCCGGGGCGCCATAGACCTGCAGCCGGGTGATATTGGCGTAGAGCGGAGGCTTCACCTCGCCCTGGCTGACCATGAATGGCCGATCGACGATGAAGTCGTGGAAGTCGCCGTTGATCAACAGGACCGGCTTGCCGAACCGGCCGCCCAGGTCCCGGATCGCCAGGGCCAGCCAGTAATAGGGCCCCTCGAACCCGCCGCGCAGCTCCTTGCCGGAGAACTCGCCGCCATCGCCTTCCACGAACATGGCCGCCTGCAGCGAAATCACCACGGCCTTGGCGTCCTTGGCCTTGGCCTCGGCGAAAGTGGACTTGATCCAGTCCACATTGGCGCGATTGCGGGCGATGGCCTCGGCGGCGCGCGCCTCGTTCTGCATCAGGAAGCCGTTGCTGGAGCCGGGCGCGCTGAGCGTCGCGAAGACCACCCCGCCCTTCTCCCAGCGGGTGTTCTCCGCGGTGTCCTTGAAGGCCGAGACGTTGGGCTGGCGGACCAGGGGCATGGTCTTGCCGCCGACGCTCTGCGGCTTGTCGAAGAACACCTTGCGGATGAGGGCGAGGCTGCCCAGCGGATCGTCGTAACCGGCGCTGGTCATGCCGGCGTCCAGCCCGCGCAGCGGCAGCAGCAGCGCCAGGTCCGCCGGCGTCGCCTTGCCGCCGACATAGCGGGAATAGGCCTCCAGCACCTCGGGCTTGCGGCAATCGGCCCATTCGTTGTCGCCCGGCGTATAGACCACCGGGTGATCGTACTTGGCGAACCAGCCGAGGATCGAACGGTGCTGCTCCTCGGTGCAGGGTAAGGCGCCCCAGGTGTCGCCCACATGGATCGAGAAGGCGGGCCTGGTCTTGTTGATCTTCTGGATCAGGGCCTCGTAGACCGGATAGTCGACGGCCGGGTTGTAGGCGGTGTCGCCCAGGGCCACGAAGCTGAAGGTCTCGGCCCTGGCCGGCTGGGCCAGCAGCACCAGGGCTCCGAGGACCGCCGCAAGCACGCGCATGATCGATTCCCCCATCTTGTTTCCATCACCCTAGACCGAGCGCGCTTGCGGCGCAGCCTTGAGGCGAACCTTAACCGACCCAATCGGCCTTGCGCTTCCCCGTCCAGGCCTTCACGCCCTCCTTGTAGTCGGGCTCGGTGATCATGGCCTCCAGCAGGGCCTCGGCGGCCTTGACCGAGGCCGCGGCGTCGCGGTGCAGGTCGCGGTAGATTTGGCGCTTGCTCTCCCGCGCGGAGCCCGGGGCGACGCTGTCGGCCAGGTTCCGCGCGTAGTCCATGACCGTCGGCATCAGGGCCTCGGGCGCGACCAGCCTGTTCAGGAACCCCATGGCCAGGGCTTCGTCGGCGGTGAACACCCGGCTCGACAGCAGGATGTCGTTGGCGTGGGTCAGGCCCACGATGCGCGGGAGCACCCAGGAGAGGCCGAACTCAGTGGGGAAGTTGAAGCGGCCGTGGGCGGCGGTGAACTTGGCGCCCGTCGCGGCGAATCTCAGGTCGGCGAAGGCGGCCAGAACCAGGCCGACCCCAGCAGTGGCTCCGTTGATGGCGGCGATGACCGGCTTACCGATCCCGAAATGGTAGGCGAAGGCGGCGTCGAAATGTTCGTCCACGCCATAACCCGGCATGGGGATATCGTCGTCGGTTCCGGGATCGTAGCGGCCCTTCTCGGCGTGGCCCTCCAGGGCCCCCAGGTCGGCGCCGGCGCAGAAGGCCTGGCCCTCCGGGTCGCCGGTGACCACGATCACCCGCACCGTCCGGTCGCGGTCGGCCTGGGACAGGCACCAGCGGTATTCGGTGTGCATCCGCCCGGTCCAGGCGTTGCGGCGCTGGGGCCGCGCCAAGGTGACGACGGCGATCCCGTCGCGAACCTCGTAGCGGGTGGTCTTCAGTTCCATGGCGGGCCCTCCCCTGCGAGCGCCCATATGAACCCGGTTCGCGCGCAAGGAAAAAGGGAGCGGCCCGGAAGCCGCTCCCTTCGATCTCCAACAGGTCAGCCTGGCGTCAGACGCCGAGCGAACCCGCGTCGATCTTGAAGCCCGGCCCCATGGTCGAGGAGAGGCTGATCTTCTTGATGTAGGTGCCCTTGGCGCCCGACGGCTTGGCCTTGTTGAGCGCGTCGACGAGGGCCCGGACGTTGGCCAGGATCGCATCTTCGCTGAAGCTCGCCTTGCCGATGCCGGCGTGGATGATCCCGGTCTTCTCGGTGCGGAACTCGATGGCGCCGCCCTTGGCGTCCTTCACCGCTTGCGCGACGTTGGGCGTCACGGTGCCGACACGCGGGTTCGGCATCAGGCCGCGCGGGCCCAGCACCTTACCCAGACGGCCGACCAGGGCCATCATGTCCGGCGTGGCGATCACGCGGTCGAATTCCATGAACCCGCCCTGGATGCGCTCGACCAGCTCCTCGGCCCCGACGATGTCGGCTCCGGCGGCGGTGGCTTCGGCGGCCTTGGCGTCCTTAGCGATGACGGCGACGCGGACGTCGCGGCCGGTGCCCGAGGGCAGTGAGACCACGCCGCGGACCTGTTGGTCGGCGTGGCGCGGGTCGACGCCCAGATTGACGGCGATCTCGATGCTTTCGTCGAACTTGGCGGTGGCGTTGGCCTTCACCAGCTTGACAGCGGCTTCGACGGCGTGGGCGGCCTGACGGTCGCCGGTCCAGGCCTGGATGCGCTTGGGTTGCTTAGCCATCTGATCAGGCCTCCACGATTTCGAGACCCATCGAGCGCGCGGAGCCCTCGATGATCTTGGCGGCGGCTTCAACGTCGTTTGCGTTGAGGTCCTTCATCTTCTTCTCGGCGATGTCGCGAAGCTGGCTGCGCGAAATCTTGCCCGCGACGGCGCGGCCCGGCTCTTTCGAGCCCGACTTGAGGCCGAGGGCTTCCTTGATGAAGTGGGTCGCCGGCGGGGTCTT
>NZ_JAUYOJ010000011.1 GCF_030697925.1 Phenylobacterium sp. | reverse complement strand
CTCCTTCGGCCTGGCGGTGTTCTCCGGCGTGGCGATGATCTACGGCGTGCTGGTCCTGCTGTTCCGGTCGTTCTTCAAGCCGATCGTCATCCTCTCGGCCCTGCCGCTGGCGGTGGGCGGGGCGTTCTTCGGCCTGCTGGTCTTCAACCTCTCGCTCTCCATCCCCTCGCTGATCGGCTTCCTGATGCTGCTGGGCCTGGCGGCGAAGAACTCGATCCTGCTGGTCGAATACGCCATCGAGCGCGAGCGCGAGGGCATGGGCCAGCGCGAGTCGCTGATCGAGGCCTGCCGCGAGCGGGCGCGGCCCATCGTCATGACCACCATGGCCATGGCCGCGGGCATGCTGCCCACCGCCTTCGCCCTGGAGAAGGGCGCGGAGTTCCGCCAGCCCATGGCCGTGGCCGTGATCGGCGGCCTGATCACCTCGACCCTGCTGTCCCTGGTGCTGGTGCCGGTGGTCTATGAGTTCGTCGATGACTTCGAGAGCTGGCTGAAGCCCAAACTGGCCAGGCTGGTGACCCCCCGCGAGGCGACCCCGCAGGTCGCGCCGGAAGACCGCTTCTAGGCGCCGGCGCCGAGGTGCGGCGGCTCACAACGCCTGGAACATGACCATGGCGTCGACATAGCCCAGGGTCGGATGGGCGAAGGCGCCGGGCAGCCGGCCGACGGTCGCGAATCCCAGGCTCTCCCACAAGGCCACGGCGCGGGTGTTGGTGGAGACCACGAAGTTGAACTGCATGGCGCGGAAACCGCGCGCCCGGGCGTGGTCGAGGGCGTGCCGGCCCATGGCGCGGGCGACGCCTTTGCCCTGGGCCGCCTGGCCGGTCATGAAGCCGCAGTTGCAGACATGGCCCCCACCGCCCGCCTGGTTGGCGCGCAGGTAGTAGGTCCCCAGGATCTGGCCGTCCTGCTCGAACACGAAGGGGTCGTTGGCGGGGCTGAGCCAGTAGGCGCGGGCGGCGGCCTCGTCCATGGCGCGGTCCAGCCCATAGGTCTCGCCGGCCCGGATGGTGGGCTCGAGTATGGCCCAGATGGCGGGCCAGTCGGTCGCGTCGGCCGGGCGGATCGTCGTCATGGTCGGTGATTTGGGCCGCGCCGGGCTTGGCGGCAAGGACGCCAGGGGGTCAGATAGCGCAAACACGGGGGGAGAGCGGATGTATCGGCTGTATGGCGGGCTGGGCTCGCCCTATTCCCTCAAGGTCCGCGCCGTCCTGCGCTACCGCCGCCTGCCGCACATCTGGATCGCTGCCAATGATCCGACCACGATGGGGCGGCTATTCGCCCAGGTGCGGGCGCCGGTGATCCCGGTGCTGGAATTCCCGGACGGGACGGTGATGAACGATTCCACCCCGCTGGTGGCGGAGCTGGAGCGCCGCCACGCCGAGCGCTCGGTGGTCCCGGACGACGAGGCCCAGGCCTTCGCCGCCTTCCTGCTGGAGGACATGGCCGACGAGTGGGGCACCAAGGCCATGTTCCATCACCGCTGGAACCTCGACCGCGACCAGATCCAGATGGGCCGCTGGCTGGCCTTCGACCGGTTCCGCGGCCAGGGGCGCGAGCGCATCGAGACCTTCGGCCAGACCTTCCGCGAGCGCCAGACCGGGCGGATGGCCCTGGTGGGCTGCACGCCACAGAACGCCCCGGTGATCGAGGCCAGCACGGAGCGGGCCTTCGACCTGCTGGACGTCATGGCGACGGACGAGGGCTACCTGTTCGGCTCGCGGCCCTCGCTGGCGGACTTCGCCTGGTTCGGCCAGTTCTCGCAGCTCGCCACCGACCCGACGCCGCACGACCTGATGCTGGCGCGCGCGCCCTATCTGATGCGCTGGATCGCCGGCCTCGACGACGTCAGCGGGGTCGAGGGCGAATGGCGCGAGGAACCGACCGCGGCGATGCTCGGCCTGCTGGAGCTGGCCGCCGAGGTCTATCTGCCGTTCCTGCTGGCCAATGCCCAGGCGGCGGGCCGGGGCGAGGAGACCTTCTCAGTCGAGCTGATGGGCCGGCCCTACAGCCAGGGCGTCTTCAAGTACCAGGTGCGTTGCCTCGCCCAGCTCCGCGAGGCCTACACGGGGCTGTCGGACGCGGCCAAGACCCGCGTCGATGGCTGGCTGCCGGCGGCGGCGTGCGCGGCGCTGGCGGGCTAGCGGTTGTCGGAATAGCGGACCGGGACCTGGTCCAGGTCGAAATCGTCGAACAGCCGGGCGTTGACGCCGATGGTGGTGCGGGTGAAGTCGAGCTCGCGGCCGACCCAGGTGGGGCCCTCATTGTAGGTGCTGCAGCCGCAGATCGCGCAGTAGTGCAGCTTCATCAAGTAGTCCCCCCATTGATAGGTGGAGACCCGGTCGGGAGCGGTCGTCAGCTTGAACTCTGTCTCGGCATAGTAGGCCCAGAGCCCCCCGCGCTTCGTGCAGAGGGTGCAGTTGCAGGAGTTCACGTCCTTCGGCGGATGGGTCACCTCGAACTGGGTGGCCTTGCAGTGGCAGCTTCCGCGGATCATCAGACCTCCTCGCGCAGGACCTTGGCGAACAGTTCGGGGTCGACATTGCCGCCGGACAAGACCAGGCCGGTCGACCCGTCGCCCCAGGACCTGACCTTGCCGGCTAGCAGGGCCGCCAGGCCCACCGAGCCGCCGGGCTCCACCACCAGCTTCAGCACCGCGAAGGCGTATCGCATGGCCTCGGCGACCTCGGCGTCGGTGACAACGGCCACGTCGGCGACGGTCTTCTGGAGGATGGGGAAGGTGAGCTGGCCGGGGGCCGGGCTCTCCAGGGCGTCGCAAAGCGAACGGGTCGTGGGGGTGAGCGTCACGCGCTCGCCCTTCTGCAGGGACCGCAGGGTGTCGTCGAAGCCCGCCGGCTCCACGCCCACGACGGCCGTTTTGGGCGAGAGCGCCTTGACCGCCGTGGAGACCCCGGCCAGCAGGCCGCCGCCGCCGATCGGGCAGGCGACCACGTCCAAGGTTACGCCCAGGGCCTGCGCCTGGCGGACCAGTTCCAATCCGACCGTGCCCTGGCCGGCGATGATGTGCGGATCGTCGAAGGCCGGAACCACCACGCTACCGCGCTCCGCGGCGACCTGGGCGGCGATGGCCACCCGGTCATCGGTCAGCCGGTCATAGAACCGGATCTCGGCGCCATAGCGGCGCGTCGCCTCGACCTTCACGGACGGAGCGTCGGAGGGCATGACGATCAGGGCGGGCATGCCGAGCAGCCTGGCCGCCAGGGCTACGCCCTGGGCGTGGTTGCCGGAGGAGAAGGCCACCACCCCGCGCGTCCGCTCGTCGGCCGAGAGCTGAACCAGGCGGTTGTAGGCGCCGCGGAACTTGAAGGCCCCGACCCGCTGCAGGGTCTCGGGCTTGATCAGCACCCGGCGGCCCAGGCGATCGTTCAGCGCTGGGCTCTCGATCAGCGGGGTCTCGACGGCGTGGCCCTTGAGCCGTCCGGCGGCGGCCTCGATGTCGGCCAGGCTCACGCTCACCGGGCGAACACCATGGCGTCGTCGGCGAAGGCCTTGAACTCGATGGCGTTGCCCGAGGGATCGAGGAAGAACATGGTCGCCTGCTCGCCCGGTTCGCCCTCGAAGCGGATCTGCGGCTCGATGATGAATTTCACCTTCGCGGCCTCCAGCTTGCCGACCATGTCCTGCCAGTCCGGCAGGGTCAGGATCACGCCGAAATGGCGGACCGGCACGTCCTCGCCGTCCACGGCGCTGGTCGACCGATGGCCGACCTCGTTGGGCGCGAGGTGGGCGACGATCTGGTGCCCGAAGAAGTCGAAGTCGATCCAGTCGGCGCTGGAGCGGCCCTCCGGGCAGCCCAGCAGCCCGCCGTAGAAGGCGCGCGCCTCGGCCAGATCGCGGACGGGGAAGGCGAGGTGGAAGCGGGGGCGGGTCATGTTCGCCTCATACCGCGCCAGGCCCGCGAGCGCGATATGTTCGAGGCCCTTGGAACGTCTCACCGCGTCACTAGATTATGGCCGAGCTGGGGAGGCTTTCATGCGTGCATCGATGCTGGGCGCCGTGCTGGCGGCGCTGGCCGATCCGGCGAGCGCCGCCGACCTTCTGCTGGGCGTCTATGGCCACGACGTGACCTTCATCGGCGACACCCTGGGGCTGGGCGCGGCCGGGCGCGAGGACGGGGCCGACTTCCAGATCGGCCTGCGCAGCGAGCGCATCGAGGCGCTCTCGCCCATCGGCCGGCCCCAGGCCCACGCCTTCGTCTCCGTCAACAGCGAGAACACCTCGAACTTCGTGGCCGCGGGGCTGTCCTGGCCGATCGCCATTACCGAGAAGCTGTATTTCCGGCCGGGAGTCGGCCTGGCCTATACCGACGGCGAGACCGATCTGCCTCCGGTCAACGCGCCTGGCCTCAGCCCAGCCGAGATCCAGCGGCGGCTGCAGCTCTACAACACCCGCATCGACTTCGGCTCCAAGGTGCTGTTCCAGGGGGAGCTCGGCCTCGGCTACCGGTTCAACGACCGCTGGGCCGGCGAGATATCCTGGGTGCACATCTCCAACGGCCAGGTGTTCTCGAGCGGCAAGAACCAGGGCATGGACGACGCCGGCGTGCGGTTGATCTACAGCTTCTGACGACCGTCCGCGGGCTCCGCGGGCGCCGGGTCATCGTCCTCTCCACCCGTCTTCCGGGGAGAGAGGGTAGGGTGAGGGGAGGCGTCTCCGCCGCTCTGAGCCTGCTGTGAGACTGGATTGCGTCGCTCCGCGCCGCGACCCCTCACCCTCCCCTCTCCCCTCGAGCGGGGAGAGGAGTGATCCAGGCCTGCGAGGCGGGGGTTGACGCGCCTGCTTCACGCTGGTCTACACCCGCCGAACGGCTGCCCGTCGCCTGAAGGCGCTCGCCACCGCTTCCTAAAATCGATCCAGTCCACCCGCCGAGAGCCTGTCGAAGGGCGTGGTCGGACCCGCTCGGCAGGCCGGGAGATCGTATCTGCATGGCCAATGTCACGGTGATCGGCGCCCAGTGGGGCGACGAGGGCAAGGGCAAGCTCGTCGACTGGCTCAGCAACCGCGCCGACGTGGTGGTGCGCTTCCAGGGCGGCCACAATGCGGGCCACACCCTGGTGGTCGGCAACCAGGTCTACAAACTCAGCCTGCTCCCCTCGGGCGTGGTCCAAGGCAAGCTGTCGGTGATCGGCAACGGCGTGGTGGTCGATCCCTGGCACCTGCTGGAGGAGATCGCCAAGATCGGCGCCCAGGGGGTGAGCGTCACCCCCGACCTACTGGTCCTGGCCGACAACGCCTGCCTGATCCTGCCCCTGCACCGGGACCTCGACCAGGCGCGCGAGGCCGCCGCGGTCAACAAGATCGGCACCACCGGCCGCGGCATCGGCCCGGCCTATGAGGACAAGGTCGGCCGGCGCGCCATCCGGGTCGGCGACCTGGCTGACCGCGACGCCCTGGAGGCCAAGATCGACCGGCTGCTCGCCCACCACACCCCGCTGCGCCGCGGCCTGGGCCTGCCGGAATACGACGGCGCCCAGCTGCTGGCGGCGCTGGAGGAGATCGCGCCCAAGGTCCTGCCCTTCGCCCAGCCCGCCTGGCGGCTGCTGGACGAGGTGGTGAAGTCGGGCAAGCGGGTGCTGTTCGAAGGCGCGCAAGGGGCTCTTCTGGACGTGGACCATGGCACCTATCCCTATGTGACCTCGTCCAACACCGTGGCCGGCCAGGCCGCGGCGGGATCGGGCCTGGGCCCCAAGGGCACGGGCTATGTCCTGGGCATCGTCAAGGCCTACACCACCCGGGTCGGCGAGGGACCGTTCCCTACCGAGCTCAATGACGAGATCGGCCAGCACCTGGGCACGGTGGGCAAGGAGTTCGGAGTGGTGACGGGCCGGCCGCGCCGCTGCGGATGGTTCGATGCCGCCCTGGTCCGCCAATCGGTGGCGCTGAACGGCATCGACGGTATCGCGCTCACCAAGCTGGACGTGCTGGATGGCCTGCCGAAGCTGAAGATCTGCGTCGGCTACCGCCTGGGGGACAAGACCTTCGACTACCTGCCCGCCGGCCTGAAGGCCCAGTCGGCGTTGGTCCCCGTCTATGAGGAGATCGATGGCTGGAGCGAGAGCACGGCCGGCGCCACCTCCTGGAAGGACCTGCCCGCCAACGCGGTCAAATATGTCCGCCGGGTGGAGGAGCTGATCGGGGCGCCCGCGGCGATGGTCTCCACCAGCCCGCAGCGGGACGACACCATCATGGTGCGCGACCCGTTCCAGGACTGATTGGGACCAGGATCGAGCGGCCGGCCGTCAAGGCCATCTTAAGGACGATGGGGCTAGCTTGTCCCGGAGTCCTTCGGAGCCGCCCGGGCCGTGTTCAACGACGACTTCAAGCTTGTCCAGCGGATGGCGCCGCTGATGCGGAAGGTGCTGATCATCGATCCGGCGCCGGCCAGCGCCCGCCTGCTCGCCGAGCTGATGCGCAATATCGCTCCAGTGCAGCTGTGGAACGCCGTCTCCACCCGCAAGGGGCTGGAGGCCGCGCGCCAGGTTAATCCGCAAATGATCTTCGTGGAGCTGTCGGGTCCGGATGTCGACGGCGTCGATTTCACCCGCCAGCTGCGCAAGTCCGACATCGCCTGCCGCATGGCGCCGGTGATCATGGTGACGGCCACGGCCACGCCCTCGGCGATCATGGCCGCCCGTGACGCGGGCGTGCATGAGTTCCTGCGCAAGCCCTACACCGCCAGGGACCTGCTGCGGCGGCTGGAGGCCGTGACCCTGCGTCCCCGCGACTGGGTCGAGGCGGTGCAGTACATCGGTCCCGACCGGCGGCGGTTCAATTCCGGCGACTATACCGGCCCGCTGAAGCGCCGCTCCGACGCCACCGCCACCACCGACCAGGCCCGGATCACCCAGGCGCTCAAGATTCTGAAATCCGCCGTGCCCGCGGTCTCCACCGATCCCCGCCAGGCCCTGCGCGCCATGCTGGCCCAGATGGTCGAGCTGCATCGCGCGGCCAATGGCATGAAGGACCTGAAGCTGGCGGCCCTGGCCACCGACTTCCAGCGCTACCTGGCCATTGTCGCGGACCGCGGCGTGATGGATCAGGCCGAGATCGCCCGCGAGGCCCGGCCCCTGCTGGCCCTGCTGCCCCAGGACGACACAGAGGAAGGTCATGCGGCTTAGAGCCGTCAAACCCAAGCCTATCCCCACTAGACTCGTCATCCCGGCCTTGTGCCGGGGACCCATACACACGGACCGCTCCAGCAAACCTCGGGCTGCGGTGTTCATGGGTGGCCGGCACGGAGGCCTGCCATGACGAACGGATGGGGTGCTACGTGTCCGTTGCGCAGCGCCGGAGACGAAAAAGCCGCCGCGGCGTGGCCGCGACGGCTTTGGTTCGTTGGAGGCGCCCGCCGATCAGGCGTCGACGAGGTTCTTGGCTTCCGCCGCGGCCTTCATCGACTTTTGCAGCTTCTCGAAGGCCCGGACCTCGATCTGGCGCACCCGTTCGCGGCTGACGCCGTATTCGGAGGCCAGCTCTTCCAGAGTGGTCGGGTTATCCTTCAGCCGGCGCTCGGTCAGGATGTGACGCTCGCGGTCGGTGAGTTCGGTCATCGCCGCCTCGAGCAGGCTCATGCGGATGGTCCGCTCCTGGTTCTCGGCGACATAGGTCTCCTGGCTGACGGCGGTCTCGTCCTCCAGCCAGTCCTGCCACTCGCTTTCGCCGTCCACGCGCAGGGGCGCGTTCAGCGAGGCGTCGGGGCCCGACAGCCGGCGGTTCATCGAGATCACCTCGGAGTCGAGCACGCCCAGCTTGGTGGCGATCTCGCTGACCTGTTCGGGACGCAGGTCGCCCTCCTGGAAGGCGCTGATCTGGCTCTTGGCCTTGCGCAGGTTGAAGAACAGCTTCTTCTGCGCCGCCGTCGTGCCCATCTTCACCAGGCTCCAGGAGCGCAGGATGTATTCCTGGATCGAGGCGCGGATCCACCACATGGCGTAGGTGGCCAGGCGGAAGCCCTTGTCGGGCTCGAACTTCTTCACCGCCTGCATCAGGCCGACATTGCCCTCGGAGATCACTTCCCCGATCGGCAGGCCGTAGCCGCGATAGCCCATGGCGATCTTGGCCACCAGGCGCAGGTGGCTGGTGACGAGCCGATGAGCGGCTTCGGAATCCTCATGCTCTTTCCAGGCCTTGGCGAGCATGAACTCCTCGTCCTTGGCGAGCATCGGAAACTTACGAATTTCAGTCAGATACCGGCTGAGGCCGCCTTCCGGCGACATCACGGCAAGCGCATTGGCTGCGGCCATGGACGATCCCCTCATAATCTAGCGGACTTTCGGGTCGCTCAGCGCAAGCGTGCGCGAGACCGTCCGCCCCTCCAAACCACAGATAGGTATTGGTCGTTCCGGGCGTAAGGCCATGGTCTGGGAGAAACCAACGGCCCTGAATAATCCGACTGCTCAACTCAGGTATTTCTAGACCCCGATGGCGGCGGCATCAAGGCGATCACCGCGCAAGCTTTCTCACAGCGCTGAGAGAAGCGCTTCCAGCGCGGCCATGTCGGGGGGCAGGGCGCTCTCGAATTTCAGGGTCTCCCCCGTCACCGGATGAACGAAGCCCAGGACCGCTGCATGCAGGGCCTGGCGCTTCAAACCGGCCTGCGCCATGGCCTCGCGGACCGGGGCGGCCGGCGGGCCGGAGCCATAGGTCGGGTCGCCCAGGCAGGGTGCGCCCTTGGACGCCATGTGCACCCGGATCTGGTGCGTGCGGCCGGTCTCCAGCCGACAGGAGACCCGCGCGGCCAGGGGCTTGCCCGCGGGGCCGAAGGCGCGCTCGACGGCGTAATGGGTGATCGCCTCGCGACCGCCGGTCTTCAGCACGGCCATCTTCTTGCGGTCGCTGCTGGAGCGGCCCAGGCGGGTGACGATGGTGTCCCGCGGCGGCATGGGCGCGCCCCGCGTAAGAGCGACATAGGCCCGCGCGATGTCGTGGGCGGCGAATAGGGCCGAGAGCCCCTGATGGGCGGCGTCGGTCTTGGCGGCCACGAGGATCCCCGAGGTCTCCTTGTCGATGCGATGGACGATGCCGGGCCGCGCCACGCCGCCGATCCCCGACAGGCTCGCGCCGCAATGGGCCAGCAGGGCGTTGACCAGGGTGCCGGTCTCGTTGCCCGGCGCCGGATGGGCGGCCATGCCGGCCGGCTTGTCCACCACGATCAGATAGGCGTCCTCGAACAGCACGGTGAGCGGGATGGCTTCGGGCTGCGGGTCGGCCGGCAGGGGGGCGGGGATCAGCAGGCGGTAGTCACCGGCTTGGGCCTTGGATGAGGCGTCGGAGAGCGTCGTGCCGTCCCGGCTAATCTGGCCCTGGGCCAGCAGGGCCTGGATGCGGGCGCGCGACAGGTCGGGCAGGGCTTCGGCCAGGGTCTTGTCGAGACGCCCGCCGGCCTCGTCGGCGGTCAGGGTCACCAGGCGCGCCGAGGCGTCGTCGAAGGCGATTTCCTCGTCTTCGGGATCGACGGTGGGGATCGTCACCCTTGCAGGTGTCCGCCCGAACTCAGGCCCTTGGAGAGGCTGTTGGCCCAGCTCGATAGCAGGAACATCTCGCCGGTGCCGGCCGCGGCGGGGCCCGGTCCGATGTCGCGGATCAGGTGATCGTGCATGGCCTGGCTCACGGTCTCGTCGGTGGCGGCGGTGTCACGGGTCAGCAGCTCGGCATATTCGGCGTTGTCGGTCTCGATGTCGCCGCTGAGGTCGCCCAGCCGCTCCAGCACCACCGGATAGGCCGAGGGCGTGCGTGCGGCGTTGAGCGCGGCGGCCAGGATCAGGCCGTCCAACTGCACGGCCTTGTGCAGGGACACCCCGTTGAAGATCAGGAACACCGGGGTCTGGCCGACCGTGTCGAACAGGATGGCGAAGAGCTGGCCCTCGACCGGCAGCATCCAGCCGTCGAACAGCAGGCCCGAACCGCCCATCTTGAATTCCAGCAGGCCCTCGGGGCCGCGGCGGATCATGCCGTAGTCGTGGAAGATCTTCCCCGGCATAGCGATGGAGGGCCGGGTGCTGCGCCAGAAGCCCTCATAGGTTGCGGCGCGCCGCTCGGTGACCATGCGCACTAGGTCGAGGCCCGGCAGCGGCAGGCCCACATGGGCGCCGTTGGTCTTGGCCAGCACCGCGTGACCGTTGGTGGGCTCCAGGCCGAACACCCGGGCCAGGCCGTCGATGTCGCGGTCCCAGTCCAGCATGGTGAAGCCGTCGCGCTTGGTGGCCACCAGCTTGGTGAGGTTTTCCAGGTTGTGCGCCGAAGGCGTCACGGCGCCGGAGGCCCAGCGGCCCACCAGCGACTTGTCGACTCCCAGGTCCGCGGCGAGACGCCCCCGACTCATGGAGAGCGCCTTCAAGACCAGGTCCAGTTTCTCAGAGAAGGGCGTGGAGACGTGCATGACGTTCTTATGATTCCACACCTGCGCCGAAATGCAACTCGCCATGCAACTGTTGCGCAACCGTGTGCAACCCGTTGCGTGATTGTTGTGCGCCCGTTGCGCAGGGGTTGAATCTCGAGGCTGCAACCGTTGCGCACGCCGTCGCGCGCCGCTGCACCTGCGCGCTGTGGTCGCACCCCCCTACACATTGTCTCAACGAAGCGGCGGCGCAGACCGCTGGGTCCGGAAGGAAACAGACGATGAGGTACTTGCCCTTGGCCCTGGCGATCGCCTGTCTCGCCGGCGCGTTGACCCTGATCAATGTCGCGCCTGTCCAGGTCGAGCTTACGTCCGTTGCTAGCGACGCTTCGAAAGCCATTCCCGCGGCCATCGCCGCGGATCCAGCCGAAATCAGGACTGCGGACCCGGCCAAAAAGCCGGGGTGACGCCCTCGGGCCTAGAGCAGTTCTGCGGTGATCCGGTACCCCACGACGGATCATCTTCACCGGAGGCGACGGCGGCGTCTAGCGCCACCGCGGGCGTCGTCGTCGTCCTCCGCGTGTCTCGATCGAACCGATCGGGGCGGTATTCGAGAGCGCCGATGTCCTGGGGGGTATTGGCGACAGCGGATCGACGGCGCGCCATGCGCCGCTCGCACGGGCGCCGCTCGTGACCGACCCCGACATCCATTACCGAGTCAGCCTTCGGTTCGCCGAAGTCTGGTCCGGGGAGCCCAGGCCATGGGGGTGGCTGTCGGGTTCCCCGGATTTTCTATTTGGTCGCCTCTTCCTCGCGGCCGGTGATTGAGCCCTCGGTGAACAGGTACTCCTTGAGTTGGGCGCCGAACTCGCCGTCGTTTCGCCGGATCCACTCCAGCGCCATCGACGCGTGCTCGATCTCCTCGCCGGCGTTGTGCAGCAGGATCTTCTTCAGCTCGGGATCGTCGCAGTCGTCGGCCCGTTGGCGGTACCAGTCCACCGCCTCCAGCTCCTCGATCAGGGAGGAGATGGCGTAGTGCATGTTGAGGGTCCGGGGAGACAGTTTCTCGCGCGGGACATGTAGGCCTTCGCTGGACATCGGGGCGTCATCCTCCTCCACTAAGGTTCGTTTCTGAGCTTAGCCGGAATGCGTGAGGGGGAAACGGGATGCGGATCGATCGACGCCGGGCGCTTGCCCTGTTGGGTTTTGGAGCGGCGGCGACGCCCGCCATGGCGCAGGGCGCCTATTCGGGCGCGGTGGAATTCAAACATGGCGTGGCCTCGGGCGATCCCCTGGCCGACCGGGTGATTCTATGGACCCGAATCACCCCGGCCGATCCCGCCGCCGGCGAGATCGCCTATCGCTGGAAGCTCAACCCCATTGATCGCCGGGCCGGCGGCGCCAAGTCCGGAGAGGGCAAGACCGGCCCGAGCCGCGACTGGACAGTGAAGGTCGACGCGACAGGTCTGGATGCGGGCCGCGCCTACACCTTTGAGTTCGAGGCGAATGGCGTGACCTCGCCCATGGGCCGCACGCGGACGCTGCCCAGCGGACCCACCAAGGACGTGGTCCTGGCCGTGGCCTCCTGCACCCTCTACCCGAACGGCTACTTCAACGCCTATGAGGCCATCGCCAAGCTGCCGCGGGTCGACGCCGTGCTGCACCTGGGCGACTATATCTACGAATATGGCGGACCCGGCTCCTACGGCATGAACTCGGCGGTGGCCGGAGAGCGGCCGCACGATCCGCCGCACGAGATCTTCAGCCTGGCCGACTACCGCCGCCGCCACGCCCAGTACAAGTCCGATCCCCAGTCGCAGGCGGCCCACGCCCGGGCGCCCTGGATCGTTGTCTGGGACGATCACGAGACGGCCAATGACAGCTTCGAGGCCGGCGCGCAGAACCACAGCCCCGACACCGAGGGAGACTGGGCCGAGCGCAAGGCGCGCGCGGTGAAGGTCTATTACGAGTGGATGCCGATCCGCGAGCCGGCCGACGGGGGGCCGGCCATCCACCGCAGCTTCCAGTTCGGCGACCTGGCCAGCCTGTTCATGCTGGAGACCCGGCTGACCGCGCGGGTGAGGCAGCTCAACTACGACCGCGACCTGCCCGAACCCGGCGGCCCGGCCGAGGTGGCCGCCTTCAAGGCCAAGCTCGCCGATCCGGCCCGGATGATGATGAGTCCAGCCCAGGAGGCCTGGCTTGGGGCGGGCCTGAAGGACTCGGTGAAGGCCGGCCGCGCCTGGCAGATCCTCGGCAACGAGGTGGTCATGGGCCGGTTGATGGCGCCCAGCCTCAAGAAGGAACTGGGCGAGGCCAGGCTGGCCGAGGTGATGGCCAAGGAGACCGCCAACGGTCGCACCCGGCTTCAGCGTCTGGAGCGCCTGGCGGGGCTCGGCCTGCCCTACGGCCTGGACATGTGGGACGGCTACCCGCCCGCCCGAGAGCGGTTGTACGGCCTGGTCAAGGACGCCGGAGCCCACGCCATCGTGCTGTCGGGCGACAGCCACGCCTTTTGGGCCAACGAGCTGCACGACGATAGCGGCGGGCGGCGGGCGGTGGAGTTCGGGACCACGGGGATCACCAGCCCCGGCGGCGGCGACGCCCTCAAGAGCTTCTCGGTCGGCGACGTGTTCGCCGCGGCCAATCCGGAGGTGGTGTTCAACGACCAGGCGGCCAAGGGCTTCGTCCTGCTGACCCTGACCCGCGATGAGGCCAAGGCCGAGCTGATGGCGGTCTCGACCATCCTGGCCAAGACCCATGAGACCAAGGTGCTGAAAACCTTCCGGGTGAAGCGCGAGGCCAGCGGCGTCTCGGCCCTGAGCGAAGCCTAGCGCCGCTCCAGGGCCAGCTTCAGTCCGAAGGCGATGAACACGCCGCCAGTCACCCGGTCCAGCCAGCGCACGACGGCGGCTTGCCGCAAGGCCCGGGCGAGGGGCTGGGTGGCGGCGATCAGCAGCCCCAGCCAGATCACGCCCAGCAGGACGTGGATCGCGGTCAGTAGCAGCATGAACGGCGCGGCGGGGACGCCCAGCGGCAGGAACTGGGGCAGGAACGAGACGTAGAAGACCCCCATCTTCGGATTGAGCAGGTTCGAGAGGAAGCCCCGGCGCATCCAGGCGGTGTCGCCGCCCGAAGGGGCCGGCGCGGCGCCCACCTCAAACCCGTCCCGGGGCCGTCGGATCAGGCCGATCCCGAGCCAGAGCAGGTAGGCCGCGCCAATCCACTTGAGGACGGTGAAGGCCAGTGTCGAGGCCGCGAGCACGGCTCCGAGGCCGAACGCGACCAAACCGCCCCAGACGAAGCAGCCCGCCAAAATCCCGACCATCGCCAGGAGGGCGCGCTTGGGCCCTTCCGCCGCCGCCGTGCGCAGGATGAGCGCGGTGTCGAGGCCCGGGGTCAGGGTCAGCAGGCCGGCGGCCAGGGTGAAGGCGACCAGGGCCTCGACGACGCTCACGGCTTATCCTTCAGCTTTCCGTTCTCGACCACGCGATAGAAGCAGGTGCGCGCGCCGGTGTGGCAGGTCCCGCCGTCGCCCTCCGGGGTGACCTTCAGCAGGATGGTGTCCTGGTCGCAGTCGATGCGGATCTCCTCGACCAGCTGGATCTGGCCGCTGGTGGCGCCCTTGTGCCAGAGCTCGTTGCGGGAGCGGCTGAAATAGTGAACCTCCCCGGTGGCCAGGGTCCGCTCCAGGGCCTTGGCGTTCATATAGGCGAGCATCAGCACCTCGCCGGTCTCGGCGTGGACGGCGATGGCGGGGATCAGCCCGGCGGCGTCGAACCGGGGGGCGAGAACATCGCCCTTTTCAAGGATGTCCTTGGTGCTGGCGGTGGGAAACAGAGGCTGGGTCATGGACAGCATATGGCGCCGCCGCACCGGGTCGCGCTAGCCTCGCCGCTGTGAATCTCAAGGACCGCATCAAGGGCCAGGTCGCCCGCTTCGACACTTTCGCCCGCCCGTGGGCGGAACGGAGCCCCTGGCATGGCTGGGCGTATGAGTTCCTGCTGTTCGGACTGAAGCAGGCCTGGGCCTGTTTGTTTGGCGGAGCGATGCTGACTCTGCTGGTTCTCACCCACTACCTCTGGCCGGCGGACGCCCCGGTGGCGCGCTACGATGTCCTGGTCGTGTCGGCGATCGTGATCCAGGGCCTGCTGTTGGCGACACGCCTCGAACGAACCGAGGAGGCGGTGGTCATTCTCATCTTCCACGTGGTCGGCACCGTGATGGAAATCTTCAAGACCGCCCATGGCTCCTGGAGCTATCCGGAGGCGAGCGTCCTGCGGATCGGCGGCGTACCCCTGTTCTCAGGCTTCATGTACGCCTGCGTCGGATCCTATATGGCGCGCGCCATTCGGCTCTTCGAGATCCGGTTCGAGGCCTATCCGCCTCTTTGGGGGCCATGGGTTCTTGCGATCCTGTCCTATGCCAACTTTTTCAGCCACCACTATCTGCCGGACATTCGATGGGGCCTGTTCGCCCTCTCTGGCCTGTTGTTCGGGCGGGCCTGGTTTCAGTTCACCCCGGACCGGACGATACGGCGGATGCCCATGCTGATCGGCTTCTTGTTGGTGGCGCTGTTCATCTGGATCGCCGAGAACGTCGGCACGTTCACGGCGGCCTGGCTCTATCCGAGCCAGCGAGACGGCTGGAGCCTCGTGCCGATCGGCAAGTTAGGTTCCTGGTACCTGTTGATGATGCTGAGCTTCGTGCTGGTCACCCTGGTGCATCGTCCGGAGCGCGTCCCAGCGCGAGCGCGCGCCGGCCAGGCTGTAGCCCCTGTTTCTCCCTAGGCTAGGTCGACCCCGACCGGAGTGCATACGCCATGACCGCCAGCCGTAGAACCATGATCGCCGCCGCCGCGGCCCTGGCGCTTCCGAGCCTGGTTTCCGCCGCGCCGAAGAAGCCCAAGCCGCCCAAGCCCTGCACGGCGCGGGTCGCCTATGCCGGCCCGCCGCTGCGCGCCCAGCTCGGGGCCTGGCAATTCGACGCCGCGGCCAGGGCGGGAAGCTCGCGGCTGGCGCCGGTGACCAGCGACAAGTTCGAGGCCGCCTTCGAACAGGCCGCCGGCAAGATGCAGACCAAGGCGCTCACCGCGGCCCTGGCGACCGCCGACGGCTCGATCTGGACCCAGACCCTGGCGGGGAAGCCCGGCGAGGCCCTGCCCAGCCGCTTCTTCTGGGCCAGCGTCGGCAAGGCCTACACCGCCACGGCGATCCTGCAGATGGTCGAGGAGGGCAAGCTTAGCCTGGACGCCACCCTGGACCGCTGGGCGCCGGAGGCGAAGAACGCCGCCTGGATCACGGTGGAGGACCTGCTCGGCCATACCGGCGGGCTCTACAGCTTCCAGAACGATCCGGCCCTGCGCGCCGAGCCGGGCTACAAGCCGCCCGAGCGGTTGCTGGCGGCGGCCAACGCCCAGCCGGCCGGGTTCTGTCCCGGCGCGGCCTGGAGCTACAGCAACACCGGCTATGTCCACCTTGGCCGGATCATCGAGGCGTTGGACGCCAGGCCCTATCACGAGGCCCTGCGCGCCCGGATCGTCGAGCGGCTGGAACTTCGAGAAACCGATATCCTCGCGCCACGCCAGGTCTTGGCCGGGATGGCGCCCCTGGCGCCGACCGGACCCAGCGAGGGCACGGCCGACGACGTCACCACGCCCTATGCGGCCGGCGCGGTGGCGGCCTCAGCGGGAGACGCGGTGCGGTTCTGGCGGGCGATGATGGCCAACCGCCTGCACGGCGCCGACCAGACCCGGCGGCGGTTCCTGCGGCTCTATCCGATGGCGGGGGTGGGACCGTCGCACTACGGCCTGGGCGTGATGGTCAGTGACCTGGCCGCCGCCGACCCGCGCGCCACCGACACCTGGCTTGGCCACGCGGGCGGCCTGCCCGGCGCCAAGGCTGTCGTCGCCTATTCCCTGGAGAAACAGGCCTATGTGGCCGTGGCGCTCACGGGCGAGGGCTCGCCCGAGGCCACGGCCAACCTGCTGCTGTCGACCCTTCCGAAGAAGGTCTAGCGGTTCACGAAGTCCAGGAAGCGCTGGCGCAGGGTCGCGTCGGTCTTGAACACCCCGGTGAACTGGGTGGTGATGGTGGTCACGTGGCGGTGGTGGACGCCGCGGGTGGTCATGCACTGGTGGGCCGCGTCGATCAGCACGGCGACGCCGGCGGGGCGCAGGCTGTCGGTGATGGCGTCGGCGATCTGTTGGGTCATGGTCTCCTGGGTCTGGAGCCGGCGGGCGAAGATCTCGACCACCTTGGCCAGCTTGGAGATGCCCACCACCCGGTTCGTCGGCATGTAGGCCACATAGGCCTTGCCCAGGAACGGGGCCATGTGGTGCTCGCAGTGGCTCTCCACCTCGATCTCGCGCAGCATGACGATGTCGTCATAGCCCTGCACGTCCTCGAAGGTGCGCGACAGCTCCTTGGCCGGATCGAGGTTGTAGCCCTCGAACCATTCGCCATAGGCGTCGACCACCCGCTTGGGGGTGTCGATCACGCCTTCGCGGCGCGGATCGTCGCCGGCCCACGCGATCAGCGTGCGCACGGCCTCCATAGCCTCTTCGCGCGTCGGGCGCTTCACGGCTTCAAGATCAAGATCGGCGCCGCCGATCAGGGTTCGGTCGCGACTAGGAGCGTCCATGTGTGAGCGGTTCTTTCCCGGGCCTGAGTTGCGCCGGGACGATGGTCCC
>NZ_JAUYOJ010000007.1 GCF_030697925.1 Phenylobacterium sp. | reverse complement strand
GCCTTCACGGCCTGCAACCTGGCGACCTGGGCGATCCTCGACTACCCGGTCTACCAGATGCCCCTGAAGTTCGGCATCTTCCGGGCCCTGCCCCTGTTCATGCTGGGCATGGCGCTCGCCCGCTTCGCCCAGAAGGTCTACCTGCCCGAACGGCTCGCCAAGGGCCTCGGCCGGGCCGCCCTGGCCGGCTTCATCGGGGTGCAGGCCTTCGGCGAGTTCAGCCTGATCTCGCTCGCCCTGATCTGCGCCATGATCATGGCCTCGGGCGCCATCCCGGTGCGTCGCAAGTCCTGGCTGGTGGAGAAGGCCGCGGTGATCTCCTTCTCGGTCTTCATCACCAACGAGGTGGTGCGCATCGCCTGGTTCGGGGTGGTCAATCAGCTCATCGCCAGGTTCGACTTGAGCCAACCCGTCCAGTGGACCCTGTGGGGCATGGGCGTGGCCCTGGCGCTCGCCTTCGCCACCGCCTTCCACTACGCGATCGACAATCCGATCCAGGTCGCGGTGAACCGTCCCAAGAAGCCGGCCGGCCGCGTGCGCACGGTGGTCAACCAGCCCGTGCCCTACCCGGTGAGATCGGCGCAGGGTTAGCCCGGCCCCGGGCTAGACGGGGGCGGGCGCCCACTGGGCGGCCGTGCGCTCGACCCGGCCCACCACCCGCCGCGGCAGGCTGGCGGCCGGACCCACCGGCAGGGCGGCCCAGCGACGGCCGGCGTGAGCCATGGCCCCGGCGGCGCGTCCGACGGGCGAGGCCGCATAGGCCAGGCCCCGGACCAGCGCCGTCCCGCCGTTGCCCAGTTGCCGCTTCCACGGATAGTCGCCCGCTCCCAGGTCGACCTCGCGCACCCCGTCGGCCGACTTGCTCCGTACGACTTCGAGCGCCAGGACATTGCCCGGCGCATAGTTGGCGAACTTGGGCTCGTAGGTGGTCAGCCAGTAGTGCAGCGCGCCGCCGCTGCGCAGGCCCAGGTGCGCCGCCGCCAGTTCGCCATCCACGCGCATGGACGACAGCACGCCGCCGAAGGACTCCGGGGTCGCTTCCGGCAGGGCCGCGATGAGGCGACGGCTCCAGGACCATGACAGGGCGTCAGGATGGCGTGAGCGGCGATACTGCGCCGACTTCAGCGCCATGAGGGTGGCCAGGGTCTCCGGCGAGCGGTCGTCGATGACGAACTCGACCCGGCGGCCGTCGGCCTCCAGCTTGCGCATGGCGCCACGGTGGTTCGAAAGCGCCTTGGGCGCGGCGCGGCCCTGCGGCCGGGCATAGGCTTCGAAGCCGTCGGCGATATCGACCATGTGTGAAACATCGCGGTCGCCGGCATGGACGGCGAGGCCAGGATCGGCGGCCGGAGCGCCCTCGAACCGGTAGCCCGCCGGCCCGCGGGCCAGGGCCGCGCCGACGTCGGGCGCCAGGCCGGGCTCGGCGACGAAGCCATGCCAGTCGCAGAAGGGGCCGCCGGCCGGCCGAGCGACGCCGAACACCCCGGGATGGAAGGGCAGGAACGCGACCGCGCCGCCGCGACGGGTTCCGCGCGAAACGAACAGGTCGCCCCGCGCGCGGTCCACCGCGTCGAACCAGCCGAGGTCGAAATAGGGGCTGGAGAGGAAGGGCTGTGCGGCGCGAAAGGTCGTCCAGGCCTGGCGGTCGGCCGGCGTCAGCTCCCGCCAGCGGACGATCTGGAAGACGACCATGAGGTCAGGACCCTTGCTCCCGTTCGAGCGGCACCATGGCCTATTCCGAATACGAAACGGTTAAGTCCGAGGCTTGCGGACCAGCGCCTTGGCCGGCGCCACCAGCGGCGCGGACGGCTTGGGCGCAGGGGTGGTGAAGAGCACCGTGCCGGTGACCGGCTGGGCCACGCCCATCAGCTTTGCCCGGAGCGTCAGCAGGTAGCGTCCGTCGGTGTTGAGGTCGGTCTTGAAGGCGTAGACCCCGTAGTCGGCGGTTGGCAGGATGGTGACCGGGGCGTAGGCGGCGGGCTGGCCGTCCCGCGACTTGTCGAGGCTGGCCCCCAGGATGGCGGCGCCGTGCTGCGGCCGGCCGGCGGCGTCGCGGATACGCACCTGCAGCACCACCCCCACCTGGCGGCGCGGATAGGGATCGACCGCCTCGAACAGGTAGTCGGAGGTCTGGGCGAACGCCGGGCCGCTGGCCGCGATCCCGAGGACCGCGGCCAGCAGCACCAGGCGCCGCCCCGTTAGGTCCGCGCGAATGCCGGCACCCGCCGGCTCCGGCGCAACGCGCCGCCGATCAGGAAGAAGCCGGTGATCGTCAGCGCCCATGTGGTGGGTTCCGGAATGGCCGCATAGTAGATGTCGCGGGTGGTGAAGGACCTGGTCGAGTTCAGGACATCATAGTCGATGTTCCAGCCGATGGCGTCGAAAGCCGCCAGGTCCAGCGACGTCACCTTGCCAGCCTGGCCATATGACACCGTGGGGTCCAAGGCGCCCAGCTGCGGCATTCCGACCAGATTGTCCTTCCAGTGCGAGGCCTGACGGCCGTCGCCGTTGAACGCGCCCGTCGAGAAATAGCCGCCGCCATAGACGGTCTTGCCGTCGATGGAGAAGAATGGCGAGCCGCCGACCGACCAGTCGAGCACCGCGCCGCTGTTGGCGGCGCTGTAACGGTAGAGGTCCAGCACAGAGCCGATGGCGAAGTCGTCCAGCGGCAGCATGCCCAGGTCTGGATCGCCGAGCAGGGGGCCATCCGGGAAGCCCAGGACATCGTAGATGTCGACGCCGCTCACGAAACCCAGGACGTGGCCGATCTCGTGGACCGCCACGCTGATGAAGTCGATGGCGTTGTTGGCGATCCCGTTCGACGGGTCGAAGTCGAAATTGAAGTCGCTGCTGAACGATATGGCGCCATCGGCGACGTCGCCAAACCCGGTGAAGCCCAGCGCCTTCAGATTGGCGCTGTTGGCGTCGAGGAAGGAGTTGTTGGCGCTGCCATCGGCGTCCAGGACCCGGGTGAGCGCATCGGAGCCCAGGCCGCCGCCGAGATCGCCCGGCGTGATCACGCTCAGCGCGCCCACCCCATAGTCGCCTGGAGTGAGGGTCGGCAGGTTGGCCACCGCGATGGCGTCGAGCGACGTCGCGCCGACCGCGGCCAGCTGGTTCTGGATAGTCTCGGTGTCGACCACGAACGACCGGCTGCCAGCCTGGCCCAGGATACCGGCGCCGAGGGACTGGAAGCGCACGTCGAGATTGATGGTCACGTCGTTGGTGAGACGCTTGGACCAGAAGTCGGCCGCGGCGGTGAAGCCGAACAACGCCTGACTGCCGGGATCCACCCCCCCCAGATTGTTCAACACGATCGTCGCCGAAGACGCAGGCGTCGAAATCCCGCCCACGACCAGAGCCATGGCCGCGGACAACAAAAGCTTCCTCATACGCCCCTCCTGAGGACACCGGGCTGCGCAGTATCCCAAGGTTCACGCCCCTCGGGATGCTTAATGACCTTTAACAATTTCGAGCGAAACACAGCCGAATTCGTCCGGCAACGGAAATTTATTGCCACGCTTGTTGCTCCCGCGCATGACGCCACCTCGTCAACCATGTTTTCCGGAATGAAATCACAGCTTGGCTGGAATCCGGCCGCGCGCGCTTTTCGTCGGACAGAGGCGGCGCCCAGGCGTTAGACTCTCCCCAGCAAGAGGACGATGACCATGGCCGATGACGCACCGCCCTCCGAGACCCCGATCCAGAAGGCCCTGCGGCTGAAGAAGGCCGCCATCGCCGCCAAGCCGCAACCGCCCCGGGGCGGCAAGTTCCAGCGCGAACAGGCCGCCGCGGCCCAATCCTCGGCCAAGTCGAAACCGTGGATGTCCCGCTAGGCGCGCCACGTGCCGCCGGACGCGCCGCGTTCGGCTTCATCTTTGTCAGCGCGATCACCACGGCCATGTCCTTCGGCCTGATGATTCCGATCATGCCGGCCCTGCTGAAGCAGTTCACCGGCGGCGACACCGCGGCGGCCTCGGAGTGGAACGTGGTGTTCGCCACGGTCGGCGGGGTGATGAGTCTTTTCGCCGGCCCGATCCTCGGCCTGGTCTCCGACCGGGTGGGACGCCGGCCTGTGCTGCTGGTCTCGCTTAGCGGCTTAGGGATCGACTTCCTGTTCATGGCTCTCGCCCCCAGCCTGATCTGGCTGCTGGTCGGGCGCATGATCAGCGGGGCGACCTCGGGCGCCTTTTCCACCGCCAACGCCTATGTGGCCGACGTCACCCCGCTCGAGGGCCGGGCGCGGGCCTTCGGCTGGATGGGGGCGGCCTTCTCCTTCGGCTTCCTGGCGGGGCCCGCGATCGGCGGCCTGCTGGGCGAGGTCAACCTGCGCCTGCCCTTCCTGGCGGCCGCGGCGCTCACCCTGGCCAATGTGATCTACGGCGCCGTGCTGCTGCCGGAGTCCCTGCCGCCGGAGAAACGGGTGGCGCGGTTCGACTGGCGCAAGGCCAATCCCATCGGCTCGCTCAACCTGCTGCGCTCGCACCACGAGCTGTTCGGCCTGGCCGGGATTCATTTCCTCAACCAGCTGGCCCAGATGGTCTGGCCCAGCATCTTCGTGCTCTACACCAGCTACCGCTATGGCTGGTCGCCGGTGGTGACCGGCCTCTACATGATGGCCGGCGGGGTGCTGGGCGTAGCGGTGCAGAGCTTCCTGGTCGGCCCGGTGGTCGCCCGGTTCGGCGAGCGCGGCGCCATGCTGATCGGCGCGGGCGCCAGCATCGTCGGCTTCATCTGGTACGGCCTGGCCCCCACCAGCCTGATCTACATGGCCTGCATGCCGATCTCCTGCCTGGCCGGCCTGCTCACGCCGGGCCTGCAAGGCCTGATGACCCGCCGCGTGGGGCCGAGCGAACAAGGCCAGCTGCAGGGGGCGAACCAGGCGCTGATGGGGCTGGCGTCCGTAGTCGGCCCGAGCCTGTTCGGGTTGAGCTTCGCCTGGGCCGTGCGGCACGAGGTCCTGCCGGGGCTGCCGCTGTTCCTGGCGTCCATGGCGACGATCGCGGCCCTGGTCCTGGCATGGCGGACGGGGCGAGGCGCGACGCGGGCCTAAGCGACGCCGCGCCGCCGGTGGGCGAGCACATAGAGCGCCGGGAGGACGAGAAGGGTGAGCAGGGTCGAGGAGATCACCCCCCCGATCACCACCGTCGCCAGGGGTCGCTGAACCTCCGCCCCCGCGCCGACATTGAAGGCCATCGGCACGAAGCCGAGGCTCGCCACCAGGGCCGTCATCAGCACGGGACGCAGACGCGTCAGCGCGCCCTCGCGGACCGCCTCTTCCAGCGGCCGCCCCTCCGCCAGCAGGCTTCGAATGAAGCTGACCATGACCACCCCGTTCAGCACAGCCACGCCGGAGAGGGCGATGAAGCCGACGCCGGCCGAGATCGACAGCGGCAGCCCCCGGATCAGCAGGGCCGCGACCCCGCCCGTCAGGGCGAGCGGCACGCCGGAGAAGACGATGGCGGCGTCCTTCACCGACCGGAACAGCGCGAACAGCAGGCCGAAGATCAGCAGCAGGGCCGCCGGAACGACGAGCTGCAGCCGCTGGGCCGCGGAGATGAGCTGCTCGAACGTCCCGCCGTAGCCGATCCAGTAGCCGCTCGGCAGTTCGACCTCGGCGCCCACCCTCCGGCGCACCTCGCCGATGAACGAGCCGAGGTCCCGGTCGCGGACATTGGCCGTGACCACCACGCGGCGCTTGCCGTTCTCCCGGCTGATCTGGTTCGGGCCGATTTCAACCTCGATGCGCGCCACGTCGGCCAGCGGCACGAACCTTCGCGGCCCGGCGCCCGTCGCTGGCAGCGGCACGCGCAGGTCGCCGATCTTGTCGACCTGGCCGCGGATGTCCTCGGGAAGCCGCACCACCACGTCGAACCGGCGGTCGCCCTCGAAGACCTGGCCGACCACGGCGCCGCCCAGCGAGGCCGACACCAGGTCCTGCACGTCGCGCACATTGAGGCCGAGGCGCGCCAGGGCCGCGCGGTCGGGCGTGATCTGCAGGACCGGCAGGCCGGTGGTCTGCTCGGCGCTGACATCCTCGGCGCCGCGCACGCCGTCGACCACCTGCTCGATGGCCTCGCCGACCTCGGCGAGGATCGCCGGGTCGTCGCCATAGACCTTCACCGCCACATCGGCTCGCACCCCCGAGAGCAACTCGTTGAAGCGCATCTCGATAGGCTGGGTGAACTCGTAGTTGTTGCCGGGGATCGCCTCGACGGCCTCCTGGATCTCCGCCACCAGCGCGTCCTTCGGCTTGCGCGGATCGGGCCAGTCCTTGCGGTCCTTGAGCATGATCAGGGTGTCGGCGACCCAGGGCGGCATCGGATCGGTCTCGACCTCGGCGGTGCCGATCTTGCCGAACACCCGCTCCACCTCTGGGAACCGCTTGATCCGGGCTTCCAGGGCGGTCTGCATCGCCACCGCCTGGGTCAGGCTCGTGCCGGGGATGCGCAGGGCGTGCATGGCGATGTCACCCTCGTCGAGGGTCGGGATGAACTCCGACCCCATCCGCGTCGCGGCGAACCCCGACAGCAGGACCAGGGCCACGGCGCCGGCCACCAGGGCGGTGGGTCGGCCCAGCGCCCAGTCGAGCGCCGGGCCGTAGCCGCGACGGGCGCCTCGCATCGCGCGGCTTTCGCGTTCCTCCACCCGACCGGTCACGAACAGGGCCACGGCGGCCGGCACGAAGGTCAGCGACAGCAGCAGCGCCGCGCTCAGGGCCATCACCACCGTGATCGCCATCGGGTGGAACATCTTCCCCTCGACACCGGTGAGGGCGAAGATCGGCACATAGACGAGCGCGATGATCAGCACCCCGAACAGCGACGGGCGGATCACCTCGCTGGTGGCGCTAGCGGCGAGGCCGAAGCGCTCATCACGGGTGAGCAGCCGCCCCAGCCGGTGTTGCGCCTCGCCGAACCGGCGCAGGCAGTTCTCGACGATGATCACCGCCCCGTCGACGATCAGGCCGAAGTCCAGGGCGCCCAGGCTCATCAGATTGCCCGACACCCGGGCCTGCACCATGCCGGTGATGGTCAGCAGCATGGAAAGCGGGATGATCGCCGCGGTGATGATGGCCGCGCGCAGGTTCCCAAGCAGCAGGAACAGCACGACGATGACCAGTAGGGCGCCTTCCAGCAGGTTGGTCTCCACCGTGCGGATCGTGCGGTCCACCAGGTCGGTGCGGTCATAGACCGGGGTGGCGACCACGCCTGGGGGCAGCGACTTGGCCGCCTCCTCCAGCTTGGCGGCGGCGGCGCGGGCGACGGTGCGGCTGTTCTCGCCCATGAGCATGAAGGCCGTCCCCAGGACCACCTCCCGGCCGTTCTGAGTCGCGGCCCCCGTGCGCAGCTCTTCGCCCAGGCCCACGTCGGCCAGGTCGGCGATGCGGATCGGCACGCCGCCGCGGTTGGTGACGATCACCGAGGCGAGGTCGGCGACGCCGTTCGCCTGGCCTGGCACGCGGACCAGGTACTGCTCGCCGTAGCGCTCCACATAGCCCGCCCCGACGTTGGCGTTGTTGGCCTCCAGGGCCTCGATGACCTCGCCCATGGTGAGGCCATAGGCCGACAGCCGCTCGGGGCGGGGCGTGACGTGGAACTGGCGCTCGAAGCCGCCGATGGAGTTCACCTCCGTCACGCCGGGCGTGTTGCGGAGCTGGGGCCTGATCACCCAGTCCTGCAGGGTCCGCAGGTCCTCCGGCGTGTAGGCGCTGCCGTCGGCCTTCCGCGCGCCGGGCCGGGCGTCCACGGTGTAGAGGAAGATCTCCCCCAGGCCGGTGGAGATCGGCCCCAGCTCCGGCGCGATGCCTTCGGGAAGCTGGCTACGGGCGGCCTGAAGCCGCTCGTTCACCAGCTGACGGGCGAAGTAGATGTCCGTGCCGTCCTTGAAGACCACCGTCACCTGGCTGAGGCCGTAGCGCGAGATCGAGCGCGTGTAGTCGAGCCCCGGCAGCCCGGCGATGGCGGTCTCGACCGGGAAGGTGATCCGCTGTTCCGACTCCAGCGGCGAGAACCCCGGCGCCTCGGTGTTGACCTGGACCTGGACATTGGTGATGTCCGGGGTGGCGTCGATGGGCAAGCGCTGGAAGCTCCAGATCCCCACGGCGGCGGTCAGCAGCGCCAAGGCCAGCACCAGCCAGCGGTGGCGAATGGAAAGGGCGATGATCCGTTCGAGCATCTGCGCGCCCCTAGTGGTCGTGGCTCGCGCCGGACTTCTCGACGTCCGCGCGGATCAGGAAGGCGCCGTCGGTGACGTACTCGGTTCCGGGCTCCAGCCCGCCCAGCACCTCGGTCCATTCCGGCGTCCGGCGGCCCAGTTCCAGCATGCGGACCTCATAGGTGTCGCCGACCTTGGCGAAGACCACCGTGAAGTCCCGGAACCGCTGCAGGGCCTTGGTCCGCACCGCCAGGGCGACGGGCGCGGCGGCGACCTGGAACGAGCCCTCGACCCCCATGCCCGGCCGGAAGGTCGCCGAGGCGCCGGGCGGCAGGTGCACGTGGGCCATCAGCGTCTGGCTGGCGATGTCCGTCGTTGGCACGATCGCCTCGACCGGCGCCGTGACGCGGGTGTCGCCGGAGAGGGTGCGAACCTCCACCTTCTGGCCGGCCCGCACCCGCTCGGCGTCGCGCGGATAGACGAAGAACTCGGCGTGCAGCCGGTCGGGATCGGCGATGACGAACAAGGGCGCCTCGCCGGCCACGTCGCCGACATTGGAGCCCTTCTCGATGACCACGCCGCTCAGCGGCGCCGGGATCGAATAGGTCTGCAGGCTGTGGCTGGACTCCACCCGGGCCAGGACCTGACCCTTGTGGACCCGCTGCCCCAGCTCGGCGTTCAGCGCCACGATGCGGCCGGGATACCAGGCGCGGACCTTGCCCTGGCCCTCCGGGGTGATCTCGATGCGGCCGGCCATGTCGGCCAGCTCGGCCATCACCACCGGCCCGGCCGTCTCGGTCTTCACGCCGCCGGCGCGCGCGGCCTGCGCCGTGATCGTCGTGCGGCCCTCATAGGAGGCGTAGGCCCACTGGTGGGCGCGGCCCCGGTCGGTGGCCCGCACCTTGACGTCGAACGAGTGCGGCTCGCGGACCACGCCGGCTCCGCGCAGATAGTCGCCCTGCGGCGTGAAGCTGAAGCGGTCGACGCCGCCGCCGAGCCGCGTCAGTTCGACCGCGAGCGTCACATCCCTGGGGCTGACCGGCTTGCCGTCCCGATAGGCGTAGACGTGAAACTCCGGAGGCACGCCCTCCTCGAAGATGGTGACCTCCACGGCGAAGTCGCCGCTGCGGAGCATGCGGCCCCGGTGCGGGCCGCGCTCGAACGCCTCGGCAGATGCGCCGTGCGCGTCGGCGGGCTTCGCGGGAGGCTCGCCGCAGCCGGCCAGGGCCGCGAGGGCGAGGAACAGGATGACGTGACGGCGCATCAGCGGCGCTCCTCGGAGTTGATGGCGACAAGGGCGCGATGCTTGCCGGTCAGCCGGTCAAGCGCGGCCAGGCCGGCGTGGTAGTCGCGCAGGACCTCGACGCGGCGGGCGCGGGCGTCGGCGAGGGCGCGCTGTGCCTCGGTGACATCCAGGTATTCGAAGCCGCCGCGGTTGAAGCCGGCGCTCACCTGTTCGACGGTGCGGATCGCGGGCGGGATGACCTCGGTACGGATCCGCTCCGACTCCAGGGCGAGCGCCCGCAGGCGCGCGGTCAGCCGGACGATCTCGCGTTCGCGGGCGATCCGGGCGGCGGCGATCTCCTGCTCGGCGGCGATCCGCTCGGCCTGGGCGCGGTCCAGATTGGCGCGATTGGCGCCCCGGGCGCCGAGCGGGAACGAGCCGCCGACCACCAGCGCCACCTCGTTCCCCTGTCCGAAATGGCGCAGGCCGCCGCGCAGGGTCGGGTCGGCGACGCTCCGGGACTGGGCGACCCGCACAGCGGCGACCGCCACGTCCCGCTCGGCCTCCAGCAGGGCCAGGTCGGGGGTGTCGGCGATGGGCGGTTCCGCCGGCGGCGTGACGCTGAAGAAGTCGTCCAGCCGGAGCGCGAAGTCCGGCGCGCCGTTCCAGAACGCGGCCAGGGCCGCGCGAGCCATGCGCGCGGCCTCCCGGGCCCGGTCGCGGGCGATCTCGGCCTGGGCGGTCTGGGCTTCGGCCCGCGAGCCGGCGAACAGGGGGTCGCGGGCGCTTTTCACGCGGCGGGCGATGTCGCGCTGGGCGGCATGGGCCGCGATCAGCCGGGCCTCAGCGACCAGCAGCTCCGCCTCGGTCGCCAACGCCTCGGCATAGGCCGTCTGGACGTCGCGCACGAAGTCGAGGCGGCGGACCTCACCGCGCAGGCGGGCGACATCGAGCTCGGCGCGGGCCTGTCCGGTGCGGGCCTCGCGCTTGTCGCCCCGCTCCAAGGCCCGCTCATAGCTGAGCGACGTCTCCGTGCGGTCGACCAGGGCATAGGCCCCGGTCCCGGCGAAGTTCTCCACCTCCAGGCCCAGCGACGGCATGGGCCTGACCCCCGCCTGGCGAACGGCCGCCACGGCGGCGGCGCGGCGCGCGCTCGAGGCCCCGGCGCTGGGATCAACGCCCGCCGCCCGCGCGAGCGCGTCGGCGAGGCTGAGATGGGGCTGGGCGGCCGGTGCGACGGCCGGCGCCTGGCCCAGGGCCGGGGCGGCCGGCAGCGCGGCGGCGGCGATCAGCAGGCCCGCAAGACGGGGCCCTCGCAGAAGGGGATGCATTGACGGTCCTCACGGTTGACGACAGGCGGCGCGTTGCGCGCGCGGGTCGTCAGGCGCGGGGAGGTCGCTTGAGCCCGAAGGTCAGGTTCGACCGGGGCGCGGAGGCCTCGGCCAGGACGTGCCGCGCCCTGTCGGTCTGCAGGCTCTCGGACAGCATCGCCTCCGCGGCGATGGAGGCGCCGCCGTGATGGCACTGGCAGTGGACGCAAGGTCCGCAGCCGTCCTCGCACGGGTCGGTGTCGGACGGTTCGGGACTGGCCTGGCCGTCGCCGAGGGAGTCGGCCGCCGAGAAGGCGGCCCTCGCCTCGTCCGCGCAGCCAGCCGCGGCGGCGGGCGCCGACAGCATCACGGCGAGCAACAGGGCGGCGAACACGCCCCCCGCCCCTCGCCACCATGTCGCCAGCCTCGCCATGCCCGTCCTATAGCGAGGCCGTCGCGCGCCGTGAATGCGTTACAAAATCACGCTTCGTGGGGGACCAGGGCCGGCTCTTCGGACCAAATCCAGCTCGGTCAGTCCCAGGCACCTGGAGGGCTAGAGGTAGCTATCGGTTATCACCATCAAGGACCAGAAGGCGGAAAGCATGGTCACGCCGAACAGGAGAAGGCCACTGAACAGGGCGAACCGATGGGCCGGTCGCGAGGCGCGCGCGACAATGAAGGGAAGGACCACGCTGACCACAATCATCAGATAGATGAACCCACTGGGCCAGGAGACAATGCCGTCTTCAACTTCGGCCCTGCCGCTGAAGGCGAAGGCCCATGCGAGCATCGCCATGGGCGGCGCGGCCAGAATCAGCACCGGCGGCAGATGCCGCCTTGCAACGGCGTCCTTGTACGGAAATGTCATCAAGGCGCCCAGCGCGCCGCAGACCAGTGCGCTGAGCGGCAAGATTTCGAAGATGAAGATCAACCCCACACCATGCATCCCCGCGGCCCGCTGGGGCGGCCAAGGTCTTGAAGGGCATCCTGCTTCGCGCTAGCCGCCAAGCCAATCCTGCGAAGCGCATCGCGCGAAGTAGGATGGCGGGCCAGGACCGATGAAGATGGGCAATATGTCTACGCCATCGCTCTATAACCGCTGGCCGCAAACACACTTCCCGAACGTTTGAGGATGGCGCGAAACCGATTACCTCGCCGCCGCTGCAGACTGGGGTCGCCAGCGTCCCGCTAAGGGCGGGAACGCAACTTCCATGGCAGGCCATAGCCCAAATGCAATGAGCGTTGGGTTCGCTATTTCAGTCAGATCCCGCCCGCTGCGTCTGAGGCGGCACGATGTCCTCAATCAGGAAGGCTCCGCCAGCGCCCGGCACAACGCATCCAGCTCAGTTTCGATGATCGAGAGCAGGTTTAACGCTTCAATGTGGTTGGCGCGAGCGAGAGCGCACTCTGGCAGGGCGGCCAAGAGCTCAGCATCATCAATGGCGTGAAAGATCGAGATCATACCCTGGAGTTTCGCTCGGACGCTCTTGGTTGCGTGTCGACTTACCGTGGGAAGGCGTATCACCTCGCCGATCATGCAATTCCCCAATGCAACAGGTCGGCGGCGTGGCTTCTACTTCGCCTTGTGCCTAGCCGACGTTCTCCGCCAAGTGAAAAGGATCACACCTGAGGCGCAGTGTCCACGGTCTCGCCCATGGGTAGCAAAAATTCCTTCGGACAGGACTCGGTGAATGTAAATCGAAATCTGACTCAACGGATGTCGAAAGCCGAGCTTATAGTGAATCTGTCAGACTTGAGGTCTAAATTTGCCAATCGATGTCACTTGGCGTACCTCCAAGAAAACGCGTCGAGCGCGTGAGGAATCGACATATGGATACCAATGACACGCAGGTCTCCGCAAGGCTCGCGGCAGATGTCCTGATTGCTTATTTGCGGCGCAACACAATCCCGGCTGCGGAACTGCCGGACTTGGCGCGTTTGCTGCGAGATGCTTTCGCTGATGAGGGTCCAGCCCCGATTCCGGAGCGCATATCACAGCACGGGCAAGTGCAGGGCGAAGTGGCGGACGCTGGATCGGCGTCGAAGCCCGCCGCGGGGGATACCCCCAGCCATGAGGAATCCAAACCTCCGACCCCTGCCGTCGCGATCGACGATTCGATCCATGACGACTATCTGATCAGTCTTGAAGACGGGAAACACTATCGCTCCCTGCGACGCCATCTGATGGCCAAATACGGAATGACCCCGGAGGACTACCGCACGAAGTGGGGCCTGCGGCCGGACTATCCCATGGTCGCGCCCAGCTATGCGCGAGACCGTTCCGAAGTGGCGAAGCGCAGTGGCCTGGGGCACTCACCGGCCCGGAAGGGCGCCCGGACCCCGCGGCATGCCTAAAGGCGAGCGATGTCCTCGCCCGACCAGCACGCGCCTGGTGGTAGACTTTCAGGTCAAGCTCGGGCGCCCTCAAGGCTCCCGCACCAGTTCGTTGATGCTGGTCTTGGATCGGGTATGGGCGTCGACCGTCTTCATGATCACCGCGCAATAGGTGGAGGGCATGCCCTCGTGCGGCGGGGGCCGGCTGCCGGACATCACGACCGAATAGGGCGGCACCTCGCCGGTCGTCACCTGCCCGGTGCGCCGGTCGATGATCGGCGTGGTCGAGGTTAGGTAGACACCCATCGATAGCACGCTGCCTTCGCGCACGATCACGCCCTCAGCCACTTCCGAGCGCGCGCCGATGAAGCAGTTGTCCTCAATGATGGTAGGGTTGGCCTGCAAGGGCTCCAGCACCCCGCCGATCCCCGCCCCACCGGACAAGTGCACATTCTTGCCGATCTGGGCGCAGGAGCCGACCGTGGCCCAGGTGTCCACCATGGTCCCTTCGTCCACATAGGCGCCGATGTTCACGAAGGACGGCATCATCACGGCGCGCCGGCCAACAAAAGCGCCGCGGCGGACCACGCAGCCAGGGACGGCGCGGAAGCCTGCGGCCTCGAACTCGGCGGCGCCCCAGCCGGTGAACTTGGAGGCCACCTTGTCCCAGTAGGGGCCGGGGGCGGGGGCTTCGACCAACTGGTTCGGGAACAGACGGAAGGACAGCAGGATCGCCTGCTTGGCCCACTGGTGGGTGATCCACGCCCCGTCGTCGCCACGGCTTGCCACGCGCAGGGTCCCGGCGTCCAGGCGCTCGATGATCTCGGCCACCGCCTCGCGCACCGCGCCCCCGGTCCCGGTGTTGATCGCCTCGCGGTCTTCCCAGGCGGCTTCGATCACGGACTTCAGGTCTGAGGCGTTTGCTTGCGGGAGCATCCTGCATCCTGTTTCGGGGTTAGACCGCAGCGCGGCGAGCGACGGGTTCAAGCTCGGAGGGGTGCAATGGGAGAGGCGCGTCAGCCTCAAGTTTCGTAACCTCGCCAGGATCCGACAGGGCGCTGGTGGTGGGACGGCCCGTAAGGCCGAGGCTGCGCCACACCGCCCCTGCGAGCTGCGGCGCCACGGGCTCGGCCAACAAGGCGAAGGCTTGGAGCCATGCGCGCCGCGCGCCGGGCGAGTCCTCAAACCTGGTGTCGGTCATCCAGGACTTCAGGAGGCTGGTCGCCTCCGCCAGGTGCAACCGCCGCGGTTCGAGGACCGAGGCCTGTGCGGCGATCACGTCCCTCGCTTGCGCGCAGACCGCCCGATCCGGCGTGTCGCCCGCTCCGGCGAGAAGCGGCGCCAGACGCTCGACGCGCCAACGCCTCAAATCATTGATGGTCGAAATGATCTCGTTCGTTTGAAGGTCATGGGGCTCATGCTCCAACGGCGCCTGTGCAAGCGCGAACCTCAGCTCGTCGCTGGAAACCGAGGTCTCTTCCACCAGCTGGCTGACCAGGATCCCGTGCTTGCGGCTCTTGGAGCACTTGCTGCCATCGAAATGGAGCAGGTGGTTGACGGCAATGGCGTCGAACCCCCGGAACGCGTCGCTGTTCAGCGCGAGCGTTGAGGCGACCACCAGGCCTGCGCCCGCATTATCCTTGCCGAACAGCGCGACGACCGTCGCGCGCGACGATCGCGCGAGGAGATTCGCCGGCTCACCGAGACGGGCGGCTGCGCGCGCACCGCAGAACAGGCAATAGAGATAGTAGGAATTGCTCAGGACACAGTCGGGATCGACCATCCGGCTCCTCATGCCCCAGGAGCTCGGTTGAGACAGTCGTGCGCGAAGGCCCGCGCGGCTCATGTGCCGCGCGGCGATGTCGATGAATGCTTCGGCGACGCCGGCCGATCTCAGAACCGCCAGCACGGCCTCCTTCGAGGGCGCTTCGGCAAACCAGCTATCCTTCGCGACCCAATCGATGCCGCTTCCGTCGAAGCGGGAGCGGGGCTCGACCACCTCGCTCGGCTGGAAGCTTCCGCCACAGGCCACGCACGAGTTTCCCGCCACCGGCTTGTCGCACTCGGGACACAGGCCCGAGATCCACGGTCCGGTCAGATACTCACCGGTGCCCTGCGAGGCCGGTACGTGCTCCGGGGAAAGCGTGGCTCGGCCTCGATCCGACAACTCGCGGAGAAATTGCTCATGCAGGGCGATATAGTCGGCGCGATCACCATCCGACATCGGATCGATCCAGATGTCGGGCTCGACGCCGAGATGGGTCAGATCTTGCCGGATGCCCGCCGTCATGCGCCTGCAGGTTTCATGCGGGTCTTCGCCGGCGTGGCGCGCCTCCATAAGCACCCAGTTCTCGTAGGCGTCGGGACCTGTGGCGACGACGGCGATCTCGCCATCGCGCCTCAGGCGTCGCGCGAGCGCGTCCGCGCGTAGATAGGGGCCCGCGGCGTGCCCGATGTGAAGCCGTCCGTCCGGGGTCGGCTGCATGGGCAGGATGAGATGAATCGGACTTGCCTCGCGGGACATGGACACACTCTTCAGAATTGCGCGACGGTCTGTGCGCCGTCAGGCGACGGGCCCACCCGGGAGGACGCCGATCCACGTTCAAACCCAGGGAGGATGGGGCCGAGGATATCCGAGAGCCGCGAGACCTTCGGGCCCTTCCATGTGCGCGGGCGACCGGTGTCCAGCATCACGCAGGTCATGCCGATACTGGCGGCGCCCTCGAGTTCGCTATCGTCGCCATCGCCGACGTAGAGGCAACGCTCCGGGGTGACGCCAAGGCGCTCCGCCGCCAGCCGGAATATTCTCGGGTCGGGCTTGAGGAGCCCGACTGAACTGGAAAACAGCCGCGCGTCGAAAAGTCCTCCTAGCGCACTGCCCGCGAGCATTTCAGGGACATCGGATGTGCAGTTTGATACGACCGCCAGACGAAAGCCCGCGCCACGCAGAATGCGGAGCGTGATTTCGGCGTCGCTGTCCAGCACCCGATAGGCCCTTCCGTGAATCTCCGATCGATGGCGCATCACCTCGGCGGAGACCTCTTCCGCATTGCGCACCTGCAGGTCCGTGAGCAGGCTGCGCAAATGGCGTCCCAGGTCGCCCGTCTCACGGCTTTGGCGATGTTCAGCCCAGACCGGAGCCAGGCGCGCCTCCGGCAGACCTATGAGTTCGACGGTCTTCGCGAAAGCTTCCCGCTTCAGCGTGTCGGGAAACGGCACCAGGGTGTTCCAGAGATCGAAGCAGACGGCGTCGAATTCCCGGGGCGGCCCGTCCCCCTTGAAAAGCCGTGTCTCCGCGCCCCAGAGCGGCGGCTCGTCCGGCCCTTCCGGTCGTCGGGACCGTGCGATGCGGGGCGCCGCATAATCGCTGTTGTCGACTCGGATATCCGCGCGCGCCGTGGCGCGACTGACAGCCAGATAGCGGGCTTGGGCGGCGAAGTACTTGGTCGCATATCGCTCGACGGTCACTTTGCCCAGGCGATCGCCGTCGCGGACGATTGCGCGGTCGAGCGCTGTTTTCAGGGGCACGTCAATATGGATGAAGACGTCCCACAACCCGTCCAGTTCGGGGCGCATCAGGAACACGCCCTCGAGTACGACAATACTCTCCGGCGAAATGTTGTAGTCGCGGCGGACCGACATCTCGTCGGTCACCAGATCGAGATGCAGGTGGCTTGCCACTAACGCGCCTTCGCGGCGGATTGGCTCGAGGATTTCGGTCTTCAAATGCTGGATATCGAAGCTGTCGCAATAATACGCATCCGCGGGCGCGGCCTGCTCCCGTTGATATCGCTCCGACCGCGGACGGTGAAAGTCGTCGACATGAATGACCTCCACGCGCTCTCCCAATTCGCCGAGGCGGCCGGCGAGCCGCTCCGCAAACCTTGTCTTGCCGCTCGCATCGACGCCGCTGATAAAGACGATCAGCGGTCGACCCAATGGGCGCTTGGTCAGGATTTCGCGGCCGAGGTCCGCAAAGACGTCGTGCGCCGCGCTTTGCAGCATTTCGCGGATCACCATGGTTCAGTTGGAAAGGACCAGGTCCAGCTTGTCGACAACCTCGACCAAGTCGTCCTCGGTGATGACGAGCGGCGGCTTTAGCTGCAGGACATTGCTGTGCTCGCCGACCTTGCTGATGCGCAGAATAACGCCATGCGACAGCATCTCACGGAAGATGCCTAGCGCCTTCTCGCCGTCTGGCGCGCCGGTCTTCGGGTCGACGATCTCGATGCCCAACATCAGTCCAATCCCGCGGACGTCACCGATGCAGGGATGCTTCTCGCTCAGCTTTTCCAGGGCGCCGCGCAACCAGGCTCCCTTGCGGACGACAGCCGGAAGGATGTCCGACGTCTCAAGGTAATCGATCATCGCCAGAGAGGCGGCGCAGGACAACACATTCGCGCCCGACGTAAATTCGTGCTCGCCATAGGCGAGGACGTCATATTCCTCGGTCATGATGGTCGCCGCGATCGGCAGGCCCGCCCCGAGGCCCTTTCCCAGGCTCAAGATGTCCGGCACAACCCCATAGACATCCATCGCGAAGGTGGTGCCTAGCCAGCCGAAGGCGGTTTGAATCTCGTCCCAGATGAGCGGGATGTGGTGCTCATCGCAGAACTGGCGTACCCGCTCATGGTAGGCCTTCGGCGGCGCTAGGACGCCGGCATCCATCATCACTGGCTCCATGATGATGCAGTTGATGTCGTCGCCGCTGTCGCGGAGGATGCCTTCAAGGCCATCCAGGCACTCCGAATTGCAGCTATTAGCCGTCTGGCCAAACGGGCATCGGAAGCAGTACGGTGCGGGCAAGTACTTCGTATTCCTCTCGCCGAGGTAGGTGTTCTCCCAATGCTTGCCGCTGATCCTCATGGACTCAGCGGATTGGCCCAGATGGCTGTGCATTCGCGAGATGGTGGTGCTCTTGCCGGTCTTCTTTCGCACGGCCTTGATCGCGCACTCGTTGGCCAGGCTGCCCGTCACGCTCGAGAGGTTGACCCGCGCCAGGGGCGACGGCGTGATGGCGACAAGCTTTGCGTGCAGGCGATCGGCGATATCACTTGAGAAGCGCGAGGAGGCGTAGGTCAGCTTTCCAAGCTGTTCCGACACGGCCGCTTGGATCACTGGATGACACTGACCGAGATTTATGTTCAGCGTTTGAGAACAGAAGTCTATGTATTCATTGCCGCCGACATCAGACACGCGCGCGCCTTGCCCGCTAACAAGGTGAGCATGTACCGGTGCTGTATTCTTCGTATAATTGGTCGGTAGCATGAAAGTCTTCTCCCCATGCAATATGTTATTTAGTTTTTTCAATTACAGCTCGGCGGTCCCAAATCATTGCTGACTCGCTCAGGCGCTGGGTGAGGGCAGCGCCGAGCCGCTCATAAAGGTCGACGGCGTACTGATGGTGATCGCGAAGGTGGGGCGGCGTGGGCTCCACACGAATGGCCGCCAGGGGACTGAGGCGTACGCGGCCAAGGTGAAGGAACCCATCCGCACCGGGCTCCAGGGGACGATTCTGACCCGGGCCATGCGCCAGGTTCTCATCCACCCTGATCTCGGGGATCTGGCCTTCGTAGCCGAGGGCCTGCACCACAAGATCCGCGGCCTCGAACAGTCCCGCGCAGTCCACGAGGCCGGACGCCTGATGCAAGCGCACGGTTGGGAGTCTGCCGGACCAAACGTCCAGGAAGAGGCTGCGCGACTGGTGCCTCAATCCTGAATCGCGAAACACGATGCCGGTCTTCGGGCAGACGTCCTGCGCCTCGCGCGCAAGCTCTTCCCGGGCCGGAACCTGCTCTTGCCGCGCCTGGGCCAGGTCGGGATAGGCTAGTCGCGCGCGCCGCCGATGCACGATGTCGATGCTCGGGGGGCGGTAGGGCGGTGTCCGCGATCGATGGGCCGAGCAGAGATCAAGCAGGACTCGAAGCGCCGAGAAGGCGCTGTGAGAATTGCCCGCGATGACAATGCGTCCGCCGGCGTGCTCTTGCAGGAGGCCCTCAAGTTCCGCCCGGCGGGTGATCGAAAGAATGTCCGCCGAGGGCCAAACCTTTCGACTCCAGGGCGCAAGATCCGAGTGCAGGACCTCATGGCGGCCGGTCCCTAGGACGCATATCAACGCGTGCAGGGTCTCGCCATTGTCCAGGGTCACCGTGACGGGCGCCCCGGAGGCAGAATCCACGTCAATGCGCGTGACCTGGCGGCCCAATCGCACGCCGGGTGCGCCTAGGGCGTCGCCGACGGCTTCGGCGAGCCGCGAAAGGGCGCAACTCACGTCCTTCAGCCCGACCGGTTGATCGGCGCGGGCGACCGGGCCGATGACCGGATCATCAAGCGCCCAGGCGAACGCGCCGTCGTGATCGATGTGCCGGAAGAACCCGGACCCGTTGGAGCTGGACACCGCATCGAGATCGTCGAACGCCCCCGCGCCCCACCGCGAGGCGCGCTCGATCACCACGGTGTCGCGGGCGAGCAGCTCTGGTCGGGAGGCCAGAAAGGTCGTGGTCCGGAATCCTCCGCCCACGAAGATCAAGTCGTGCACCCGGTCATTCCGGCCCTGTGGAGCGCGGGCCTGGGCGGCCTGTCTAGGGTGTGACCTGGCCAGCGGGCCAAGGCCTTGCGGAGCCCGCTCATCGCCGGGCGTCTGGCCTCCGCCGTCATCGCCGATGACGGGCGGGGATGGTGAATGGCCAAGTTGGGTCATGACTCGGAAAGCGCGGCTCGCTCGCGCACAACGACCCGCAGGCCCTTGTCCTTCAACATGGCCGCTAGGTCGGCGATCTCATCATGCTCGCCGCTTCTTACAGCGGCGCCGCGCCGCACTTCGGACTCGATGTAGAGACGCATGGCGGTCTCAAGCGGCAAATCCAGATGGTCGTGAAGGACGCAGATGCCGTAGTCGATGGGGTTCGGGTCGCCGGGCAGCACAACCACGTCGTATCGGCCGGCGGCCTTCGCCACGAACGTGGCCGGCCATCCACCGCGCTCCTTGTCCGCCCATATCCGCGCAACCATGGCCCGGAAATCGGATGGACCGGCGCCCGCCGCCTTTCCGTGAAAACCGACCCGATTGTCCTCTGGCGGGGAGTTCAAGGCGCTCTGCGGCACCTGGATCGAGAACAGTGTCTCCAGATTGATGTCGCGCTCGTAGGCGTCTGACGGACAATGCAGGGCGTTTTCAAAGGCGCACGCCTCGTATTTCGCGCGCAGACTGTGTTTCACCTCGCAACAGTCCTCGACGGCGCGCGCGCCACTGACCAGAAAGGCGACGCACACGCCCTCCCGCATGTAGCGGAAATAGAACTCGCGCATGATCGCGTGGGCGGGTGACCTGAACATCGGCCACAGCTGGACAATCTCGTCTTCGCTGAGGTGGACGATGCGTTCGGCCTGGATCTGGAGCCCCTTCGAGGCCAGTCCGTCGAGCAGGTCCTTCCGGACGGCCGCCGAGCGAGCGCCATCGGGCTTCAACAGCATAAGGCTGCGTTCCACGCCGTTGAATTCGCCGTCCAAGGTCATCGTGGCCCCCAACTCCTCGACCGCTACACTTGCGTCGAGCCAACCAACCCGCGGTCGGTGCGCGCTAAACATTCCGCCTGAGGAACTTGTCGACAATCCTGGCCAAGCGCAAGCGTCGCGAGAAATCTATTTTTAGTCTTGCATTTCACGCGGCCTGATTGGAATTTCCACAACGTCGCGATACACTTAGTTTCTCGGGGTTGGAAAGCTAAATATCGACGCGACTTGGCCACATCTACGCTGAACTTGGTGATTGAAATGTCGAAGAGCGCCTTGTCTTCAATGCCGATCGTCGGCGTGTCGTGTTCGGTCCTGAGCCCTTGGGACGCCGAGGTGCACCACTCGGTGTTCGATCCCTATGTGCGGGCGCTGGTTGTATATGCGGGGGTCAACCCCGTGCTGGTCCCGGCGCTTGGAGACGGCAGTTGCGGTCAGCCGGAGAACATGCGCGCCTTGCTGGCCCGGCTTGACGGCCTAGTGCTGACCGGCAGCCCTTCCATGGTGCAGCCGAGCCTCTACGACGGGACGCCCAGCGCGCCGGGCACGCACCACGATCCCGCCCGAGACGCCACGACGCTTCCGATGATCGGCCTGGCGATCACCCTTGGCGTGCCTCTCCTCGGCATCTGTCGCGGGGCCCAGGAGCTCAACTGCGTTGCCGGTGGCACCCTGCACCAGGCGGTCCACACCTTGCCCGGCAAGCTTGATCACAGGGCGCCAAAGGGGGTCGCGACCCAGGGCGACAAGTATAAGCCCGCCCATGACGTCGAGTGCACGCCGAACGGTTGGCTGGAAGCGATCGCCCTCGAAGCGGGGGTCGATCCTCGACGCGTTCCGGTCAATTCGCTGCACCAGCAGGCCATCGATCGCCTTGGGCGTGACCTGATCGTCGAAGCGCGGAGCTCCGATGGCAGTGTCGAGGCCATAAGGGTCGCGTCGGCGAAGAGCTTCGCATTAGCGGTGCAGTGGCATCCGGAGTGGCACGTCGAGGACCAGCCGATGAACCGCGCGCTGCTAGAGCGCTTTGGCGTGGCCTGCAGGGCGAGGGCCGAGGCCACGAGCCCCGGGACGGCGGACCTGTCGGGAGTCTTTGCGTGAACGACAGTCAAACCCAGGACCGACTGGGAGGGGTCTCAAACGGCGAGCAGCGGGCTCAACTGGTCCTGCTAGACGGCCAGGTGCATGTGCCGCACGCGTACATCCTGTCTCAATGCTACGCCAAGCCGGATGACATTGTCCTTGCGGCGGGCACCTTGGTGGAGGGGATCGGCAATCAATACTCCGATATCGACGCCTATGTCGTGACGGATAGACTTCGGCGTCCCTCGGAGATCCTCCCCGGCGAACATCACCGCGTCATCGGCAAGAGCCGATCGATCATCCATTCGGCCTTAGATGACGAGTTGATCTATATCATTCACACGGTCGTTCCCGGGACGGGGATTAAGGTGGACGTCGAGTACATCACTTTCGAAGACGTCAATTCGCTTTTGGATCGAGTCTCAGAAATCTTTCAGTATGCGATCAGCCATCCGATCCTGCTGACCAAATATCTCAGCGAGCGAGAAGAGAACCTGATGCACAGGTTCTTCAACCAGGTGTCGCTGCAGAACGGTGATCGGCTGAACAATCTGCTGGCCCGGGTTCCGAAGGCCCATTACGCCTACCTTGCCTATCGCTGGAACGCCTCGGACTTTTCGGTCCTACTGGATCTCATGGGCGCCTGGAGCGCAGGCGAACTCGATCGGGCCGTGGATCTCGCGCGCGAGAACCTGCTCACCCAGATGGCGGCCTATATCGCCCTCCAGGGTGTCACCAACCTGCGGCGAAAATGGTTGCTGACCTATCTCGAACGGCTGCCGCCCGAGGATAGCGACCTGAGGGCGGACTTCATGAGCCATTTCTATCTGGAGGGTGCGTCGACGGAAGCGGGCAAGCGCGCCTTCGTCGAGAGTTCGCTGGATCTTGTCGACAGAATCTATGGCCGCTCGTCTCCTCGCCTCGCCGAGATTCCAGGTGCGCCGTCGGGCGCGGCCGGACTGGAACGTCTCGAACGAAACCACGCTCTGGTCGGCGATCAGACCCACTACGCCGAACTGGAGCTGGAATACCGGGCTAAGGTCTATGGGCGTCCTGGACGGCCTTCGCGCGAGTTCCTCGGCTCCTTTGGGGCCGCCCGACGTCCCCAGACCGCGCCCGCGTCGCGTTGACATCGGTGATCGACCTCAGCGTCAATCTGCCGATCCTAGAGGCGCAGCATGGCGTCGTCCGTTGCGCCCTCGCGGCCGCGTTCGCGGATGAGAACAGCGTCCGACGGACCGCGCTGGGCGGGGCGCTGGAGGTCGACACCACTACGCGCTCGATCCTGAGCGAGGGGCTAGCCAGGTCTGGCTGGCGGCCGGCTCCGGAGATGCTCGTGCTGGCGCCGGGGGCGAAGCACGCCCTAGCCGCAGCGCTTGAGGCGACCGTCCCTCGGGGGGGAATCCTCGGCGTCGAAGTGCTGTCCTACCCGACCGTTCGTGTCATCGCGGCCGAGCTCGGCATCAGATGCCGGCCATTGGCGATGGACGACGGCGGGATTCGTCCCGACGCGGTTCTCGAGGCTCATGTCCAGGAGCCGCTCGCTGCGGTCTACCTGCAGCCCACGCTGCACAATCCCCTGGGCATGACCATGTCGGCGGCTCGGCGCCGCCAGGTGGCCGAGGCGGTCTCGCGGTGCGGGATCCTGGCCATCGAGGACACAGTCTTCGAATTCCTCTGCCCGGACGCGCCTCCGCCTTTGGCCGCCTTCGCACCGAAATCGACGGTGCTGATCGATAGTCTCTCGAAGCGCCTGTCGCCTGGCCTGAACCTTGGGTTCGCCGTCGCGCCCGACGAAGACCTCGGGCGCCGGATTCATGAGGTGCTGGACGCCCGACGCTGGGAGCCCGCCGGTCTCGCGGTCACCTCAGCCAGAACCCTGATGGCGACTGGGGTCTTGACCCAGATCGTCCAGGGCAAACGGAGCGACGCCGCCCTGCGGAACGCGCAGGCGAGGCGGAGTTTGGCGGGGCGGGAGGTCGAGGGTCACGCTGGGGCCTATCACCTCTGGCTTTCGGTTCCCGCTTGGCCCTCCGCCGCCGCCTTCGCCGCCGCCGCGGCCGCCGAGGGCGTCCTTGTGGCGCCGGCTGACGGGTTCCATTTTGCGGCGACAGCGCCCCCGAAGGCGGTGCGGATCGCCCTTGGCGGCATTCCCCTGGAGGTGCTGGAGAGCGCATTGGGTCTGGTGGCCGATCTGGCCGGCCGGCCGCCGGGGGGCGGGCGGAAACCTTCCGTCCCACGGCCTGCTCGCCCGGTCCCCGGGCGCGGCCGTCCCCACAACCTTGGCCCGGATACATGAGGTGCTGGCTTGATCCTCCAAGATGAAATCGACCACTACGTCGCCGGGGCGGAGGTCGCGGGACGTCTCTGCACGGAAGACTTTTTCCGCAAGGCCAAGCTCGACCGCGGTGAGCTTGAGCGCTTCGCTCTTCGGCCTTTCGAGGGCGAATACGCGACCTTCTATGTCAGCACGGTCGTCCGTGGCCTGGCGGGGAGCCTGAGCGACATCGACCTTATCCTGGTGCGAGAAGACGAAGGAACGCTCGGCTCGCCCATGTCCCACATGCTCTTCCATGGCGGGCGGCGCGTGGGGGTGAAGGTCATCCCTCGCGCGCAGCTGGACGCCGCGTTCGAGGGGCTTTCAAGAGCGGTTGTCCCCGGTGCGCCGGCCTCGCTGGTCCTGCCTCAGTCGCCCATCCGATGGGCTGACCTCGAACGCATCGTCAACGGCTATTCCTTCACCCGTGGCGCGCCGCATCTGGGTCGGTTGCCCCTTCTGGCGGCGACCGCGACACCAACCTTTCTCGAGACCTTGCGCGAACAGGCCGCCTATGCCGCGGTCGCCCGATTGGCTGGACAGGGTCACGCCCTGCACGGCTATGTCGCGAACGCCCTGAGCGCGGCGATGGACGCCTTGATGGCGGCCTCCGGAAGAATCCAGTCCAACAACAAGTGGACCTTCGAGCGCTGGCGGCGATTCTCCGGGGAGGTCGTCACCTCCGGAGCCCGAGATATCGCCTCCCAGATCGAGCGTGCCCGACTACAGTTGATGGAGGTGACGGACGGCGGGGCCGACCGCTTGCTCGGTGCGCTCGCCGAGACCCGAGATCGTTTGCATCGCGTGCTCGACGCGCCACTGGGCGAATCCACCCTCGACCTGGCCGAAGGTGTCCAGGCGCATCGCTACTTGGCTGGGTCGACCAGCCTGCATGGCGTTCGTGGAGTGGCGATCGTTCCCGATCCGGTCCTAGAGCGCTTGAGAGGCCTGTCGGATCGCCATCTCACCGAGCTTGAACCCGCCGAGGGCCTCAGCGCCCTGGTCCTGTTGCAGCGCAGTCTTCTTGCTCAAACTGTAAGGGCTTAGTCGTGACGATAGTGGATAAGGACGAGCCCAAGGTTCAGGGCGCCGCGTCGAAGCTCTTGGCGAGCCGGGTCATCTATTCGGCGAACTACGCCACCGCGATCGAGGCCTACTGGCTGGCGCTCTCGCACTTTCGAAGCATCCTGGAAGACGTGGAGGGCGTCGAAGGGCGCGACCAGTATCTTGTCGCACTTCGCTACGAAATCGCGGAGAAGCTGCAGGAAGTTGACGCCCTGCTCACCGGCACGGCGTCTGAGGTGGGCCCCGCGCACCGATTGGCCTATGCGCTCGAACACGGCTATGTGGCGTTCGGATTGAGCGGCGCGGCGGTGCGTGAGGCGATGGGGTTCGACCAGCGTCAGGTGTCATTTGACGTCTTGCATGAGGCCGTTCTGGCCTTTGGCCGACGCGTCCTCGAAGACCTGCCCGGCGAGATTCCCGACACGATGGGCCCATCCGGGCAACGCCAAGTGATCCGGGCGATGCAGAACTGGTCGGTCGCGGCGGCCGCGACGGGGGATGACCTAGGCTTTCTGGCCGCCAGGTTCGAAGAGATGTAGCCCCATCGCCCGAGGGGCGACAGGTCAGTCCGCGCTCAGCGAAGCTTCCACGGTGTCGGGCGGCCCGCCTGCGCCAGGCCGCCGCAAGGTCGGGCTCGCCAGGAGCAGTCCGAGGCCTAGCAGAGCGATCACGCTGGCCGTGAGGTATGGGCTCTGGGCCCCCTGGGATGCGAAGATCCAGCCGAACGAGGTCGGGCCGATGACCCGGCCCAGAGCGCCGGCTCCCATGGCCAGCCCCATCACCCTGCCCTGACCGCCCGACGTCGCGGATCGCGACAGCATCGTGTCCACAACGGCCTGATTGCCGGTGATGCCGCAGAAGAGCACGGCCGCGCCAATGCAGACGGCGACCAGGTTTCCACTCACAAAATACAAGGTGAGGCTCGCCGCGGCACAAGCCGTGAGTCCGGCGCTCAGGATCGCTGGACTGGTGAAGCGATCAAACAGACGCGGCATGACCACAGCCTGGAAAGGCACGATGGTCGCGGCCACCCAAAGCATGAAGAGGCTGACCCCCCGCGCCGACCATCCCATGGTTTCATGGGACCAAAACCCGGTCATCGCGACGAGTCCGCTTTGGCAAAGGGCCAATAGAACCAGCAGGGTAAGCAGTAGGACGTGTTGGCCCTGGACCCCTGCGGCGGGAAGGGAGTCGGTGGGCGCAGGCTCCGAGCCCCGTGACGTCGGCTCGATGACGAACCGCGATACCAGCAGAATGGAAACGCTCGTCGCAACGGCGGCCAGAACGCCCGGTGCGATTGCCTGGTGGTTCAGGCTGGTCAGGGTCAGCAGGGCCCCAAGTCCCGGTCCGACGACAAACCCCAAGGCCCAAACGGCCGTGGCGAAACTCATCGCCTTGCCGCGCTCCTCCTCGGAGGTCGCATCCGCCAACGCGGCATGGACCACGCCCAGGTTCCCCGCCATGGCGCCGGCCAAGGCGCGCGCGAAAATCAACATCGCCAGGTTCGACGACACGGCGAACAGCAGGTACGAGATGAGGGTCCCTACAAGCGTGATGATCAGCAGGGGCTTGCGGCCGAACCTGTCCGACAGCCGCCCCATGATCGGCGCCGACAACACCGATGTCAGCGCATGAACCGTGACGACGGCGCCGCCTAGCGCGGCGCCTGCGCCGATGTCCATGAGTAGGAACGGCAGGAACGGGACGATGAGCGCATAGCTAATCGAATCGATCAGGATCACAGTGTACAGAGCATTGAGCTCAGCCTTGGTTCCGCTTCGACCCACTGCCATGTCCCGTTCCCATCCAAGAATGCAGACTCGCGATAATCGGCTGGCGGCCGGTTATCGCCCGGGCGTAAGGCCCACGTACATTTGAGCGCGTATCTCGCCCTTGGGTCTAGGGTAATTTATAGAGTTATGCTTGAAGTCTATCCAATTATTCCACAGTGACGGACTTCGCTAGATTTCGGGGTTGATCGACGTCCGTCCCTTTGCAAACGCCGATATGGTAGGCGATCAGCTGGAGCGGCACCGCATAGATCAACGCGTTGATGAGCTTGGGCCCCGTCGGGACGATGATGACGCGCACCTCGGAAGGCGCACGAGCAGCGCCTTCTGCGTCCGTGATCATGGTGACTGGTCCGCTTCGGGCGATCACTTCGCGCAGGTTGGACATCGTCTTATCGAAGAGCTCGTCAGAAGGTGCAAGAACGACGACCGGCGTCACGTCGTCGATGAGCGAGATTGGCCCGTGCTTCATCTCGCCGGCGGCGCATCCTTCGGCGTGGATGTAGCTGGACTCCTTCAACTTCAAGGCGCCTTCCATCGCCATGGGATACATCACGCCCCGGCCGAGGAAGAGCATGTCGCAGGACCGCATCAGGTCCTGCGCCAGGTTCGCGATCTGGCGTTCGATCGATAGGGTCTGCGCGATCAGCCGCGGCGCCTCGAGAAGCTCCCGCACGTACCGCCGTTCCGTCGCGACGTCGATGCGACCACGCTGGCGCGCGCCGGCGATCGCCAGGGAGATCAGCACCACGATCTGCGCCGTGAACGCCTTGGTCGACAGGACGCAGATTTCCGGCCCGGCATAGGTGCCAAGCACGATATCGGCTTCGCGGGCCATAGTGGACTGGTGCGCGTTGACGATCGCCGCGGTCCGCAGGCCCCGCTCCTTACACCATCGCAGGGCCGCAAGCGTATCCGCCGTCTCGCCGGATTGCGAGATTGCGACGGTCAAGGTCCCCGGATCCATGACCGGATTGCGGTAGCGGAACTCGGAGGCGATCTCGATGTCGACCGGGATGCCGGCGATGTCCTCGATCAGGTATTTGCCCACCAGGCCGGCATAGTAGGCTGTGCCGCACGCCACGACCTGCAGCCGCGAAATGCCCGTGAAATCCAGTATGTGCTCCGAAGGCGAGCCCGCGACTGGATCGATGTAGCGCGCAAGGGTGTGCTGGCTGCTGTCGGGCTGTTCATGAATCTCCTTTTCCATGAAGTGGCGATAGTTGCCCTTCTCCACCAGGACCGCGGAGGACGCGACGGTATGCTTTGCGCGTTCGACGCTGTTCCCCTCAGCGTCGAAGATTCGCGCGCTCTCGCGGTTGATCGCGACATAGTCGCCTTCTTCGAGATAGGTGATGCGATTTGTGAAAGGCCCGACCGCCAGGGCGTCGGAGCCGATGAACATCTCCCCGTCGCCATAGCCGACGACGAGCGGGCTGCCGCGCCGGGCGCCCATCACGAGATCGTTCTCGCCCTCGACGATGACGGCCAGCGCATAGGCGCCCTCGAGCCTGTCCAGCGTCGACTTGAGCGCCTCAAGTGGGGCTGCGCCGGAGGCCAGCGCGGCCTCAATCATATGCGCGACGACTTCGGTGTCGGTGTCGCTCTCAAAGACGTGGCCAGACGCCATAAGGTCGGCCTTCAGGGCGACGTAGTTTTCGATAATGCCGTTGTGCACCACCGCGACACGACCTGACAGGTGGGGATGCGCATTGATGGCGGAGGGCGCCCCGTGAGTCGCCCATCTCGTATGTCCGATGCCGACCTGTCCTTCCAGTGGCGAGGTGGAGACCACATCAATCAGGGCCTGCAGCTTGCCCTTGGCGCGCCGACGGTCCAGCTCTCCGTTGGAGAGGGTCGCTATGCCGGCAGAGTCATAGCCGCGGTACTCGAGGCGCTGGAGACTCTCCAGCAACTGCCCGCTGACATTTGATGACGCTACGATCCCGATAATGCCACACATGTCTCGTCCTCAGATTGAATCGGATACGGCATAGCCCGAGTGCGCCCCCGGGCGCTAGCTGAGCCGCTCGCAATGGTCGCCTCGATCCTCAGGCCCCGGCATCGGCCTTGGCCTTGACCCCCGGATCATAGGGCGCGACCGCACCGCGCCGGGCGGGGTCGTTCAGATAGTCGGGATGCTCCGTCCCCAGGACCCTGTCCCAGAGCGTGAAGTAAAGGCCAAAATTGCAGGCCCCGAACCTGTGATGCAGATGGTGATGGTCCGCCGTCGTCCACCAGCCGAGAATGGGCGTGGTTTTCCAACCGTCGGGGTAGATCTTGTGGCTGCTGTGATGGAGTGCGCTCTGGATAAAAACGATCCAGATGAAGGCCCGATAGACGGAGATGTAGATTGGAAAGGCGGTCGCAACCAGGAAGAAGAACAGGGCGATGATGGCGGCCTCGGGCACACTGAAAGCGAGGGCGGCCCACGGTGTCGGGTAGACGGATATATGATGTCTGTAGTGGGTGCTGCGCTTGACGCCGATGACGTGGAGCATCCGATGCGTGAAGTAGAAATAGGCGTCGAAGAGCACCACAATCGCCAGGAGAGTCACGGGCAGGATCAGAAGGCCATAGCGGTGAGCATCGTCGTAGATGTGGGTGACACCCAGCGGATTGACGGCATGGATCGCGACAGCTGAGACGGAAAAGATCAGGCAGCTGACACTGGAAAGTGCGATCTCCCGATAAATCTGGCCCCTCGGAATCTCGGCGGATGGGTCGCGGTAAGACCCTCGTCGACCGATAGGTGTCTTGTAGAGCAAGAGATAGAGGGTGCCGGCCACGAAGACATAGCGCAGCCAGTTCGCCATGACGGCCAACCCAAACACCTTGAGCTCCGCCAAAAGCCAAGCGCCCGAGAGGGTCATGAGCCGACTCCAAAAAAATATATCCCAAATGATGGAAGAGCCTCGCACGTCGCAAGCAGGAGTTCCACAGTCCTGGTGATTGCAATTCGAAATCTAACGGTGGGATTCCGGAGATAGACTTCAACCTCGGCGAAGCCGGGCCATGAGGGCGGGGAGTTGGCGTTCGGCCACCAGCCGCGCGCCGCCCCACAGTGTTCCGCTCGGCACGCGATCGACGCGGCCGGCCGCGTCGTCAAAGCAGCCGGCGCAGCGCGCGCAGGCCCATCTCGACGGTCGCGGGATCATGGACCAGGGCCACCCGAATATGACTGGCCGCCGGGTCAGGGTCGTCGGGCGTGGAGGGGGTGAGATATGCGCCTGGAAGCACGCGAATCCCGGCTTTCCGCCAGAGTTTCAGCGCAGCGGCTTCCCCGTCGCCGACATTGAGCCACAGGAAGAAACTGGCGGCCGGGCGGCGCAATTCGAAGGCGTCTCCAAGCACGGCCGCGGCGATCTCGAAGTTGCAGCGGTAGTGCCGCCGGTTGATCTCGACGTGCTCATCGTCATCCCACAACGCCGCGCCGGCGAGCTGGATCGGAATTGGCACCTGGCCGCCGCTGAAACTGCGAAGCCTCCGGAAGGCTTCGATGATCCGTTCGTCGCCCGCGACGAACCCGCAGCGCAGGCCGCCGGCATTCGAGCGCTTGGAGAGTGAATTGAAGATCAGCACATTGCGCAGGCCTTCACCGAGGCGGACGCAGGCTTCCAACGCGCCCGGGGGGGGCGCTTCATCGTAGATTTCACTATAGCATTCGTCGACGACCAGAATGAAATCGAACGTCCGCGCCAGCTGAATATACTTCTCCAGGTATTCGAGGCTCGCGACAGCGCCTTGTGGGTTGCTTGGGCTGCAGAGGTAGGCCAAGGCCGTGCGCCGGAGGATCGACGCATCAATGCCGTCGAGGTCGGGCAAGTGGCCGCTCGCTTCAGACGTCCTGAGGTATACAGTCTCGGCGCCCGCCATCCGCGCCGCGCCGTCATAGACCAGGTAGTACGGGCTGGGGATAAGCACCACCCGCGCAGGGCTGCGCCGTTCCGGACCGACCGCGACCTGCGCGATGAGGAAAAGCCCTTCCTTGGTTCCAGACAGCGAAAGGATGTGTCGATCTGGATCCAGGTAGTCGCTGGGGAGCCGATAGCGCCGGTTCAGCCAGCGAACGCAGGCTTGCCTATACGCCAACTCGCCGGACGTCGGCGGATACCTGTTCCAGGCCCGCTCGTTCGCCTGAAGGGTCGTGGCGATGAGTTCCGGTGGAGGGAGTTGAGGCTCTCCAAGGCACATGCGCAAGGGCGTTACGCCGTCCGGGACCGGAACGCCGCGAACCAGGTCCGCCAACCGGTCAAAGGGGTTGACGTCGAAGGGTAGCTGAAGATCCATGACGGCGTCTCTCAAGCAATGGCGCGCGATGCGGGGTCGACAGGTTCCAGCGCGACGGCGACCTAACCCGAAATCTCAGTGCGCCGGGCACATCCTACCCACCGGATCCAGGCTCGCCTTCCGGCCGGCGCGTACTAGGGCTCCCGGAGCACCGCGACGGCACGCCAGCGCTGACCGGTGAGCGGTCGGCTGTAGGGAAAGCTCATCACGCAGTCGTTCAAGAGGCCCGCGGCCAGACCCGCAGCCACCATTTGGTCGTGGTGGACATAGGAGAAGTTCGGCACCGTGGGGTGGCTCTCGATGCTCCCGTTGCCGGCGGAGTCGTTCGACAACAGCAAGAGGCCCCCGGGCGTTAGCAGACGCCGGAAGGCTTTGAGCACGTCCAATAGCGAATGCGCATCCAGCAGGTGTCCCAACAGCCCGTCTGCATAGACCAAGTCAAAACCGTCAGGAAAGACCGTGTGGCAATCCCAGAAATCACAGATCCGGGCGTCGACGCCCTTGAGCCTCGCCATCGCCACGGCTTCGGGCATGGCATCGACGGCGGATACGGAATAGCCGGCGGTGCAAAGGTCGGCTTCCACAAACGCGTTCCCGCACCCGATCGACAGAATGCGCTTTGAGAAATCATGCCCGCACAGCGAGCGAACCTTGTGGCTGATCCACTCTCTGTATTCAATGCTCCAGATACTGGGCGTTACCGAGTCGTTGTATGGAAGATGTTCTTCCCATATCTCGAAAATGTTGCGGCCGCCCTCACGCATCTCCGAGTAATAGGAGAGATTTTGGGTGGTGGTTGCTTCTGCTTCCGCTGTCATATCACAATCCCGTTCGCCCGATGTCGACCTGTTCTCGTCTCGCCAGGTTTGCGATCTATGTGGAAAGAGCGCTTTGGCGTGCGCCGGCCCGCGAGGTGGCGGGCGCTAGAGCGCACTCAAATGAAAAGGCGACCCGCATGTCCCCGTTCTTGAGCGGAGACACGCGATGGAGATTTTGATCACCGCGGATCAGATACGCGGTGTTTTCCTCAATGTAGTGGCTTTCAATCGGCCGACTGGCGAGTAGGCGCGAGATCGCATCTGGCCCCTCGGCGCTCGCGCCGGCAGCGATGAACTGGAACTCGCCGCCATTTCCACGGCGGGGCGCCCGTGAGACCCAGGTGACCGAACAGGGCGCCGTCGCCCACTTCCACGCGCTCTCATGGGCCTCGTCAGCGACCTGGACCAAGGGGGGTAGGAAGACCTGATCGGGAGAAGCTTCCGATCCGTCGCCCATAATTGCGCCGATCAGCCGTCTCAGACTTGGCGCACTTGGCAATGCCACGGCGGTAGCGAGTGCGTCAGACAGGGGTTGACCATAACAGTCCGGCCCCGGGTGCGGCCACCCCACGTCAAGCGGGATGAAGTCCTTCGAGGCGCAGCGTTCGAGGTGTTGACTGATGTCTGCGTCCAGGAGTGGTCGGACGGCGTCTGGAAGGAAGCCGGGGATCTTGCAGAAGCCGTTGACGCGGAAGTCGGCCTGCAGCGCCCTCGCGCGAGATTGGATGTGCTCGGACCTGAAATGAGCGCCAATACTCTGGTCGAGTCTATCCGATACAAGCATATTTTCCACGTCCACCGCCAATTTGGATTTCAAGCCAGCCGGGCGCCCTCGGTCAGTCCCGGCGCAGCAAGCGATTTCTGTCCGTCCATCCCGTCGGCTGCGGTCTCTCAAACCACGCCGCCAGTTTCGCACAATGCCCCCAGCCTCAGCTTAATGAAGACCCCGCCCTCGGGAAATTGAACGACACCAGATTCGAGAGAATAAGTGTAGTCGACATTGCAGGCCGCGCCCTGCGCCGCACTACAATTGAATTCAACTATGCAGCCTCGCGTTCGCCTGTCAATCTTTCGCGCGCCGGGCCAAGTCTAGAGTTTGAATTGGAATGTGAATGAAATGGGGAGGACGCCGGCGGCCTCGCTGGAGGGACCGCTGACCCGTCCCGCGCCCCGCGCGTATAGGGTCGACTTCCGGCCCAGGCCGGCAGATACATTTCACCGAGGCGAGTTCGAGGGCCTCGACAAGTCCGGCGCCCGAACCCCCGGTGACCTCACCACTGCCTGTTCAGCGCCCAGAATGGCTCGCTGCCCTGCTCAATTTCGAGGGCAGAGCCTAGGTCTCCGGAAGCTGGGCGATCAGGGCCGAGTTCAGGCCTCCGAAGGCGAACGAGGTGGACAGCAGGGCGCGATACGAGATCGCCTCGCGTCCAAGCACCAAGGGAAGCGGGCATTCGGAATCCTCGTCGAGAAAGTTGAGGGTGGGAATGGCCTCTTGATGGATAAGCGCCTGAACGCCCAACAGGACCTCCATGGCGCCGCCGGCGCCCAACATGTGGCCGTGGGCGGATTTCGTCGCCATCACGCGGCAGGCGTCCAGGGCGCGACCGTAGACTTCGCGCAGGGCCTGGGTCTCCATCCGATCGTTGAGCAGGGTCCCGGTCCCGTGAGCGCTTATCAAGATGGGCTCGTCGACGGGAAGGCCGGCCTCCGCATGGGCCGCCCTCACGGCCGCCGCCGCGCTTTCGGCGTCGGGCTGCGTCATGTGGCTGGCGTCGGAGGTCGCGCCGGCGCCGGTCAGGTAGCAAAGGATGTGGGCGCCGCGCTCCCGCGCCGCCGCCTCGTCTTCCAGGATCAAGGTTGCCGCCCCCTCGCCGAGGATGGTGCCGTCCCGGTCTCTCGAGAACGGTCGGCAGGCGACCTCGGAGATCGCCTGGAGCGCTTTCCAGCTCTGCAAGCCGCCATAGCTGAGACTTGCATCGCTGCCACCGGCGATGACGGTCTGAGCCCGGCCGGAACGGATGAGATACATGCCCTCGGCGATCGCGTGAGCCGATGATGCGCAGGCGCTTGAAATCGACAGACACAGGCCTCGCACCCCGAAGAGAATGGAAATGTGCGACGCAGGCGCGCTCACCATGAGACGGGGCACGGTCAACGGATGCGGGTTTGGGTGCCCTAGGGCGAACATCCGTTCATAGGCCTGCTCGATGGAGATCAGGCCGCCGGAACAGGCGCCCCACATAATAGCTGCATCCCGCAGCTGCGCGGAGCCCGCGCCCAAGCCTGCCTCATCGAGCGCCTCGGCGGTTGCTGCGGCGGCGAGATTTGCGAAACGGTCGACCGCGATAATAGGCTTGCGCCCGAAGCGCGCCATAAGGGCCGGAAGGGGATCGTAGCGCAGCGCAGCGACCACGGCTGTTGTCGTGAAGGCCCTGTCACCCTCGACGGTCAGGGTGATCGGCCGCGCGCCGCCCTGGCCGGCGATCGCACTGGACCATGTCTCACGCACGCCGTTGCCCAGCGCCGAGACGCATCCCATGCCTGTGACCGCGACTCTCTTCATGTCAGGCCTGCGCGGGTTTTGTATCGAAGGCTTCCGACTCCGGCCCGCGACCTGCCGCCGACCGCCCCGCCTCCAGGAAGTCGCAGATCTCGCGAATCAAGAAGGGACTGCGGTCAGGCGCCGTGTCGCCGTATTCTAGGGCGAGCCAGTCTCGGAAGGGCAGCTTGACGCCGCAATCCTTCTCAATGCGGAACGAGGCGTTGAGCAGGTCTAGACTATCGATTCCGAGGTCCGACAGCAGATGGACCTCGGGGGTGAGGCGTTCGGCCTCTATGCCGCACTCCTCAAACAAGGCCAGCGCGATCAGCTTCATCGTGTCCATGTGAGGTCCCTTCGATGGCGCGGCCCCCGCGCCTTGAACTCGGAGATCATGCGACGCCGGCCTCGTCTCGAACGAGCCAGTCCGGCGTCGCGTGCCGAAGCACACGGTCGAGATTTCGCGCGATCCAGTGGTCGATCACCCGCGGGAGGTAGTCCGCGGGACGGGGCGAGCCTTCCCCCAGTCCCTGGGGCACGATCCGCCGCCCGCTCGCTCCGTGGACGACATATCCGTTCATGATCTCGCTGATCTGCTCGACCTTCTCGAAGCGATGGTCGAGATTCCAGGATTTGGAGGCGCTCATGAGGAAGCGGAATTTGCGCTCAGACAGCACGGAGATCTCGGGCAGGTCAGGAAGGTTGTGCGCGCGTCGGGCGGCGTTCGCGCGATCCAGCGTCAGGCTCACCACCTCCTCTATCGACAACGCGTCAGGGCCAGCCCCCGCCACGAGCCGCAGGAGCGGACGCGCCTCGCCCACGGTCTCGCTGGCGAGTTGCATCTGCCGCCACACGAAGTCTACGGGCGTGGTGTCCAATAGATAGCGTGGCTCCGCGATCACGCAGGGCACCTCGGCCAGGGCCAGGATGCGGATGAGCGGATAGAGACCGTTGAAGCGCGCCATCCATCCGTCGTCGGCCGCGCCGACCACGAGGCTGCACTTCAGAATGGCAAGATAGGTCCGCGTTGCGAACTCATCCACCAGCAGCCGTTCCGCCAACAGCTTTGTGGCTTCGTAGGCGTTTCGTGGCGGATGATCTTCCGCACTGAAGGCCGTCGACAGGAAAACCAGGCTCGGGCGCTCGCGGCTGATCGTCACCACCAATTGCGCGAAGCGCCTCGTGCCTTCGACATTGATGGGCGCGGCGAGCCGTTCGGGCTTCGTCCAGGAGACCTCCGCGGCGCAATGCAGCGCCAGGCACCGGCGCCGCAATCCGACCGCTTCCCGGGCCGCGGCGACCTGCGTGTCCGAGGTGAGGTCGCAGTAGACGGGAATAATGCGGTCGAGGAGGCTCGACCTCGACCCCACCGCTTCCGTCAACCGCGCAAGTGACGCCGGGCTTCTCAGAAGGCAGATGAGGGGCAGCGACGAGGACCTCGCCAGTTCGCGGATGACGAAGGCTCCCACGGCCCCCGACGCGCCGGAAATCAAGACGCAGTCATAGTCAAGCATCTGCTTGCTGGGCGTTTCGACTTCTGCGCTCCAACTCCTCAAGCATCTGAGTGCAGTTTGCACGAATGGCGGCTTCGCCGAGGGGATGGAGGATGTTCGCCAGGGCCGGAATTCCTAGATCAAAATTGACATCGTACTTGGCGATCACGCCATGCGGATCACTGATCGCCTGGAACGAGCCATTCCACTCTGCGAGATCGCCATCCAGCTGGCGAAAAGTCATGCGTCGAGCATTCTCGTCATACTCATCCGCCTCGATCCAGCGCAATTCATTGCCGTTCAGCAGCACCACCCAGGAGGTGGCGGAGTCCGCGCCCTCGAATTCGCAAGCCTCAACCCTCAGAACCTGGTCCATGAATTTCGGATAGTCAGTGAGTTTCCGCGCGATAGACCAGACCCTCTCAGCCACCGCGCCCGGCATCGCCCGCTCTACTATCACCCGCGGCATACGTCCTCGCCAAATGCAAACTACGACAAGGCGGGGCGCGAATAGCGCAGCGGCCTGGATACACTTGGAAACGTCACCCCCCATGGTGTTGCAGTCAAGCGTTGATCTGAGACTTTTTTGTTAGACGTCCGAAGACTTGGAAATATTTTGGGGCCGCAAATGATGAGAGGGCTTTCCGCCCGGAACCCAAGGTCCGGTGTTGGCGGATTGTGTTGAAAAAGTGGGCGGCGGCCCGCCGCTAGGAGTGCAGCTTGGGGACTGCGAAGCATCCCCAGCCGTCGGGCTCGCCTTCCATACTTCCGAGCGGACGCGGCAGAGGCTAGTTCGAGGTCCGTGAGAGGGTGCAAGTCGGGCACCATATTCTGGCGAACGATGACGTCCGTGCCGGCGTCTTCGCGGGTCTCGACCATCGCGGCATAGCCTTGCTGGTTGGCCCACGCGCAGAAGGCCTCCGCAGCGCTGCTGTTATCGAAGACATGGGCAAGACACTCCGGCTGCAGGGCGGCCAGATCGGCCACCAGCCGGCCGGTGCCGCGGTCGAGCGCATGTCGGCGGACGCCGAGGCCGTCCTGGTGGTCTGGTCCGGCCCGCACGCCTGTGGCGGGCCGATCAGTCGCGCGGCGCGATCGTCTTAAGATAGCCCCGGCAGCTCTCCTCGACGCGCCGCTGCACCTCGGCGACACGACCGACCAGCCAGGTCAGCTGCTCGGCGGTGATCTCGTACTAGTCGGAGATCGTTCCCTTCGGAGGCGGTACGAAGAAGGGCCAGCAGAAGGACATCGAACGGGCCAAGGCCCTGCACGACGAATAATATCAGGCGCGCAAGACCGCCGCCAAGGCGAAGAAGGACAGGTGAGCCGTGGCTCTGACGCGGGACTACAAGCAGACGATCATTGAACGGGTCGAGCGTGATCTGGCGTTCGCCAAGGCTCTGCTCGACGAGGCCGCGACGCTGTCCCTCAACGGCGAGCCCGTCGCAGCGCGTCTGACTGGCTTCGCCGTCGCTCCTCGACGCGCGCCAATGGCGCGCGCCCTTGACGCTCATCGGCCCGTCCGGCCCTCGTTCCACCAAGCGCTCCAGGGCGGAATCCTTCCGAGCGAGGAGGGGCGCCTGGTATTGCGCCGGACGTGCCTCGCCCGGAGATTTCAAGGGCGGATAGGCGCGGAAAGGCCGCCTCAGACGACGGCAAGATTCAAGCATCCGGCCGGTTCGGGCGGATGCGATTGTCTGCACACTGGGTTTTCCCGGCCTACCGATTGGGCGGGGTCTTGCTCGGACCGCCACGCGCTTCTTTTTCAACGCCACGACCCGGCCCAAGTGGGCAACGCTTTGATCATCGGGGGCGTCGGCGCAAGCTCGTCGCCATGGACGACTTCCTCCTGGCGTTCGAGCTGAGCCCCGGCCGGGTTGGCAGTGACGGCGGCCGCGCGGCCGATCAGGGCGCGCGCCAAAGCCGCCAGGTCGCCCGCAGAGCGGGTGTGATCCGGATGCGGACGGCGCGGTCGCCCGGCAAGGGCAGGGCACCGAGGGGGCCAGGGCGCTGCTCGCGGATCGGCCGCGGCCAGGATGCGGCCAACGTCCTGAGACATCAGGCGCGCCAGCGGCAGGCCGCCGGCCAGCGCCCCCGACGGGTGGTGATCAAGGCGCGGATCGTCAGGTTGAAGCGTGGCAGCCAAGCCGCCGGCGCCCACCTGCGCTACCTGGTCCGCGATGGGGTCACCCGAGACGGCGAAGGGGCGCGGCTCTACGGGCCGGACTCGGACGCCGTGGACGGCGCCGCCTGCACCGAACGCGGCGCCGGCGACCGCCGCCAGTTCCGGTTCATCGTCGCCCCGGAGGACGGCGCCGAGCTGTCGGACCTGCGGTCCTTCACCCGCGAGCTGATGGAGCACATGCAGACAGATCTCGGCACGCGCCTGGACTGGGTGGCGGTCGATCACTTCAACACCGGCCATCCGCACAGCCATGTGGTGATCCGAGGCAAGGACGATCGCGGCGGCGACCTGATCATCGCCCAGGACTACATCACCGCCGGCCTGCGCCACCGCGCCGAGGATTTGGCCACCCTGGAGCTGGGTCCAGAGAGCGAGCTGGCGATATCCCGCAAGCTGGCGGCCGAGATCACCGCCGAGCGCCTGACCCGCATCGACCGGGCGATGATCGCCGACCTGGACGCCAGCCGGGTCCTCGACCTGCGGCCATCCCCAGGACAGGTCTGCGGCGAGGCCGACGCGGCCCTGCGCCTGGGTCGCCTGAAGACCCTGGAGTGTTTGGGCCTGGCCGATCAGACTCAACCTGGCGCCTGGGCCCTGTCGAAGGACATCGTGTCGACTCTGCAGGCGCTGGGCGAGCGCGGCGACATCCTCAAGGCCATGAGCCGGGCGCTCAGCCGCCGAGGTCAATCGCGTTCCCCGGAGGCTATGGTCCTCGACCCCGCTGGCGAGGGGGCGTCGCCGAAGATCGGCCGGGTGATCGACAAGCGCCTGGTTGATGAACTGGACGATCGTATCGGGCTGATCGTCGACGGGATCGACGGCCGAGTGCGACATGTGGAGGTCGATGGCGACAGCGCCGCCCAGGTTCCCATCGGCGCCGTCGTCGAGACCGGTCCAAGGCCGGCCAATCGACCGGCAAACCGGACGATCGCTCAATTGTCAGACGCTGGCGTCTATCGCCCCAGCGACCACCAGCAGCGCCTGGAAAGTGGCGAACTGCAGCTTCCCCCCGGCGCCAACGCCAGCGACCTAGTGGAGGCCCACGTTCGCCGGCTGGAGGCCCTGCGGCGGGCGGGTGTGGTCGAGCGGGAGACCCACGACGCCTGGGCCGTCCCGGAGGACTTCCTGGCCCGCGCCGAGGCCTTCGAAGCGGCCCAGGGCCGGCGCGCGCAGGTGCGGCTGCTGTCGGCCCTCGATCTTGAGGGCCAGATCACCAGCGACGGCGCACCTGGCTGGATCGGCGGCTTGTCGGCAAGAGGCTCGCGGAGGATTCGTCGCAAGGTTTCGGCGGCGAAGTGGAACGCGCCTTGGCGCGACGCCAGGATGAGCTCGTCCGCCAGGGTCACGCCGAGCACACGGCGTCAGGGGAATGGCGCGCCAAACCCGATCTGTTGCGGACCCTGGAGCGGCAGGAACTGAACCGGGTCGGCGCGGCTCTGGCCGCGGATAGGGACGTACCGTTCAAGATGCCGGAGGCAGGAGAGACGGTGAAGGGCAAGCTGGTCGGCAACCTGCAACTGGCGTCGGGGAGGTTCGCGATCTTGAAGGGGGCTTCGAGTTCAGTCTTGTGCCTTGGCGCCAGACGCTGGAGCGCTATCGGGGCCAAGAGATCGCCGGGATGATCGAGCCGGGCGGCGGCGTGACCTGCCAGTTGGGCCGCAATCGCGGGCTGGGACTATGATCCGGTGTCTGGCGGGGCCGCGTTCGTCTGCTCGTCGCCACCATCGGCGGGGCCATTGAACACCTGGTCGACCAGGGATCGGCCGCTGGTCAGCCGGCGGGTCAGCGCGTCGAGGAAGGCGCCATAACGCTCGGCTCCCACCGCCTGGGCGGCGGCGCGGTCCTCGGCGGGCAGCTTCGGCGTCGCGGTGAACCAGGCGCGGACGAAGATCGCCAGGGCTTCCGCACAGACCTGGACTTCCCGCTCGATGCGCTCCATGTGGCGGTTCATCCGGTCCAGCCGCCGCACCATCGCCGCCTCGGTGCGCTCGGCGCCGTCGGGCGACAGGAAGGCGGCCACCGCCGCGCAGACGATCTCCGACTTGGGCCGGCGGGTGCGCGTGGCCAGTTGGTCCAGCGCCTTGGAGAGATCGGCCGGCAAGTACACCTTGGTCTCGATTTTCATGCGTCGGAGGCTCCGGGAACATCGTTGTCGTCGGCCAGGCCCAGCCGCTGGCGCATGAGCCAGGCGCGGTGTCGGACGCGGTTGTAGGGGCTAGGCGTCTGGGCGACGCCGATGCGGTGGCCGACATGGCGCCAGTGGTCGGGCGCGACAGTGGCGGGCTGCAGGCCGGCGGCCTGGACGGCGTCGATCGCCGCCAAAACGGCCTCGACCTTGGCCCAGGTCTTCAGGTCCAGCAGGACCTCGACCACCGGCGTCACGGACTGGACAACGTCACCGGTCTCGTCCGGCCGCAAAGACCGCAGCACCCAGATGCGCGAGACGGTCGTGCCGTACTTGCCGCCTTCCCAGTGGACCAGGGCGAACACCGCGCCGGGCGCGAAGGACAGTACCCGGCGGCGGCGGTCGATGATCCGCTCGGCGACCGGCCGGCCGAAGCGAATCCAGCGCTCCACCCGGCCTTCCAGCCAGATGAGTTCAACGTCAGTTAGCGGCGCAGGGGAGGGCTCAAGCATCACAGGCTCGCTTGGGGCGAACGCATGGTCGGTCGGACCGTGGGGCAATAGGCGCGGGCCGGCGAACGCAGAAAGACAGGCGGTGGCGGGGAATCGGCGGAGCCGCGATTTTACTGCTCGGACATCCCCGGTCTTGGTCGACGCCTTGAATCGCGGCCGCAAAGTGGGCCGGACGGGCCGCCGAGCCTCAAGGGCGGCTTCGCCGTCGCGGAGCGACGCGCGCCCAGGCGCGCGCCCTTGACCCTCACCATCCCGCCCGGCAGAGGCTGGGCAAGCGCTCAGGGCGAGGCCCGACCGGGGTCGGTCCAGTCTCTACGAGCGAAGCCGAACGCCGGGGCCGCCGTTGGCGTCCGCGCTTGGCTCTAGGAAGACAACACCAGCACCTTCAAGAGCGCGTTGAACCGCAGCCACATTTTCGGCCGAACTGCGACCAGGACCCGCCGCGCCTTCCATGCGGCGAATGGTTTGCAGCGAAATGCCGGCGGCGCTCGCCAGCTTCGCGCCGCTCCAGCCAACGAGGCCGCGCGCAGCGCGTATCTGTGCCGCCGTCAACATCTTGCGTATCTTTTAGTGCCTATCATGGTGCTTTTTGATTGATCCCGCCGACTCGCTGTGGCACTAAAAGCATAATCACTATTGTGAGGCCTAAACCATGGGTTCGCGTCGAAAGGCGGACGACTCCGCGCGCCTGCTTACCGTCTCTCGCCCTACCCTGATCGGGGCGGCCACGGTTGCGCCCGTCCTCGGCGGTGAGCTGCTCGCCACCAACGACACCGTCGCGCGGTGCGCGGCGTGGCTCGCCCTGGACCTGGAGATCGACCGGTTGGCCGTGCGCTGGTCGCAGCTCGAAACCTTGATGGCGCGCAGCCATCGCTGGTTCGCGCTCACGCCTGCCGAGCGGCGGGCGCTGCCCGAAGCGGCAGAGATGTTCGTGATTGACGACACGCTGGAGGCGTTGTCCCGCCAACGGGAGCGGATGTTGCAACCGCTTTCCCGGCTGAAGGCCGACACGCTGCACGGCGTCGCCAGCAAGTTGGCCGTCGCCGCCCGTCTCCTGCAGCATGAGGACAACCCGGCTCAGCCTTTCGTCGCCAGCGCCCTGCGCGAGCTGGCGGATATGGGCTGTCCTGGCTGCGGAGCCGCCTATGCGCCCGCCAGCGTCACCAGGCGCCGCTAGCGAAGCCTTGATGGCCAGCCGCAGCGCGAAACTGCACTCTCTGGCTTGTCATTGCGCGCGACACCGCGCGGGTCTTCGCGTCGTAGATTGGGGCGGTGTCGGCGCCGGCTGGTGTCCGCCACTGTTGTCGGATGCCACGCGCCCGGCCTCAACGCGCCGCCCTGATCGACCTTCGCGATTACCTGGATGGTCCAAGCCCCCCGTGGGCCGCCCGCCCAAACACAATCTCGCCGCCTGGCGCGTCGTCGACGATTGGCCTCAACAAGTCCCTGTGAATCCAGAAGAAACCGACGTGTTCGAGCGCTGGTTCGGTGACATGATCGAAGAGCTGTTCGGACCGTCCTGATCTCGTCGAGGCCTTGATGATCCTGCCTTTGCGCGCTGCGCTCTACCTTCGCGTCTCCACGGCTCGCCAGGCCGAACACGACGTCTCCATTCCCGACCAGAAGCGCCAGGGCGAGGCCTACTGCCAGGCCCGAAGCTATGAGCTGGTCGAGACCTTCGTGGAGGCCGGCGCCTCGGGCATCAACGATCGCCGGCCAGAATTTCAAAGGATGATGGAAGCGGGGACGTCCAAGCCGGCGCCATTCGACGTCGTGGTGGTCCACTCCTTCAGCCGCTTCTTCCGCGACCACTTCGAACTGGAGTTCTACGTCCGCCGGCTCGCCAAGAACGGCGTCAAGTTGATCTCCATGACCCAGGAACTGGGTGACGATCCCATGCACACGATGATGCGCCAGATCATGGCGCTCTTCGATGAATACCAGTCCAAGGAGATCAGCAAGCACACCCTTCGGGCCATGAAGGAGAACGCCCGCCAGGGGTTCTGGAATGGGTCCCTGCCGCCGATCGGCTACCGGGTCGTCGAGGCCGAGAAGCGCGGCGCCAAGATCAAGAAGACCCTGGAGATCGACCCGTTGACGGCCGACACCGTCCGCCTGGCCTTCCGGCTCTATCTAGAAGGTGACGGTGTGAGCGGGGCCATGGGCGTGAAAGCCATCGCCAGCCACCTCAACGCCCGGCGCATCCCCACCCGCGAGGGCGGGCGCTGGGGCACCGGCCAGGTCCACCGGATGTTGACCCGCACCACCTACATCGGTCGCCACGAGTTCAATCGTCGGGGCAAGACCAAAGCGCTGAACCCTGACGACCAGATCGTGCCGGTCGAGGTTCCGCGGCTGATTGATCAAGCCACCTTCGACGCCGTACAGGCCAACCTCAAGGCGCGCAACCCAAAGATCTTGCCGGCCCGTGTGGTCAGCGGCCCGACCCTGCTCACCGGTATCTGCTTTTGCGCCGACTGCGGCGGCGCCATGACCATCCGGACCGGCAAGGGCGGGCGCTATCGCTACTACACCTGCTCCATTAAGGCGCGACAGGGCGAGACCGGTTGCAAGGGCCGCTCCATCCCCATGCCGAAGCTGGACGATCTGGTCGCCGAGCACCTTGAGACGCGGCTGCTGGCTCCGGAGCGCCTGGCGGAAATCCTCTCCGTCGTTCTCGATCGACGTCAGGATCGCGCCCGACGGCGCGGCGAGCATGTCGCCGAGTTGGGCAAGAGGGCCGCCGAGGCCAGCGCCCGGCTGAAGCGGCTGTATGACGCCATCGAGAGCGGCGTCGCCGATCTGGACGACCCGGCGCTGAAGGATCGCGTCACCGAGTTGAAGACGATCCGGGATCAGGCTCGGGCCGATGCCGATCGGGCGCAGGCGGCAAGCCAGGGGCGGCAGGAGGTCATCACGCCGGCCAAGCTGCAGGCGTTCGCCGAGGCCGCCCGGCGGCGTTTACGCGGACCGCAGGGCGGCTATCGGCGCGATCACCTGCGGGCGCTGGCGCAGCGGGTCGAGGTGGCTGACAGCGAAGTTCGGATCATGGGGTCTAAGAGCCAACTGCTCCGGACGCTCGTCGCCTCGCAGAGCGTGCCGCCGGCGATGGGCGGCGTGCCCACTTCTGTACTGAAGTGGCGGAGAGGGTGGGACTCTCACGTGAGCAACACGTTCAGCTCGAAAATTCAATTAGTTGACTAATATCAGACTGTTGTGAGATGTGCGTGCGCATCAAAGTGTGCAACAACGTGTGTTTCGTGAAGCTTCCTACGTATATCCGGCGTCGGGCCGCAGTCTTCTATTTCGTTCGTCGCGTGCCCGAGTTGGCGCTCCATCGGCCCGAGTTCAAAGGGCAACCCATTTGGCGGATTTCCCTGAAGACGACGGAGCGGGAGGAAGCTCGGCAGCGGGGCGCGGCACAGCTCGCATGGTTTGAAGCGGTGGTGAATGGGGACGCCCCAGAGCCTACATCCACTGCGGGGCCAGGACGCGACAAGCTCACCGTCCCAGACGAGAGCGCCATGCACGCGCTGGCAGGAGACTACTTTCGCCGCGAATTCGAGCGTTGGAAAAGGCGACGGCTGAGTGCGCCAGTAGGATCGGTGTCCGGGGATCATGTCGACGACGAATACGAGTTACGCCTGATGGGCAACCCTCGGGAGGACATCGAGACCTCCGTTGACGCGGCCCTAAGCCGATACATCCGCGAACATGACCTCGCGCTCCCCGAAGGGTCTGAGCAGCGCTACCACTTGAGAAGTCTCTTACTTCAGGTTTGGGACGACCTATCGCCGGCGGTGGACGATCTCGTTCGACGCGAACGTTTCGCTCCCGACCCCAAGACCCAACTGATCAGGAACGCACCGGACAAGATCACCATCGCCCAGTCGTGGTCGCTGCGGCAACTTGAGGCGCGCTTCATGTCGACTAACCCGAGGATCGGCGAGTCGTCCAAGCGCAAGATCAAGCACATTGTCGCTGTCTGGGATGGACTAGGTCTGGGCGAGCTGGGCGTCACGAGCATTTCGCACCGAGACATCAGCCAATTCGTCGGTCTCTCGCGAAGAACGCCCGTCAACGCTTCAAAGCGGTTTCCCGCAGTGACTTTGCTTGCGGCAATCGAGCTAAATAGTGGGCGGGCGGAGCCGTACCCCACCCTCTCCGACAAGACGATCTTCGATGGATATATTCCCGCCCTTCGGAAGCTCCTCGAGTTCGCGATTGACGAGGGGATCATCGAAAATGACCCGGTCACACGTCTTCCAAAACGAACGGACGTGAGCGTCACTGCACGGCATAGGATTTTCCAAGCGCACGAACTGACCACCCTCTTCCAGCATCCCTGCTTCACGGGGTGCGCCGGAAATGAGCGGCCAAACAGTCCAGGAACTCTCCGTCGAGACGATGAGTATCATTGGGCTCCGATCATCGCGCTCTTCACCGGTGCACGAGCATCAGAGGTCGCGCAGCTAACGGTTCAACGGTGCGTTATCGACGCGCCAGTCCCTCACATCGAAATCGCCGCGCTGGAAAACGGACGCCTCAAGAGCGGGAGCGCATATCGCCTCATTCCCATTCATTCGAAGCTGGTCGCAGCGGGGTTCATCGAGTTCGTGAAGCGCCAACAGAAGCTCGGCGTAGATCGCTTATTCCCGGCCTGGGAGCGGTCAAAGAACCCTGCTCAAATGTTCTCCAGCGCTCGGGTGATACGGAATTTCAATGAGGTGATAGCGCCAGCATGTGTGGATCGCATCCCGGCTCCCACGTTTCACACGCTTAGGGCCAACTTCAAGACTCAGCTCGTTATAGGAAAAGTCCCGGTTCAGTATCAGAATGCTTTGATGGGACATGCTCAAAGCGGAGAAGACCCGAGCTACATGGGAACATTAGAACTTCGAACTCTATCTCCGGAAATGGAAAGAGCCTCTTTCGACGGACTTGACCTTTCACACCTATTCAAAAGATAAGTCCTAGAAGAAAATCCATTATACTGATCATGGTCCCGCCATATTTTTCCGGGTATAGGATTTTGCCCTTACATTTCTCACTACCTGACGAAACCTGTATCGACCCGAACTAAATACGCCGGAGGAATTAGGTACCAACCCTTATATGGAGAGGAGGGCGCTCGAAACCCTTATGCCGCTTAGATTTCGCCGGGCATAGAGCTGCAGGTTGCCGCTGACCTTCCTAACAAGACCGAACACGCACTCCGGGGTCGTCCGCCTCGGAAAGACTTGAGGAGATGCTCTGTTCGGTGCCTCGCGGCCATTCCTTCCAGCGGCTCGCCAGATCGAGAAGAGATATAAGATCGAGCCTGACCACAATAGATGCTCACAGGCGGTGGTTGCGCTGTTGCGGTACGCCCCTAGCAGCGATGCTCCGCATGAGCGCCAGCGAGGATCCCTGCGTCGCCCTCAGCGATCTTGATCGTCACTGGTGAGGAGCTGTTCCTCAGCAAGCATCTCGGACACGCGAGCGAACTCCTTCGCCGGATCAGCACCAAGCGCGAGCACCATCGCCCGGAACTCCGCCGGGTCGATCCGGCGCTCGAAGCGCTCCGATTTCGAGATGTAGGACTGTGGTTTCTCAAGCCTTGTCGCGAGCTGCACCTGGGTGATCCCCAGACGGGTCCGCAACGCGATCAAGTGATCAACGAACGCGCGGTAATCCGGATCGGAAAGTGTGGAGGGCATCGGAGCCGCTGTTGCGAGGCGCGGCAATCCGATTAGAACCCATAGTGGGATATCCCATAACGGGTTTGCTAGCGACAAGCCCTTGCGTGGAAGCGGGCTAGCTTTGACATCGAAGACCAACCAAGAAACCGCCGGCGGGTGCGTCACGGGCGTCGTGATCATCATCGGACTGATCATATTTGCAGTGAGTTCGTGTGGGAAACGCGAGGAGGAAACCGCTGCGGCTCCAATCGACTACTGCCCTAGTCACCAAGTCACAGTCCGGAGCGCACAGGGCGACCTGTCGCGAGTTCAGGCCGACCTGGCAATCGCCAGGGACGCTGCAACCGCTACGGACCCCGTCGCTATTCGCCAGTATAGAGCGCTGGTCGCCGCTAACATGGGGGTGCTTCCCCACCAGGCCGATGGCTGGCGCAGCGTATATCTTGGAAGGCTTGCAACCGCCGAGCGTGAGCTACCCGACGCAGTGCACCGCCTTGGAGACGCAGAAAGGCGGTACAAAGCGATGTGTGGAGATGGAAGCGCATCGACGTCGCACGACAACGTGGAAACGGTACCGCCCGCCAATCAATGAGGCCAAGGCGGGCAGTCAGTCCGGCCACGCCTTGAAAGGCCGCATCCTACGTGAACGATCCCACTCGCGCACCCGCTTCATAGTTGATAGCCACGACGCTAATCATTGAAGTGAAAGGGAGCGTCGGGGTCTTAGGTGACGAGTCAGTGGGAAAAGCTCAAGCGCATCAAGGATGACCTCGGCGCGATCCAAGAGAGCGACCTTGCGCTCGCCCTCAAGATCAAGCGGATAGTGTCCAAGCGGCCTGGCATCCCGTCAAAAGTCTCGAACCCACGAACGCGCTCTGACCTCCTCGACGACCGCGAAATCCTCAAGCGGATCAACGGGTCTATCCGGAAGCGCAATAGCGTCGCTCTCACGGCTGGGCCGACCCGTGTAGTGAAGGAAGAGGCTACTCCTTCACCAATCAATCCGGAGGACGATAGCAGCACCGGGAAGGTTGAGAAGGTTCATGTTCGTCACTGGGACCATAGCTCTCAGATCATGAAGTCTCTGGCCTATGGCGCTGCTATTCCCTCTAGCCGCCGTCACGCCATGACGATCCGGATACGACCCGACATAATCGATCACGCCCTTCGTTCGCCGAAGGGTTTCGTTGGTTATATGCAGGATCGAATTACTCGGTTCATGAAGAAAGCCCTCGGTCCAACGCTCCCCGTTCCCGACTTCATGATCGCGGTCGAGGGCGTGCCCCTGGAGGACTTTCACCTCCACGGAGCGATAGACCTACCTGTCGACGCCAAGCTCGTAGAGACGATCAAGAGGGCGCTTCTGGAAGCGAGCGGCGACGTGACAGGTCCAGCTAGGGCCCGAAAGGTCCATTTCAAACGGATCGATCAAGTTGCTGGTTGGTTCGCCTACATCGGTAAAGCTCGCCTCTCGACGGAAGAGAGTCTCAAGATCGACAGGCAACGACGCGGCATCCCGCCATTGCCTAAGAAGGAAGGTCTCGTCGGCGCAAACCTCGCACTAAGGCGTGCCGGCAAGGACTGGTTTCAAGCCGCAAGACGGACCGAGGCCCCACTTCTTCGCTTCGAGCCTCGCGCCTAAGGCTGAGCGGTCCGGGAATAGCTACTGGTGCCAGACTGATACCCTAACGCGCAGCACCAAGCTGTTTTAGCTCGACCTCCAGTCGGCGAGATCGAGCGGACCAACGGGACGGATCGCGGTAGAAGTCGTGGTGAGCCTGTTCTCGGTGGGCTTCGGCATGGGCGACAGCATTCGCAGCGTCGTCCGCAGCGCCCTTCGCATCAACGAGCACATAGAGAAGTCTGGTATCCACTGCTCCCGCAGCGATCAGGCCGCCGAGCACCTGGCTGACGCGAGCCGCTCGCTGCATACGGTCGTGCGCATCCTCGGGGTCTACACCTCTCACGATGTCTCGCATCCAAACCTCGGTCTCTTGGAAGATGAGGAGACCGTCCCTCGCTATCGCAATAGCCCTCGCGCGCTGATGGCGGGCTTGCTGCCACGGAATTCCAATCGCAATTCCGAGCGCCGCCATGGCTGCGAACGTAGCCGCGAAAGCGCCAGCCCAAGCGGCGTTCGCTGACGAGACTTGCGCAGCTATCGCGTCCAACTCACCCCACATTGCGGGTACTCGTCCTCTAGCAAAACTCTGAAAGCATCGCCCGTGGGATATGACTTGGCCCCAGACGTGGCTAGCTTTACATTTGTCGCAACGGTCGTTGAGACAAACGCCAAGAGAGATCGATGCCTGAAAAGTTCGTGGCCTATTATCGAGTAAGTACCAAACGCCAGGGCCTGAGCGGACTGGGCTTGGACGCGCAACGGGAGGCAGTTCGTCGCTTCGTCGCCGATGGACAATTGGTCGCCGAGTACGAGGAAATCGAGAGTGGAAAGCGCGCTGACCGTCCTGCGCTCGAAGGAGCGCTTAGAGAATGCCGTCTAAGCGGCGCGACGCTCCTCATAGCCAAGTTGGATCGCCTTAGTCGCAGCGTGGCGTTCCTGTCGCGTCTCATGGAGGATGGGACTGAGTTCCGAGCCGTTGATATGCCTCAGGCCAACCGGTTCATGATCCACATCATGGCGGCGATGGCGGAGCAGGAACGAGAAATGATCGCCCAGCGCACGCGGGCGGCGCTGAGCGCCGCAAGAGAGCGCGGCGTCAAGCTTGGCGGTCGGCGCGGCACCCACCGCATCGAACTGTACGGAGAGGAAGGGCGGAAGCGTTCAGCAAACATCAGATCAACCCAAGCTTCCCGGCGCGCCCAGGAAATCGCCCAAGTCATTGCCGATCTGAACGCCGCTGGAGTGACGACTCAGAGCGGGATCGCGAAAGCCCTCAACGAACGCGCAATCGCCGCTCCACGCGGAGGTGCCTGGAGTGCCGGTCAAGTTCGCAGGATCGCCTTACGCACGACTGCACTCTAGGCCGACGAGTTATGCTGCCCGGCGTGCACGCGCTCGATTTCCCATGCCTTCGCCTGGGTGTTCAGCGTGATCGCCAACGAGATGCATGTACTTCGCCGCAACTCCTGAGGTGGGCTCTCGATTGAATGCCGCTTTGCGCTTGGGTGGGATCAGTTTGAGAGCGCCCGTGACCGGGCGCTCCAATAGCTGCGCCTTTATCTGTCGGGCCATGACCTCAGCTAGCAGCGAGGGCACAGCGTTGCCTAACAGCTTCTGAACGTTGGCTCGCCCGCAATTGAATTGAAGCTCCGGAGGGAACGTCTGGAGGCGGCACAGCTCAAGCGTGGATAGCCGTCGGTTCGACCAATGGAACGGACCAATCGCGGAGCCAGGTTGGGCTTGGATGGTCCATGAAGGGCGGTCTTTCGCCAGTTTTAGGAGAAAACTCCAATACCGAGTCCGCCAGCCGAAGAGCGGCACTCCCCCTCCGCGCGATGTGTGCCAGAGGTAGTTTTCGCCTTCCGGAATGCTGGGAAGCAATTCTGCCCAACGCCCTCCCATCGCCAATCCGGCCTCGTTCGGTGAGGCCGCCAGGTCTCCAATGGCGTCCCATGCAGTGCGCCATGGCTCCTGACCGCCGCTCGGCACAGAGAAATGCGTTGGCGTGGGAAACTTGAATTCGACGCCCTCACGCGATCCGACGAGAAAAACTCGCTCACGCATTTGCGGCACGCCGTAGTCAGCAGCATTGAGTTTCGCCCACGTCACCACGTAGTTCGCGCCGGTTCGGCGGTTGATGTCCGCAATTCCTGCCAGCAGGAACTGCAACCCCTCGTCCTTTCCTTTGAATGCCAGCCCATGAACGTTCTCTAGGAGAAACGACTTAGGCAGAGTGTCCTCTACGACGCGCAAATACGCATGGAGCGTCGACGCTCGCGGATCATCCAATCGGCGCGCATCGCCGGCTACCCAATAGCCAGACTTGGAGAAGGGCTGGCACGGCGGGCCACCGATCAAGATATCCGCCTCGCCCGCCTTTAACCCACCTGCTCTGAGGATTTCCTCCGAAGTGATCTGATGGATATCGCCTTCGAGAACCGGCCACGATCTGTTTAGGCGCAGCGTTTCGCAGGCAATTCGATCCCACTCGATAGCCACCGCGGTCTCGAAGCCCGCCGCCTCAAAGCCGAAATCCAGTCCTCCCACTCCAGTGAAGAGGCTAATGGCGCGTGGCGGACGACTCGTGCTCATGTTCGAGAACTTAAGGGCGACACGCTCGGCGGCAAAGGGTCAGTTCGCCGCCTCGGGGAAACGACTAGCTTATGGACACCGCCATCCAGCTTCTTCGGAAGTGCTGCGCCAACTACGTCTTTGAGCCGGTTGCCATTTTCAAGAAAAGCGGTGACCACCCCTGGCCCCTGGTCGCGGAAGATGAGGCCGACCTCGAAGCCCAACTTATGGACGGTGGGCATTTCCTCCCGCTCCCGAAAGAGCCGGCTGCGCTTGCCAATGTGGTGGAAGTTGCGGTGGTGGATTTTGTAATTGACCAGCTTCAGGGGAAGGCGCGCATCGAGCTAACTCGCGGCACTGAGCGCGGATACCCGGACATAGAGCTACGGGTGGGGGCGGATCACTTCGCCATCGACGTCAAAGTCGCGCGTCGCGCCACCAACAAAAAGGGCCTGCCGACGGGTCGCACAGATAGCCGCATTACGCTCTACACCGGAAACACGTTCTTCTTGCACCCGACCATCCACTGGGCGGGAACGTTTCGTCCGTTTGCTGATTACAAAGGCCACATCGACATAATCGCGCTCTACACGCTCGATCCGGCATCTGCCACTCGAGTGCGCGACTTCGAACTGGTTGTGGCCGAGCCTTGGAAGATTGGCTCCCGGCATAGAAGCTCCACCACACGCGAGTACCTCGGAGCAGTGCAGGAGATAGATCGCCTTCGGAATGAGACGGGCGATTTCGCGACGCAAGCGGAGTTCTATAGCTACTGGCGAAAGCATCCGTGGAAGATCGGAAAAGCTGTCCAGCAGCAGTTACAAAAACTAGCGGCTCAAGCCGCTAAGGCGACCACCTAAGCCTCGCTGAGTTCGCCGGTCTTTGGCGTCGAGGCTCCCGTAATCTTCCGCTATCCGACACTTTGCATGAGATGAAGAAAGCGCGACTCGACCGTCGCTCGTGTGTCTCCCCACGGCATCATGCGAAGCTTCGGATAGGTGAGGTAGAGCAGGCGCTTTGAGCGGGTCGCCGCAACAAACGCATTTCTCAGCTCTTCAGTCAGCGCCTGTGGGTGCCGCGCGCGATAGTCCGGAAAAATTCCTTCAGCGAGACCCGCCACGAAAACCACATCGAACTCGAGTCCCTTCGAGGCGTGGACCGTCATCAACGCCACGCCGTCGGCATTTGGCTGCTGTGTCGAGCCCAGTGCCATATGGCTCAGAAAGCCGCCTAGCGACGCCGCTGAGGGCTTGTTCCGAAGATACTGATCCCACTCTCCTCCGATGATCTCGGCATCGCTGTAGACGTACCTCCGAGCTTCCTCATCGAACCCATCGGCATGACGCTTCAGAAGCGACAGGGCGAGCGGCAACCTGATCGCTTGGCTGCCGCTAACGATCGCCTCCAGCGCGTCGATGACTGCAGTACCATCTATCTGTCCGTCTGCCGGTGCGACTGTTCGAAGAGCGTCAATCACGTCAACGCCAGCCGCGCACACCGGAGCGGAGTCGGCTGATGCACCCCAAGCCTTGAGCAGCGCGTTCAGGTGGAAGCGATCCGCTGGATTGGCGATCAGCCGCAGGCCCAAGAGGAATTGCTGGATCAAATCCGACTCGTACTCATGAGCAGCAGAGAGACGTCGGAAGAATTTCATCCCGCGCTTCTTAAGTTCGCTCTCGACTGCAGCGATGCAATACCGATTTCGGCCCAACACGGCGCATTTTGAGAGGATGAATTCACCCTCGATATCGGGGTGACCTTCACGGAGAAGCCGCTCAATCTCGTCCACAACAAGATTGGCCTCGTGCTCTTCGTTGTTGCCGACCATCACTCGTACCCAACCCGTGATCGGGAGCTGACCCTCGACGGAATAGCTCGGGATCAACTGGCGTGCGGCCCGGACAACCATCTGCGACGATCTGAAGTTTTCCGTCAGCTCGACGCGCTTGGCTGCGAAGTCTCGGGCGAATTCCTCCATGAAACGAGGGCTCGAAGTGTTGAAGCCGTAGATTGATTGCTTCGGATCGCCCACCATCATGACATTGCGAAAACTGTCTCCGCAAAGCGCAGTGATTACGGCGTATTGCGCTTCATTGAGGTCTTGGGCTTCGTCCACGCAAACGTAATTGTAGATGCGGCGATACAGATCGGCGACCTGTGGAGCTTCTGTTAGAAGCCGATAGCCGAGCACGAGCAGGTCATCAAAATCATATGCGCCTGAGGCGGCCAGTCCTGCGTTGTATGCATCAAGCAGGCGTTCCTCGAAGCTTCCGGTTTCGGGAGCGCCGGTGAGAGGGTGGGTCTTGATGCGGGAGATTTCCTGCAACCAATCGCCCAGCCGCAGATTTTGGTCCTTCGTCGACCCAGCCTCTCTTAGCTCCCCCGCCAGCCAAGGATCGTCATTCACGGCAAGCATTAAGACCTGACGGCGATCTTGCGCCCGCTCAAAAATCTGTGGCTGACCGCTGACTCCGATTGCTTTGCCCCTGTCAGCCAATAGCTCAAGGCAAAACCCGTGAAGCGTACTCACGGTCGCTCGTTGCTTTTGCTCCCCGAGCCCTTCCAAACGCTCCGCCATTTCGTTGGCGGCCTTGTTGCTGAAGGTGAGTGCGAGCACCTTGAAATGGGCATGCGGCTTTTCAAGCAAGGTCCGCACCCGTTCCGTTAGCACTCGGGTCTTTCCGGAACCGGGGCCCGCGACAACCAAGATCGCGCCTTGGTCGTGACTCACCACTTCCTGCTGTCTTGTCGAGAGGGAGAGCTTCATTGCGTCGGCGTTCCGGTTGACCATCCAAGCTTTGTCGAGATCGCGTCGAAGACCAAACGGACGTGCTTTGGTGGGCTTCGGCCGTTGTCTTTGATACTCGCGATGTGGGTAGCTATTGGAACCGCCATACGTGTCTTCTGCGCTCGCATGGCATCGAGGATAGCGAGGTCACGTCCGCCCTCGCCTTTGAAATCCTTCTTGCCTTCTCCCTTCTTCATCGGCTGCCCCTGCTGAGCAGCAGCGTGCGCAGTGATGTAGTCCGCATTTTGGTGAAGTTCGTTGAACGCCGCTTCGATCTCCGTCTGATATCCGTCCGCGACCAACTGCGCTTCAAAGTCGTTTCCAAGCTCCATCGTGACGACATTGTCGCAATCGGTGTGGGCACCGAGCCCGACCTTCTCCAGGCATTTGTTCAGTGTCTTGAGAGGCTGCTCTTCGGCGTCCGATAGAATGAACCAGGGAATGCCTAGGCTTTTCGCGAGCCAGACGAACGGGAAATAGTCGGTCCCACTCACTGGAACGAAGCTTAAGCCGAGTTCATGTATGGAGCTTCCCCAGTGCCGCTCGGCGAGCACCGGCAAAGAGCATTCTTCCGTCTCTCCTTCGAATAGGAGGATCCCACTGGAGAACAGCAAATCGCCCCGCGTCAGCATGATCCTCTGCTCGAGTTTTCGAACTTCGTCGGCGGATATTTCGGACACATCGAGGCGGCATACTTTGCTCTCGACCCCCTCCTTCCGGAAAAGACGAAGCTGCCCGATCTTCGCTTGGCTGGCGAAGTACGGTGAGTGCGTACTCACAACGACCTGGGCCGGCATCGCCTGAACCTGGCTGTATAGAGATCGCTGGGCGTGCGGATGGAGGTGTGCCTCCGGCTCCTCCAATGCCAGAAACGTATGCACCAAATTGTGGTCCTGCTTCGCTTGTTCCGAGCGCCAACTCGCGAACGCTTGGAAGACGAGCAGGGAGGCTAGGCTGCGGGTGCCCATTCCGTGCCGAGCTAGCGGAAAGGAAAGGTCGCCGGCACCTGAAATGCTCACGTCCAATCCCTTGGATAGATCTCTTAGACGACGCGCCACGGGGGATATGTCGACGGTCGCGTTCTCACCCGCCAGCACGCCCTTAAGCCCGCTGAGGTGCCCGCCCACGTGCTTCAGCACAGCACTTCCACCGACTAGCTGTTGATTGAGATCGCTCAACAGCCTTTCCGCTTCGGCAACGGCCTCCTGCTCAAGGCCGAGGTCGTCCGTCAACCGACGCCAGAAAGACGCTCGAGTGCGTAGGTCTTCATCCATGTCTCGCTTAGCGTCGATATAGTGAAGCGCTATCGGCTCTAGCTGGTGTGCCGACACCCGTTCCTTTTCCTCGGCATTCGCAAAGTTCGCAGCCTCAAGCCAGTCCCTCAGAAACTTGCGCTCGATCCGATATTCACCGCTCGCCATGCTCCAGGCGATCGTTGCTCGGATCGCGACAAAATCTGCGAAGTCGTCGTCCTGAGAAATTCCGGTGGCGAAAAGCTCGGTCCAATAGGACCCCTGAGGAAAGGCGGCGATCACACCGCCCACGTCATCGGTCGGACGAATGAGCAGATCGACTATCGCCTTTCGCTCTCTCGGGACGTCCACCTCGCCGCCCGCCAAGTGAATGTCGTCCTTCCCGAACGCCCGCCGTTGAGCGCCGACCGCCGCGCAAATCGCGTCAAGAAAGCTGCTCTTGCCCGCATTGTTTGCGCCAAGGATCACCGTCACTTGGTCGAGTTCGACCTCGACAAATGCCAAACCCCGAAAATTGGAAACTCGAATGGCAGCGAACTTGAGCCCAGACGGAGGAGCTAATTTCGGCTCGGGCGTGGCTTCGGCCTCATCAGTCATAGGGCTCTTGCTCGTTGATGCCCCCTGATCGAATGCCAAGGGCAGCACGCCAACAAGCTAGCCTAGTTTGGTGGCGCTTCCGCAAAACCGACACGGTGAAACGCTCTGTGACACACAGTGTGCAACATGGGCGCGCCCAAGCGGATCATTAGATTGTTTTTATTGGACATTTCCGAGTCTGGCGGAGAGGGTGGGATTCGAACCCACGGTACCCTTCCAGGTACGCCGCATTTCGAGTGCGGTGCTTTCGACCACTCAGCCACCTCTCCAGAGACGACATCGGGCCCCGTTGAAAGGGCCCGCTGAGCGAGGCGCGGAACCTACTCATCCGGCCCCGCCAGATCAAGCGGGCGTTTTGGCGCCCCTCAGTTGGGCCGCAAGACCATCTGGCTGCAGCGGAAAAGCGCCATCACCTTGCCGGTGTCGCGGTTGGTCGCCACCGCGTCCCAGACCTGTGTGGTGCGGCCGCCGTGGATCAGGCTCGCCTCGCAGATCACCGTCTCGCCCTCCTTGGCGGTGCCCAGGAAGTTGGTCTTGATCTCGATGGTGGTGAAGCCGCTGGACCCCGGCGGCAGGGCCATGCGGCAGCCATAGCCGCAGGCGGTGTCCAGCAGGGCCACGACGCTGGCGGCGTGCATGTAGCCGTTGGGCGCCATGTGCCGCTTCTCGACCTTCACCTGGCTGCGCAGGTGGCCGTGGGCGACCTCCAGGACCTCGATCGCGAGCTCGCCCGGCAGGTAGCCCTGCTGCATGCGGTTGAGCGCGCCGACCGGATCGGCGTCGGTGAGGGCGGGAAACTGGGCGGCCATGGCAGGCTCCTATCCGTCGGCGGCGAGCACGGCGATCCCGTCCTCGTCGGCGTGCAGCATGTCGCCCGGCACGAAGACCACGCCGCCGAAGGCCACCGGCGTGTCGACCACCCCGTCGCCGCGCTTGATCCCGCGCATGGGGATGGTCCCCAGCGCCTTGATCCCGATGTCGAGGGTGGAGAGCACCACGCTGTCGCGCACGGCGCCGAAGACCACGATCCCGGCCCAGCCGTTCTTCACCGCGTCGCCGGCCAGCACGTCGCCGACCAGGGCCCGGCGCAGCGAGCCGCCGCCATCGACCACCAGGACGCAGCCCTCGCCCGGCTCGGCCAGCAGGGCCTTCACCACGCTGTTGTCCTCATAGCAGCGGACCGTCCGGATCGGGCCGGCGAAGGCGGTGTTTCCGCCGAAGTCGCGGAACGGGACCTCGCAGACCTCGATGGTCTCCTCGTGCTCGTCGCAGAGGTCGGCGACCGAGCTCACGAGGCTGGGCCCTTGTAGGCGTCGCGCAGATCGCGTTTCAGCACCTTGCCGATATGGCTGCGCGGCAGGTGGTCGACCAGCTGCAGGTCGGCCAGGCGCTGGGTCTTGCCCAGCTTGTCGTTGACCCAGGTCTTCAACGCCTCGGCGGTGAGCGACTGGCCGGGCTTCAGGGCCACGAAGGCGACCGGGGTCTCGCCCCATTTGTCGGAGGGCACGCCGACGACGGCGGCCTCGAGCACGCCCTCGTGCTTGACGATCTCGGCCTCCAGGTCGCTGGGATAGACGTTGAACCCGCCCGAGATGATCATGTCCTTCTTGCGGTCCATGAGGGTGAGGAAGCCGTCCTCGTCGAAGCGGCCGACGTCGCCGGTGCGGATGAAGCGCAGGCCGTCGGGGGACCACCATTCCGCCTCGGAGGTCTTGCCCGGCTGGTTGTGGTAGCCGACCATCATGGCGCCGGAGCGGCCCACCACCTCGCCGATCTCACCCTGGGCGACCTCCTTGCCGTCCTCGTCGATCAGCCGGATGTCGTGGCCCGGCAGGGGCTTGCCCACCGTGTGCAGCTTGTCGGGATATTCGTGGGCCACCAGGCCGCAGGAGCCGCCGCCCTCGGTCATGCCGTAATATTCGATCAGCCCGCCCGGCCAGCGCTTCAGGACGTCGGCCTTGATCTCCGGGGAGAAGGGCGCGCTGGTGGAGAACTTCATCTTGAAGCTGGAGAGGTCGTAGCTGTCGAAGTCGGGCCGCTCCATGATCCGCCGGTACTGGACCGGCACCAGCATGGCGTGGGTGGCGCGGTGCTTTTCCGCCAGCTTCAGGAACTGCTCGGCGTCGAACTTGGGCATCAGCACCGCCGTGCCGCCGTTGGAGATGGTCGGCAGGTAGGAGACCAGGGTGGTGTTCGAATAGAGCGGGGTGGAGATCATGGTCACGGCGTCGGCCGGATAGACCCCGCGGCGGATCTGGCCCCAGCGCATGCGGTGCGGCTGGACGATGCCCTTGGGCGCCCCGGTGGTCCCCGACGAATAGATGATGTTGAAGCCCTGGTCGGGATCGACGTTGACCGGGGTCGGCGTCGCGCCCTTGGGCGCCAGCCAGGCCTCGAAGGCGACGCCGGCCGACGAGCCGTCGAGGGCCACCCGCTGGGCCGTGATCTGGTCGGCGACCCCCTCGAGCTGCTTGGCCACGCCCGCGTCCAGGAAGAAGACCTTGGCGCCGCTATCCTGGAGCATCATCACCAGGCTCTCGGGGGTGGATGACGGGGCCAGGGGCGCGACGATCGCTCCGGCCCGCAGAACCCCGAAAAAGGCCGCCCCATACTCCGCCGAGGTGGTGGCGCAGGCGGCGACCACATCGCCGGTCTTGACCCCCTCGCGCTGCAGGGCCGCGGCGATGCGGTCCATCAGCTCGTCCAGCTCGGCATAGGAGATCGTGCGGTTGGCGTCGACCAGGGCGGGCTTGGCGCCCAGTTCCTTGGCCTGCTCGCGGACCACCTGCTCCAGCGTGCCGAACTCCTGGGTGAGCAGCTCTTCCACCGACATGACCATCTCCCACTCAAACGCTTGTACGACGTCCTAAAGCCCGAATTGGCCGGCGCCGCAATCGAGGCTTGCCATCCAAGCCCGCCGCGAAGGAAACTCGGCGCGCCCGCCAACCGCATTCCGGCGGCCTATCCCATTCAAGATCAGCGGGCCGCCAGAGCCCGATCCATTTCCAGGGACGGAACCCATATGTCTGACGAGATGATCTCGCTCGGCGCCAAGCTGAAACTGCTGGCCGAGCTGAAGCCCGGCGCCCCGGCGGTAAGCTGCGGGGATGTCACCCTCACCTACCTGGAGTTCCACAGGCTCACCAACCGCGCGGCGCGGGGCCTGCTCGCCCACGGGGTCAAGCTGGGCGATCTGGTGACACTCGGCCTGCCCAACTCCACCGACTTCGCCGTGGCCTGCTGGGCCATGTGGAAGGTCGGCGCGACGCCGCAGCCCGTGGCCTTCCGCCTGCCCAAGGCCGAGCTGGAAGCGATCATGGAGCTGGCCAAGACCCCGGTGGTGATCGCCCAGTTCGAGCACCAGATCGACCGGCCGCTGCTGTCGGTCTCCGATTTGCTGGCGCTGTCGGACGACGACAGCGACCTGCCCGACGTCACGGCGCCGGTCTCCAAGGCGCCCACCAGCGGCGGCTCCACGGGTCGGCCCAAGCTGATCCTGGCCGGCCAGCCCGGCGTCAGCACCAAGGAGATCCCGGAGGTCGGCGGCTGGCGGCTGAAGGCGGACTCCGTCGCCCTTTTGCCGGCGCCGCTCTACCACAACGCCGGCTTCGGCATGATGATGGCGGCCTTCGCCATGGGCGCGCACATGGTGCTGCTGCCCAGGTTCGAGGCCGAGGCGACCCTGGCGGCGATCGAGAAGCACCGAGCCACCTGGGTCTATCTGGTCCCCACCATGATGAACCGCATCTGGCATCTGCCGCAGGAGGTGCGCGACCGCTACGACCTCTCGTCCCTGGAAACCCTCTGGCACCTGGCGGCGCCCTGCCCGGCCTGGCTGAAGGAGGCCTTCATCCACTGGGTCGGCCCCGAGACGGTGATGGAGCTCTATGCCGGCACCGAGGCCCAGGCGGTGACCATCATCTCCGGCGCCGAGTGGCTGGAGCACCGCGGCTCGGTGGGCAAGGTGACGGCCGGCGAGATGATGGCGGTGGGCGAGGACGGCCAGCCCCTGCCCCCGCGCGAGGTGGGCGAGATCTATATGCGCCCGCCGGAGGGCGCGCCGCCGACCTACAAATATCTCGGCGCCACGGCCAAGACCCTGCCGGGCGGCTGGGAGAGCCTGGGCGACATCGGCTGGTTCGACGAGGACGGCTATCTCTACCTGGCCGACCGGCGCACCGACATGATCCTGGTGGGCGGCTCCAACGTCTATCCGGCGGAGATCGAGGCGGCGCTCGAGGAGCATCCCGACGTGCAGTCCTGCGCGGTGATCGGCATCCCCGACGACGACCTGGGGAACAAGATCCACGCCATCGTCCAGACCAAGGGCGCCCGCGACGAGGAGAGCATCCGAGCCCACCTGGCCTCACGCCTGGTCACCTACAAGCAGCCCCGGACCTACGAGTTCGCCGACGAGCCCCTGCGCGACGACGCCGGCAAGGTCCGCCGCACGGCGCTGCGGGACGAGCGGATCGCGAAGTTGAAAACCCCGGCTTAGCTCACCCCACCTTCGTCATCCTCCGGGCTCGCGAAGCGAGATCCGGGGGACCCAAGCGGCGTGGCAAGTTCGGCGACTCGGCTTGGGTCCCCCGGCTCGTCTTTCAGACGACCGGAGGATGACGAGGGGGTGGCGATCGCGATTGTCGCCCTTGCTGCGCTGCGATAAGCCAAATCCATTCTTCAAAGATATTTCCGGGGAACCGCATGAGCATAAGAGGCAAGGCCTACATCATGGGGGCGTACGAGCATCCGCTCCGTGACGCGCCCGACAAGTCGACGCCGCAGCTTCACGCCGAGTGCGCCAAGGGCGCTCTGGCCGACGCCGGCCTGACCAAGGACGATATCGACGGCTATTTCTGCGCCGGCGACGCGCCCGGGTTCGGGGCCATGTCGATGATCGACTATATGGGCCTGCGCAATGTGCGGCACATGGACTCCACCGAGACCGGCGGCTCGTCCTACCTGCTGCATGTCGGCCACGCGGCCCAGGCGATCGCCGAGGGCAAGTGCAAGGTGGCCCTGATCACCCTGGCCGGCCGTCCGCGGCAGAACAAGGGCGGCTGGGGCGGCGGCGGCGCCAAGCCTGGCCAGCTCTCCGACGGCCCGCCCGAGGCCGGCTACGAGAGCATCTACGGCGGATCGACCCACAACACCTATGGCATGTGCGCCATGCGCCACATGCACGAGTACGGCACGACCTCGGAACAGCTCGCCTGGATCAAGGTGGCCGCCAGCCATCACGCCCAGTGGAACGAGCACGCCTTCCTGAAGGACGTGGTCACCGTCGAGCAGGTGGTGAACTCGCGCATGATCTCCGACCCGCTGCACTTGCTGGACTGCTGCGTGGTCACCGACGGCGGCGGCGCCCTGATCGTCGTGGCTCCCGAGATCGCCAAGAGCCTGAACCGGCCCAAGGTGAAGATCATGGGCGCGGGCGAGTCCCCCAAGGGCCCGATGGGCGGCAGGGACCTGGACCTCACCCATTCCGGCGCGGTCTGGTCCGGCCCCATCGCCTTCGGCGAGGCGGGCGTCACCCCGGCCGACATCAAGTACGCCTCGATCTATGACAGCTTCACCATCACTGTCCTGATGCAGCTGGAGGACCTCGGGTTCTGCAAGAAGGGCGAGGGCGGGAAGTTCGTTTCCGACGGCAACCTGATCTCCGGCGTCGGCAAGCTGCCCTTCAACACCGACGGCGGCGGGCTCTGCAACAACCACCCGACCAATCGCGGCGGCATCACCAAGGTGATCGAGGCGGTGCGCCAGCTCCGCGGCGAGGCACACCCCAAGGTCCAGGTGCCCAATTGCGACATCGCGCTCGCCCATGGCACGGGCGGCTCGCTCGGCGTCCGCCACGGGGCGGCCACCCTCATCATGGAACGGGAGGCTTAGACATGAGCGACGTTCAAGAAGCTCCCGCCGTCATGACCCGCAAGATCCCCGCCCCGGCGGTGACCATCGAGAGCAAGCCTTTCTGGGATGCGGCCGCCGAGGGTCGGTTCCTGATCAAGCGCTGCAACGGTTGCAAACAGGCCCACTGGTATCCGCGCGCCATCTGCCCGTTCTGCTTCTCGGAGGACACGGTCTGGGAGGAGAGCCCCGGCGAGGGGGTGATCTACACCTACAGCGTCATGCACCGCTCCCCGACCGGCCCCTACGCCATCGGCTATGTGACGCTGAACGAGGGTCCGGCGGTGATGACCAACTTCGTCGACGTGACGCCCGACGGGCTCTCCATCGGCCAGAAGGTGAAGGTCAGGTTCCAGGAGACCGAGGGCGGCCCGCCCGTACCGGTGTTTGCGCCGGTCTGACAAAAAGGCGGTCTGATTGACTGCCGCTAGGTGACGTCCGGCGTCCTGCCTGCCGCGAGGCGGAGGGCGCCGGATGGACCACGACCTGTTGCGCAAGCTGGGCGCCGCCCGCGGCATCCCCGTCGGAGACCCGCCCGCCGTGGGCCGGGCGCGCAGCGGCGATCTCGAGCTTTCCTATCTCGACTGGGGCGGCGACGGACCCACAGCGATCTTCCTGCACGGCGGATCGCTGAGCGCGCGCACCTGGGACCTGGTCTGCTCGGCGCTCCGGCCGCGCCTGCGCTGCGTGGCCATGGACCTGCGCGGCCATGGAGACAGCGGCTGGGCGGACGACTACCGGATCGCCGCCTCGGTCGGCGACGTGTTGGCCCTGGCGGAACACCTGGGCGTGGCGCGGCCTCATCTGGTCGGCATGTCCCTCGGCGGCTGCGTCGCCGGCCACGCAGCAGCGGCCCTCGGCGCCGCGAGCCTGACCTTCGTCGATGTCGTCGACCAGGTGGACTTCGGGGCCAGCGCCAACCTGCGCGGCTTCATGGGCGCGATCACCACGACAGCCAGCGTCGAGGCGATGGTCGCCAAGGCCCTGGCGGCGAGCCCTCAGACCGATCCGGACCTGATGCTCTACCGCTACCAGGCCCTGATGAAGGCCGGGCCGGACGGCTTCGATCTGCGGCAGGACCGCCGCCGCCCGCCGGACTTCCCGCACATCCTGGGCCAGCTCGCCGACCTGGAGGGCCTGGCCTCCGACGTCGCCTGCCCGGTCCTGGTGGCCCGTGGCGAGCGTAGCCGGATCGTTACGGACGAAACAGCCGCGGCCTTCGCAGCGCGCTTCCCCGACGGGCGCTGGTGCGTGATCCCCGAGGCTGGCCACAACATCCAGGAAGACAATCCCGTGGCGCTGGCCGAGGCCCTGGCGGCTCACATCAGTCGGCCTTGAGCCCCATCTCGGCGCGGACTTCCTCAGTGTTCTCGCCCAGGCGCGGGGCGTGGCGGCGGATGTTGCTGGGCGAGCCGGTGAACTTCACCGGCGGCTTCATGGCGTTGTAGGGACCGCTGTGCGGGTGCTCGTAGCGCTCGAAGAAGCCCACGGCCTTGAGGTGGGGATCGTCCGGCAGGTCATCCAGCCGGGCGGTCTTCACCACCGGGATCGACAGCGGCTTCAGCAGGGCCAGCCACTCCTCGGTGGTCTTGGTCTGGGTGACCTCGCCCACCAGGGCGTAGAGTTCGTGGATGTGCTTGCCCCGGGTCGAATAGTCGGAGAACCGCGGGTCCTTGCCAAAGGTCTCGGCCATGCCGGCGGCGGCGAAGAACTGGTCCCACTGTTTGTCTGTGTACGGCAGCAGGCCGATGTAGCCGTCCTTGGTCTGGTAGGGCTTGCGGTTGGCGTTGGCCACCCGCTGATAGGCCCACTGGCCGGTGGGCGGCTCGAAGGTGTGGTCGTAGAGGTGCTCCACCAGGGTGAAGCTGGTGATGCATTCCAGCATCGGCACCTCGATGAACTGGCCCTCGCCGGTCCGCTCGCGGTGCAGCAGGCCCGCGGTGATCGCCTGGGACATGAACAGGCCCGAGACCTTGTCGGCGATCAGACTGGGCAGGATGCGCGGAGTGGGATTGCCGTCGGTGCGCGGCAGCAGGTCGGCCATGCCCGAGGCCGACTGGATCAGGTCGTCATAGGCCGGCTCCCCGGCATAAGGACCCTCCGAGCCGTAGCCGGCGGCGTGGACATAGACCACGTCGGGGCGCAGGGCCTTCACGTCCTCATAGGCCAGGCCCAGGCGCTTGAGGCCATCATAGCGGATGGAGGTGGCGAACACGTCGCAGCTCTTGATCAGCGCCTCCAGCAGCGGCCGAGCCTCGGGGTCCTTCATGTCCACCAGGACCGAGCGCTTGTTGCGGTTGATGGTCAGGAAGATGGGGCCGAGGTCACGCGGGGCGTCCTTCGGCACGTGGCCGGCCCAGCGCATGATGTCGCCGCCGTCGCCGCGGCCCGAGCCCGGGTCCTCAAGCTTGAACACCTCGGCGCCCTGGTCGCCCAGCATCTGGGTGGCGTAGGCGCCGAAGACCACGCTGGTGAGGTCCAGGATGCGGATCCCCTTGAGGGGGCCCGTCGCGGCGGCAGCCAAGGTCTTAGGTTCCATCAAGCGCCCTCCCGAGGCGTGCCGATCCCGGCCATCATGGCGCAAAGCGTGCGCGCCGCGCCAGCCTCGCCTGCCCTAGGCGCCGTTACGGGCGCCAACAACAATTTCACATCGCCGCAGAGACATTCCATATATGTGGAAATCTTCGAGGACCCTCGACACATGACCGCTTCCACAGTGAAATCGGCCCGACGCGTCATAGAAATCATGGAGTATTTCGACCGGATTCGCCGGCCGCTTTCGCTCAAGGAGATCTGCGATCACCTATCGTATCCGGTATCCAGCGGCGCCACCCTGCTCAAGAGCCTCGTTCTACTTGGATACCTCGAGTACGACCGCCGCAGCCGAACCTATCTGCCGACCATGAGGATCGCCGTGCTGGGCAGTTGGGTCCCGGCCACCCTGTTCGGCGAGATCGACATGCTTCCGATGATGGAGGGCCTGCGCAACCGGACCGGGGAGACGGTGATCCTCGGCACCCAGAGCGATCTCTTCGCCCAGTATGTGCATGTGGTCCATTCGACCGAGCCGCTGCACTACACGCCCTCGCCGGGGATCGTGCGGCCCCTGGCCCGCAGCGGCGTCGGCCAGTTGCTGCTGAGCGCCCAGGCGGACGACGACATCGACCTGCTGGTTCGCCGGATCAACATCTCCGAGGACGGCGAGCGGATCACCCTGGCCGAGGTCATGAAGGACATCTCGGCCATCCGCCGCCAGGGCTATGTCTATACCCGAAACCTGGTCACCGACGGGGTCGGCCTGGTGGCGGTGCTGCTGCCCGTCGCGCCGTTCGGCCGGCGGTTCGCCATCGGCCTCGGAGGTCCCGTCGCGCGGCTGGACGCCCGGCTGGACGAACACGTGGAGACCCTGCGGGCCGCGGCTCAAACACTGGCTTGACTGCCGTTACGCTCGGCGGCGCACATAGGACCCCAAGAGGAAACCATGGACTTCGCACTTTCCGACGAACACCGGATGCTCAAGGAGCTGGTGGCGCGGTTCGTCAAGGACGAGCTCATGCCGCTGGAGGCCGGGGTCCTGGCGCGCGAAGCTTCGGGCGGCGGGCTCGGCATCGGCCCGGCGGAGCACAAGCGGCTGGACGAGGTGTCCCGCTCGCTCGGCCTCTGGGGCCTCGACGCCCCGGAGGATGTGGGCGGGGTCGACCTGCCCGCCGTGGCCATGGTCGGGGTCAATGAGGAGCTGGGCCGCACCGTCACCCCCTACACCCTGCCGCCCGACAGCCCGAACCTGCGCATGCTGATGGCTACGGTGAACGAGCGCCAGCGCGAGGCCTATCTCGCGCCCTACGTGGCCGGCGAGACCATCTCGGCCATCGGCATCTCCGAGCCGCAGGCCGGGGCCGATCCGGCCGGCATGCTGACCACCGCCGAGCGCGACGGCGAGGACTGGATCCTGCGCGGGCGCAAGATCTGGATCAGCCGGGCCGAGGACGCCGACTTCACCATCGTCATGGCGGTGAGCAACAAGGAGAAGGGCACGCGCGGCGGGATGAGCGCCTTCCTGGTCGACAAGGGAACGCCGGGGTTCAACGTCCTGCGCAGGATCCCGATGATCGGCGGGGCGGCGACCTATGAGATCGCGCTCGACGACTGCCGGGTCGAGGGCTGGAAGCTGCTGGGCCAGGAGGGGAACGGTTTCGCGCCGATGCAGCTCCGGCTGGGCACGCGGCGGATCGAGATGGCGTCCTGGTCGATCGGCATGGCCCAGCGGGCGCTGGACATGATCTGCGAGTACGCCCCGCAGCGGAAGACCTTCGGGCTGCCGCTGTCGGAGCGCCAGGCGATCCAGTTCTGGGTCGCCGACGCCGCCACCCGTATCCACGCCGCGCGGCTGATGACCTATGACTGCGCCTGGAAGCTGGACCAGGGCCGAGACGTCCGCCAGGAGATCTCGATGATCAAGGCCTACGCCACCGAGATGGCGTGGGAGGTGGTCGACCGGGCCATGCAGACCTTCGGGGCCATGGGCATGACCAAGGAACTGCCGCTGCAACTGATGGCCGCCAAGCTGCGGACCATGCGAATCTACGACGGCCCCACCGAAGTCCACAAATGGGTGGTGGCCCGCAACCTGTTGGGGACCAGACGATGAAGACCGCTTACGGCGAAAACCTGACCGTGACCCTGGACGGCCACGTGGCGACGGTGGTCATCGACCGACCGCCCTACAACCACGTCTCGGTCGGGTTGATGCGCGACCTGGCCGACGCCCTGGAAGACGCCGACCGCGACAACAACATCCGCGCCATCGTCCTGGCCTCGGCCGGCAAGGCCTTCTGCGCCGGCGCCGACCTGGTCTCGTCCGACGGGATCGCCAACAACGGCATGGGCGGGATCAACGCCCTCTACGACCAGGCGGTGCGGCTGTTCTCGGTGGAGACCCCGATCGTCGCCGCCGTCCAGGGCGCCGCGGTCGGCGCGGGCCTGGGCCTGGCCCTGGTGGCCGACTTCCGGGTGGCCTCGCCGGAGGCCAAATTCTCCGCCAATTTCGTCAAGCTGGGCTTCCATCCGGGCTTTGGCCTCACCCACACCCTGCCCCGGCTGGTCGGCGAGCAACGGGCGAGCCTGATGTTCCTTACCGGACGCCGGGTGCCCGCCGAGGAAGGCCTGGCCTGGGGCCTGGTGGACGAGGTGGTCCCGCAGGAGCGCCTGCTGGCCGCCGCTCAGCGCCTGGCCGGCGAGATCGCCGAGAACGCCCCCCTGGCGGTGATCGCCACCCGCAAGACCCTGCGCGGCGAACTGGCCGCCGCGGTTCGCGCCCGCACCAATCACGAGCACGCCGAGCAGGCCATCCTGCGGACCACCGAGGACTTCGCCGAGGGCGTCCGGGCGGTGCAGGAGCGCCGGCCGGGCAACTTCCAGGGTCGATAGAATTTCAACATGGGGTAATGGGCGGTTGCTCTTCACACGAGGCCGCGGAGGATCGGTCTCATCGGGAAGAGGAGACTGACCATGGAGTCCTTTGCCGGCCTGGATGTCTCGATGGAAGAGACGCACGTGTGCATCGTGGATCG
>NZ_JAUYOJ010000005.1 GCF_030697925.1 Phenylobacterium sp. | reverse complement strand
TGATGAAAGGCTCATGGCGTGTCTTCCGTCGCCTAATCCTGCACGCGCGCCGCGCAATGGGCCAGGGCCCTGGACATCCGCCATTCAACCGTCTTGATCGAAAGCCCACTGTGCGCGGCGATTTCTTCATAGGTCAAACCGACGATCCGGCTCAAGATAAACACATCCCTGTACGTCGGCGGCATGGTCAGGACGATCTGCTTGAAGAACAGCGCCTCGACCTGATCGGCGTCGATGCGTTCAGCGTCTTCCACCGAGTCCTCACCAGAAAACTCGACCTGCACGCCCCTGACGTTGTTTCGCCGCAGCTGGTCGCGCGCCAGGTTCGAGGCCACGCGCATCAGCAACGCTTGCGGCTGGCGAATCTGTCCAGCGGCCTCGTAGGGCGCGATGCGGACATAGGTCTCCTGGACGAGATCGTCTGCGGTGTCGCCGATGCTCGCGCCGAACCGGCGTCGTAGCATCGCCGTCAGCCAGTCGGCGTAGCGGCGGTAGAGGACATCGAGCCCGTTGTCTCCACCCTGCGACGGCGGAGCTTGCGCCGCTTCGGGCCATCGTTGCGATCGGCGCATGCCGCGTGCTCCCACTGGTGTCAGAGCGGGGCGGCGGCGGTTCAGCCGATCTGTTGGAAATCCTACGCGGGACGTTGTGGCCATGGCTCGCGTTCGCGCGATCGCGAGCTCGTCTTCCTCCTCAGGAAGGCGAACACCAGGGCGCACACTCGCAAGCCGCGTACAGAAGGCTCAGGTCATCGCAAAGGGGTTTCCACGCCCCTGCCGACGCTCTCACGCCGACAGGGGGAATCCTGAATCAAATAATTCCGTCACGCAAGGCAGGGCCTGATCTGGCCCTGGGAATGGGGGCGAGCGTGGAAACCTCTGCGATTGAAGAGGCCGCGATCTTCAGAACCGACCGCCGCCGATTGCCCCCGGCTCCAGGCCGGCCCCTATGTCGCGGCGCCCGCACCCATATGAATATGACCGCGAAGCAGGCCCGGCAAGGCGTGCACCGCGAGCGTTGGGTAGTAACCGATAGACCGCCGCCGCGGCACGATGCGCCCTATGGCGTCACTGAGTTCACCCGTTAGGATTGCTGCGCCGGCTCGAACCGCAACCATCAGGTCGGGGAGCCTGCGGGCATGTCCAGGCGCTTCGGCGCTAAAACCCGCGGGGATCGTTCGCACGATCTTTCCACCTCCCCGACTTTCTGCCGGTCGCCGGCTTGGCGGTTTCATCCGCCAGCGCTTCAACCAACGTCAGGACTTGGCGTCGCCACCTTGCCGGCAGCTGTGGGACGAGTTCGGCCAGTCTGACGCCTTCGCCGGAGGAAAGGAACGCCCCGATCATGGCGGCCTGAGCGCCATCGACGGCGGCCGTCGGGTCCTGGGTGTCGGGCAGGCCCTCGAAGAACGTGGCGACGGGGACGTTCAGGAATAAGGCCGCCTCGAACAGCATCGAGGCGCTGACGCGGTTGGCGCCGCGCTCGTACTTCTGGATTTGTTGGAAGGTCAGCCCCAGCGCCTGGGCCAACTCGCTCTGGCTGGCGCGTCTGAGGTTCCGCTGCATTCGGATGCGCGCGCCCACATGCAGGTCGACGGGGTGGATATTGGGCTTGGGCGGCATCGCGAGGGCTCTCCGGCGGGGTGGTCGTCTCCTTGAGAAAACGCGCAGGAGAGGGTGCGACCCTGGAACGGCCGCCAGATTTCAGCCGTACCGTTGCGTGGCAAGCCGAGACGTCCGAGACGCGAATTCCTAGGCCGATGCAGCCTTGGTCAGGACAGCGATCCGCTCTTCGCAGATTTCGCGGACGAGCCCCTGCAGCAGGGTGATCCGCTCGTCGAGCCAGGTGAGCTCTTCGCTCGTGATCTTGTAGCGGGCGGAATAGCGGGCCTCGACATAGGCCCGGCGAAGCAGGTCGTAGCCGCGACGCTCGAACTTGTTGGAACCCGGCCAGATCCCGATCAGGCGCGCGTCGAGTTCCTCGGCGAGGTCTCGCAGGCGGTTCATCCGATGCGTCTTCGGGCTGTAGAGCGTGATCACCAGCAGGACGCAGTGGTAGAGCTTCTCGGCGGACTGGTGCAGGAGGAATGCGGCCTCCTTCGACATTCCTTTCCGGCAAGCATCCTCGGAAAGGCTCTGAAAGTTGTTCGCTCCCGCGAACCATTCCTCGAAGTACGCCTTCGTCTCCGTTAGCGCATCCAGCGCCGACAGCGGCTGCGGATTGACGAAGGGATGGCCGGGCTCGGCGTGGAGCAGGATACCGTCGCGCAGGATGTCCATGAAGAAGTAGCGGCCGAGCTTCAGCTTCTCGTTCACGTCGTCGAGGCTGTGAACCACCAGGCTGGGCTGGGTGCGCAGCTTCTCGCCGGAGGCCAGTTCCTTGAGCAGGCGCTTTTCGGTCTTGTCCCAGAACTCGGCGAGGTCGGTGAGGTCCTCATGGTTGACCACCACCAGTAGGTCGTAGTCGGAGAAGTAGCGCCCCACCGGGTCCTCGACCCAATCGCCGCGCGCATAGCTGCCGAACAGGATGATCTTGAGGATGCGGCCGTTCTTGAAGCGCGGCATGGTCCGGTGCGCGATCGCCTCGGCGAAGCCCTCGCGCAGGAGCTCGACCACGAACTCCAGTTCCTGGCGCTTGCCGGCGGGGAGTTGGTTCAGGCGCGTCTTCATCAGTCCCTGAGGCTCGCCGGCTTGGAGCGTCGTCTTCGTCTTGGAGGGCGTATCCACGTCTATAGCCTCTCCATCGCCGTCGCCGCCGTGGAGGTCAGCAGGAAAAGCCGGTTCGGCTGCGAGGGGAAGGGCCGGAAGCCGAACGCTTCATAGAACTTCACGGCGCGCGCGTCCTTGGCCTCGACCACGATGGCGAAGACGGCGAGCGTGCGCCCGGCGCCGAGGATGCGCTTGATGGCGTCGGCGAGCAGCAGGTCGCCGATCCCTTGGCCGCGCACCCGCTCGTCGCGGGCCAGCCGGCCGATCAAGGCGGCGGGAATGGCGTCGTAGCGCGGCAGCTTGCCGGCGAGGCCTTCGGGCAGGTCGTCGAGCGCCAGGGTGAAGGCGCCGAGGCTGTAGAAGCCCACCACGCCCAGCGCGTCATCCACGGCGACGAAGACGCGGGCGATGTTGCGGCGTTCGTCCTGGCCGGCGCGCTGATGGAACCAGGCGTCGAGGTCGGGCTGACCGCAGGCGAAGGCGCCGCGATCATGCTGTTTCGTGAGCGCCTCGATCGCGACGGCCAAGCGTCAGCCCAGCCGGTCGCGGTGGGCCCGAAGGGCGGCGACGAGCCGGTCGGTCGGCTCCGGCGGATTGGTCACGGCGTCCAGGAAGGCGTCGCGGTCGGCGCCGGTCAGCACCAGGCGCTCATGCTCGTCCAGCACCCGGCGTGCGCCCTCATAGGCCAGATCCCCGGCGGTCAGGCCGCTGACGGCCATGGCTCGCTGGATCAGGTCCTTGGCGGAGGCGGCGACGCGCAATTCGATGCGCTCCTTCTTCAGTTCGCGTGGAGCGGATTGACGAGACGAGGCGGCGGGCATGGGCATGTCCTTTCGCCTTCAATGTACGGCAAAAGTCCGTGCGCTACAAGATCGTCACGCTGTCGACGATCCATATGCCGGGGTCGGCTGAATATTGCGCGTATATCCGGTCAATATGCTCGCCTAGATCGCCAGAATGCGCCTGGCTGGACCCCGGCGGCCGCAACGGCCGTCGCCAGCGAGGGGGCGACCCTGCCGTTTCCCACCGCTCATGTGAAAGATCGCGACGAGGCTGCGCCGCGGACCGCCGTCACGGGCGGCCAGGCGCACCGCGCGGCGATCAAGTTGCCCCAGTTGCGCTACATCATGAGCGCCGCCCATCACGGTAGCTTTCGCCGCGCCGCCTGCGCGCTCGACGTCCAGCAGTCGACCATCTCTCGCCGCGTCCGTGAACTGGAAGAGCGCTTGGGCGCTCCGATCTTCGAGCGCGGACCCTCTGGCGTGCGGCTCACGCGGGATGGCGCGCAATTCCTGGACGGCGCGCAAGGCGCGCTGGCCGAGCTCGATCGTGCCGTCGATCGCATCGGTGCGGCAGCGCGCGCGGAACAGGACCTTGTCAGGATCGGTCTCCTGGCGCCGTTGACCGGCGGCTTTCTGGACCGCCTGCTGCGCGCAGCCGTCGGCAAGTGGCCAGCTCGCCATTTCCTGATCACCGAGGCGTCGTCGCGCGATCACATCGCCGCTCTCCGCGGTGGGCGGCTCGACGTCGCCTTTCTCTTGGGGCGGCCTTCGGTGGCAGGTTGCGCAGTTCGGCCGCTCTGGCGCGACAGCCTCGTCGCCGTCGTGCCGAGCAATGATGACCTGGCCGCCTTGGCCGTGGTGACCTGGTCTGACCTGATCGGGCGGCGGTTCCTCATCCCCGAGGCCGGTCCCGGGCGTGAGATGGAGGATTTCCTTGCCCGCCGCCTCGCCAGGCGGGGCGGACAGGCGACTATCCTGCGCCAGGCCGCGGGCCGCGATACCCTGCTGCACCTGGTCGCCCTCGGACAGGGCTTGATGTTGGCGCCAGCCTCGGCGTCGGCGAACGGTCCCGATGGCGTCGCCTACCGGCCCATCGCTCGCGCCATTCTGTCGTTCAACGCGATCTGGTCGCCGAATAATCCCAAGCCGGCGGTTCACCGACTGCTGGCCTTGGCCGAGGCGCTGTCTTGCAACGACCGCCACGGCGGCCGTCGCCTTGTCAGGCCGGTGGGGATCGACGTCGGAAGCTGACACGCTCGCCTGGGAGCAAGGTGGCCTCATAGCCTGCATCCAGCCACGCATGGTGCTGCACGGTCTTAGCGTCGTCCGCGACGTCGTTGGACCACCAGTCATGATGCTGCGCGCCCTTCGGCAGCAGGGCATGGAGAATACGTTCGAGATCGTCGAAGCTGAGCTCGACCGGCTCGCCGCGCTTCCGTCGCAGATAGGCGCGGAGCGGATCGTACTTGCCCACGACAGAAATCCCCAATCGAACGGGGTCCGAACCTTATCGTCCGGCACGGGAGCCACAAGTCATCACGGGGGTCAGTTTGCGCGCCGCGCCTTGGCGAACGCACGATCCGTCGCCATGAACCGCGCCAGCGCCGCGGCATAGGCCACGAGGTCGCGATGGATCGGGGCCGGCAATTCGAGTGTCAGTTTGACCGGTTTGTCGTCGGCCAGCGGCCCCAGCTTGAGCTTGGCCATCATCTCACCTCCGAGGGGACGGGCGCCAGGACGAGGTCGTGGGTGACCAGGACGCGAAGCGGAAACCCTGGGCGGATGGTGAGCGTCGGCTGGACGTTCATCTGCCGGCGGACGATCTGCTGGCCGGTCTGGTTGATCGTGTCCTGGGTCCCGCGCCGGATCGCCCGGGCGAGCTCATCGTCGCTGTCGGAACCGAGTTCAGCGGCGACGCCCAGCAGGGTCGAGAGCATCGCCGCCTTGGCCATCATGCCCCAATGGTTGTCGGTCCGATCCTGCAGGCCGGCATAGCCCGCGCCATCGACGCCGGGCTGACGATCCAGTGCGATCGAGCGGCCGTTTGGAAGGACCAGGCGGTCCCAGGCCAGCAGGATGCGGGTCTGCCCGAACGAGACCTCGGAATCGTATTCGCCGATCAGGCGCGCGCCCTGCGGTATCAGCAGGATCTCGCCGGTCGGGCTGTCATAGACGTTCTGCGTCACCTGGGCCGTGATCGGCCCCGGCAAGTCTGAGCGGACGCCGGTGATCAAGGCCGCGGCGATGACGCCGCCGGCCTGGAGCACATAGGGCGAGACCGGCGGCTCCAGACGGCCCGAAGCGACTATCGAGGCTGGGCCGGTCGCGGCGAGAAAGGCGCGCTTGGCCGCCTGACCGTTCTGGTCGGCGGCGTCCGATGGGGCGGTCGCCGGCGCCGCGACGTCGTCGGGGCCGAACGGTCCGGGAAGGGCAAGTGATGGCGCCGACAGCGCCGAGGGGACGCTGTCCGGCGCGGGCGTCCGCCCCTCGCCGCCGGCGAACAGCCGGCTGGTCCGCGCCGCCTCGCGCGCCTGGCGTGTGGCGTCGGCGGCGGGGTCTTGGGAACCGGGCTGCGCCGGCGCACCCATGGGCGGCGGCGGAACCTGCGCGCCGCGCAGCTGGGCGCTGACGATCGGTCGGCCCAGATCGCCCGGCAGCGGCGGTCCGAGCTGGGGGACCGCGGCGTAGTCCTTCGGCGCCGCGGTCAGGCCCTCGGCGGTCGTGTGGCTGTCGGTGCTGTAAAGCTCCGCCGGCCCCT
>NZ_JAUYOJ010000002.1 GCF_030697925.1 Phenylobacterium sp. | reverse complement strand
GACGATGCAGTCGGCCTCCTGGGCCCCGCCCCAGGCCGAGCGGACCATGGCCCGGTCCAGCCGGCGGCGCGGCGCGAAGATGCCGGGGGTGTCGACCAGGATGATCTGGGCCTCGCCGGCCATGGCCACGCCCCGCACCGGAAAGCGCGTGGTCTGGACCTTCTGGGTGACGATCGAGACCTTGGCCCCCACCAGGCGGTTGGTCAGGGTCGACTTGCCCGCATTGGGGGCGCCGATGATCGCGGCGAAGCCGGCGCGGGTGGTCATTAAGTGCCTTCTCGTTTCAACAACATAGCCATGGCCGCGGCTTTCTCCGCTTCCTGGCGCGACCGGCCCTCGGCCAGTTCGGGTTCGTGGTCGCCGACGTTCACCGAGACGGTGAAGCACGGCGCGTGGTCGGGTCCCGTGCGGTTTACCACCTTATAGGCCGGAAGCGGCATGCCGCGCGCCTGGGCCCATTCCTGAAGCTGGGTCTTGGGATCCTTGATGCGCGGTTCGTCCAGCCGGCTGAACTCCTCGGCCCAGAACTCCAGGAAGAACCTCCGGGCCAGGTCCAGCCCGCCCTCCTCATAGAGGGCGCCCATCAGGGCCTCGCAGGCGTCGCCCAGGACAGTGTCGTTATCGCGCGCCCCGATCTTGCTGGCGGAGGGCGCCAACCTCAGGGCCTCGGCCAGGCCGATCCGCCGGGAGACCCGGGCGCAGGCATGGTAGTTCACCAGCGCGGCCATCAGCCGGCTCATCTCGCCCTCGCGGGCCTCGAGGTCGAGCGCCATCAGCCGCTCGGCGGCCAGCAGGTTCAGCACCCGGTCGCCCAGGAACTCCAACCGTTCGTAATGCCGGACCTTGGTCGCCCCGTCGCCCACGCTGGCGTGGGTGAGCGCCCGTTCCAGGAGCTCGCGATCGCGGAAGACGTGGCCGATGCGGCCTTCGAGTTCGGCGACCGCGGCCTGGCGTCTATTCACTTGAGGACTTGGAAGAACCGGCTGGGTCGAGCGTCGAGGAACCAGGTCCACGGCTTGAAGATCGAGGCTTCCTTGTTCCAGGACAGCATGATGATCTGGGCCTTGCCCACCAGGTTCTCGGCAGGCACGAAGCCCACGCCGATCTCGGACGGCACGCGGCTGTCCAGCGAGTTGTCGCGGTTATCGCCCATGAAGAAGTAGTGGCCCTCCGGCACCACGAAGACGTCGGTCTTGTCGACCTCGCCGTCCGGACCGAAGTCGTAGGTCACGAACGCCTTGTCGTTCGGGAAGATCTCCTTGAAGCGCTCGACGCTGCGGGTGAAGCCATAGCCCGAATCGATCATCACCGGAGGCAGGGCCTCGCTCGGCACCGGTTTCTCGTTCAGATAGAGCTTGCCGTCGCGCATCTGGATGCGGTCGCCCGGCAGGCCGATCAGGCGCTTGATGTAGTCGGTGCGGCCGTCGCGCGGCAGCTTGAAAACCACGATGTCGCCCCGCTGCGGCGCGCGCTCCATGATCCGGCCCGTGAAGATCGGCGGGCTGAACGGGATTGAATGGCGCGAATAGCCGTACGAGAACTTCGAGACGATGATGTAGTCGCCTTCCAGCAGGGTCGGCTCCATCGAGGCCGACGGAATGGTGAAGGGCTGGAAGAACAGCACGCGCAGGAACAGCGCGATCAGCAGGGCGTAGGCGACCGTTTTCACGATCTCCACGAACTCGTTCACCGCGCCGGATTTTTCCGGGGCCGCGGCGGTTTGCGCCTGTTCGGTCATCAACAACGTCCTGACAGATGTCCGGGCTTCGGACAGTGAGCCTAGCTAGACGCTGCTTACGCAAGGAGCAAGCCAGAGGCCCGTGAACTCTGTGTCACGAGGCCCCCGCATTTCGACGCAGCCGGCGGTTGCGGAGATGGCGCCGACGCAAGTGGTCTGGCCCGAAGCGCCAAGGCGGACCATTGCGGCCGAGCAGCGATGCCCTATCTAGTCGCCGGATGACTCGCCCCGCCCTGCCCTGGTTGCATGTCCTGCTCGCCCTGGCCGTGGTCGCGGTATGGGGCACCAATTTCGTGGTCATCCGCATCGGGCTGGACCACCTGCCGCCCCTGACCTTCGCCCTCCTGCGCTTCACCTTCGCCCTGCTGCCGGCGGTGTTCTTCCTGAAGAAACCCGACGTGCCCTGGCGCAACCTGGCGGCCTACGGGATGCTGATCGGAGCGGGCCAGTTCGGCCTGCTCTACATCGCCATCAACGGTCACATCTCGCCAGGCCTGGCCTCGTTGGTGGTCCAGACCCAGGTGTTCTTCACCATCGGCCTGGCCATGTGGATCGCCAAGGAGCGCATCCGGACCTTCCAGATCGTCGCCCTGGCCCTGGCGGCCATCGGCCTGGTGGTCATCGTCGCCCATACCGACGCCAGCGTAACCCCGCTGGGCCTGGGCCTGGTGCTGCTGGCCGCGGCGAGCTGGGCCGGCGGCAACGCCTTCTCCAAGGCCGCGGGCCAGGTGAATATGTTGTCCTACGTGGTCTGGGCCAGCCTGTTCTCCCTGCCGCCCCTGCTGGCCCTGGCCCTGGTGTTCGAAGGCCCGACAGCCATGATCCAGGGTGTTCGGGCCGCCGACGCGGCCACCTGGGGCGCGGTGATCTGGCAATCGGTGGGCAACACCCTGTTCGGCTACGCCGCCTGGGGCTGGCTGCTCTCGCGCCACCCGGCGGCGACCATCACGCCCATGGCCATGCTGGTGCCGGTGTTCGGCATGGGCGCCTCGGCGCTCTGGCTGGGCGAGTCCCTGCCCGACTGGAAGCTGCTGGCCGCGGGCCTGGTGATGAGCGGCCTGGCGCTCAACATCTTCTGGCCGGCCATGGAACGGCGCCTGGCTCAAGCCTAACCACCACAGGCGGCCGCCCGACCGAGCAGGAATTCCTTCTCCCGCGCGTTGCGGCTGAAACCGGCGGCGCGCTCGAACTGCTCCCTGGCTTCGGCCAGCCGGCCCGCCCGAAAGAGGAAATCCCCCTTGGCCGCCGGCAGGGGGGCGTAGTTGCGCAAGGCGGCGGCCTCGGCGATCTCGTCGACGAGGGCCAGGCCGGCCTCCGGCCCGAAGGCCATGCTGTAGGCCACGGCCCGATTGAGATCGACCACCGGCGAGGGCATCACCTGGCTGAGCCGGTCGTAGAGCGCCGCCATGCGCGTCCAGTCGGTGTCCTCCACCCTGTGCGCCCGCGCGTGGCAGGCCGCCAGCGCGGCCTGCAGGGCATAGGGCCCATCGGCGCCGCCCAGGCCCTCGGCGCGCTCCAGGGCGACCAGGCCGCGGCGGATCAGAAGCTGGTCCCAGCGGGCGCGGTTCTGTTCGGTCAGCGGAACCGGCGCGCCGTCCGGCGCCGTGCGAGCGCCCAGGCGCGAGGCCTGAATCTCCATCAGCGCCAGCAGGCCGAAGACCTCGGGCTCGTCGGGCGCGAGGCGGACCAGGATGCGGCCCAGCCTCTGCGCCTCGGCGCACAGGGCCGGGCGGATCAGGTCCTCGCCGGCCGTGGCGAAATAGCCCTCGTTGAAGATCAGGAAGATGACCTCCAGCACCGAGGCGAGGCGCGCCGTCCGCGCCTGGGCGCGGGGAATCTCGAAGGCCAGGCCCGACGCTCCGAGCGTCCGCTTGGCCCGGACGATACGCTGGGCGATGGTCGCCTCGTTGGAGAGGAAGGCGCGGGCGATCTCGTCGGTGGTCAACCCGCCGATCAGCCTCAGGGTCAGGGCCACCCGCGCCTCAGTGGACAGGACCGGATGGCAGGCGGTGAACATCAGGCTCAGAAGCTCATCGCCAATGTCGTCGTCCATGGTCGCTTCGATGTTTTCGACGCCGACTTCGTCCTCCAGGTCCCGGCCGATCTCGGCGTGCTTGCGCGCCAGCATCTTGTTGCGGCGGAACCCGTCGATGGCCCGGCGCTTGGCGGCGGCCATCAGCCAGGCGCCGGGGTTCTTGGGCACACCGGTCTTCGGCCATTCCGATAGGGCGATGACCAGGGCGTCCTGGGCCAGTTCCTCGGCCTGGCCCACATCGCGCACCATCTGGGCCAGGCCCGCGATGAGCCTGGCCCGCTCGATCCGGAAGACCGTCTCGATCGCCTGATGGGTTTCGCTCGCCGCCACGATTCCAGCTTAGGGAGGCGCGGAGCGGCAAGGCAAGTCACGGCCGGCGGGCCTCAGCGGTCGGCCAGCCTTTCGCGGGTGCGGTCGTGCAGCTCGGCGACATCCGGTGTCAGGGCCTCGCCGAAGTCGGCGGCCTCGAACAGCGGGCGAATCTCGATCTCGCTGGGACCCAGCATCGGGTTAGGGCAGCGCTTCACCCACTCGACCGCCTCGGCCATGTCCTTGACCTCCCAGATCCAGAAACCGGCGACCAGCTCGCGGGTCTCGGCGAAGGGACCATCGATGACCGTGCGGCCTGGGCCGTCGAAGGCCACGCGCTTGCCCTTCGCCGAGGGATGCAGGCCGTCGCCGGCCAGCATGACACCGGCGTTCACCAGCTCTTCGTTGTACTTGCCCATGGCTTCGAGCAGCTCGGTCGAGGGCATGATCCCCGCTTCGCTGTCCTTCGTCGCCTTGACCATGACCATGACACGCATCGTCGTTCTCCTTTGCTCGGTTGAGGCCGCACAGGCGTCCTTGCCCAAACGACGAGCGAGCGATGACGGGATCGACAGGCGCGCGATTTTTTTCGAAAAAGATTCCGGGCGGTCGCCTAACCCCGCACGCGAAGCCCTTCCAGCAGCGACCTGAGCGCCGTCACATAGGCGCGCGGATCGCCGCCATGGGCGCCGGCCACGGCGGCTTCGGTGACCGCGCCCAGCAACAGGCGGCCCAACGGCTCCACCGGCTGGCGCGCGATAGTTCCCTGGTCCATGGCGACGCCCAGGGCGCGTGGGATCAAGGCTCCGAAATAGCGGCTATCGATCTCGCGCCACCGCTCCCAACCCAGGACCTTGGGCCCGTCGCCCAGGATGATCCGGCCGTTGGGACCTTGGGAGCAGGCCTCGAAATAGGCCGCCGTGCCCAGACCGATGGAGGCCAGCACGTCGCGGGCGTCCCGCGAAGCGGTCATCACATCGCGCGCCAGGATCTCCGAGGCCTCCTCGAAGACCGCCTCGAACACCGCCTCCTTGGTCGGGAAGTGATGATAGACCGCGCCCTTGGCGACGCCGGCCGCCGCGGCGATCTGGTCGACCGAGGTCGCGGCGAATCCCTGGCGTCCGAACAGGTCGGTCGCGGCCGCCAGGATGGCCGCGCGGGTGGCGGTGCGTCGTTCAGCCTGTTTCGCCATGACCTCAACCTAGCAGCGGATGTCCGGCGCGCCAATTGACATACCGCCGCTCGGTCGGTAAATACCGACCATTAGTCGGTTTATGTAACTCCTCAGGTACGGACCATGGTTTCGCCAGCGCAGATCGAGAAGGCCGCCCGCTTCGCGGCCCTGCACCGCTCGGGGTGTTTCGTGCTTCCGAACGCCTGGGATATCCCCAGCGCCCTGCTCTGCCATGAGGCCGGTTTCCCGGCGGTCGGCACCAGCTCGATGGCCGTGGCCCTGGCCCACGGGGTGCTGGATGGCGAGAAAATCGGCCGCGACCGCATGTTGGCCGCCAGCGGCGCCATCGCCCGTCGGACGCCGATCCCGGTCACCGCCGACCTGGAGGCCGGCTACGGCCCCTCCCCCCGCGACGTCGCCGAGACCGTGCGCATGGCGATCGAGGCCGGCCTGGTCGGCTGCAATCTCGAGGACACCGATCCCGTGACCCGCAGCCTGACCCCGGCGGTGCGCGCCGCCGAACGGATCGCCGCGGCGGTCCAGGCGGCCAAGGCCGCGGGTCTCCCCGACTTCGTGGTCAACGCCCGCACCGATCCCTATTACCACCAGCCCACGGACCCGGCGGCGGCCTTCGCCGAGGCGGTGGTGCGGAGCAACATGTACCTGGCGGCCGGGGCGACCTGCGTCTTCGTGCCAGGGCCCAGCGACCTTGAGACCGCCAAGGCCCTGGTCAGCGCCATCGATGGCCCGGTCAACCTGATGGCCGCGCAGAGGGTCGCCACCGCGCCGTTCCGAGAACTCGCCGCCGCCGGCGTCCGCCGGATCTCCATGGGCGGCAGCCTGATGGCCGCCACCTATGCCCAGGCCGGAGCGGTTCTGGACGAGGTGCGGGCCAGCGGGACCTTCGACTACGCCCTGCGCAGCGGCCCGGCCTTCCGTAACCTGGCCCGGCTGGTCTCCCGCCATCCCGAAGACAGTCACGCCTGAGGAACCCCCATGCCCAGCCGAGAAACCCTCAACGCCTTCGTGGCCCACGTGGTCAGCGGCGACCATGTGGGCGCCATCGAGCGCTATTACGCCGACGACGCCTCCATGCAGGAGAACAACGACCCGCCTCGGGTGGGCCGCGAACTGCTGATGGCCGGCGAGGCCAAGGTGCTGGCCCGGGTCGAGCGGGTGACCACCCAGCTGATGGCTCCGGTCCTGGTGGACGGCGACCAGGTGGCGATCCGCTGGCGCTTCGAATTCTTCCCCAAGGAGGGCCCTTCGCGCGTGATCGAAGAGGTCGCCTGGCAGACCTGGCGCGGCGAGAAGATCGCCCGCGAGACCTTCTTCTACGACCCCAAGCAGATGACCGCCTGAGGTCCGAGTCCCCCGGCTTTCCAGCGTGCCCAAGCCCTGACCTCACCCATCCCGGTTCGCCGGGGCGGGCTTTTTTTGGCTGGTCCTCGATGCGCTTGAGACGAGCGTGGCAGGCGCGCGCCCTTCTCCCCTTGCGGGAGAAGGTGTCGGGCGAGGAGCCCGACGGATGAGGGGTCTCTCAGAACTCACCGGCTAGCTTTCGGCCTGGCTGCAACTCAAATCTCGGACGGACAGGACTTTCGACCCCTCATCCGACCGTTCTCCGAACGGCCACCTTGTCCCGCAAGGGGAGAAGGACGCGCCAGGCCGTTCATCGAGCGTAGCGCTCAGGCCCGACTTTAGTCCGGCAGGGCCTCGATGATCACGAAGGCCTGGGCGTAGGGGTGCTCGTCGGTCAGCGACAGGTGGATGGCGGCGTGATGGCCGGGCGGCATGATCTCGTTGAGCCGGGCCAGGGCTCCGCCGGTAAGCGCCATGGTCGGCTTTCCCGAGCGCAGGTTGACCACCCCCATGTCGCGCCAGAACACCCCGCGCCGCATGCCGGTGCCCAGCGCCTTGGCGCAGGCTTCCTTGGCGGCGAAACGTTTGGCGTAGCTGGCCGCGCGGTCGGGCTTGCGCTCCGAGCGGGTGCGCTCGATCTCGGTGAAGACGCGGTTGGTGAACCGCTCGCCGTGCCGCTCCAGGGTCTTGGCGACCCGGCGAATGTCGGACAGGTCCGAACCCATCCCGATAATCACGCCGCGCGTTCCGCCAAGAGCATTTTCCGCCGAAGCGGCGGCCGGTTCGGCGAAGAAAATGCTCTCATCTTGATATCCTTTGAGCCAATTCCGCTTCGGAATTGGCTCGGGCCTGGTCCATCAGGGCGCGCATCCGCTGGATCGCGGGGACCAGGCCGACGAAGATCGCCTCGCCGATCAGGAAATGGCCGATGTTCAGTTCGGCCAGTTCTGGAATTGCGGCGATCGGCTTGACCGTCTCGTAGTCGATCCCGTGACCGGCGTGGACCTCGAGCCCCAGGCGTCCGGCCTCGGCAGCGGTGTTGCGAAGGTTCGCCAGCAGGCGGTCGGCCTCGCCGGTCCGCTCGCGCACCGCGTCGCAATAGGCGCCGGTGTGCAGCTCGATCACCTGGGCGCCAATGTCCTTGGAGGCCTGGGCCTGGACCGGGTCGGCGTCGATGAAACAGGACACGCGGATGCCCGCCTCGACCAGGCGGCGCACGACCGGGGCGATGGCGTTGTGTCCGCCGGCCACGTCCAGACCGCCCTCGGTGGTCCGCTCCTCACGGCGCTCGGGCACCAGGCAGGCGGCGTGCGGCACGTGGGCGAGCGCGATCGCCTCCATCTCCGCCGTCACCGCCATCTCGAAGTTCAGCGGCCGGCCGCGCTTGCGGGTGATCACCGCCAGAGCCTCGATATCGGCGTCGGAAATGTGCCGTCGGTCCTCGCGCAGGTGGGCGGTGATGCCGTCGGCGCCGGCCGCCATCGCCAGCTCAGCCGCCCGCATCGGATCGGGATAACTTCCGCCCCGGGCGTTGCGGATGGTCGCCACGTGGTCGATGTTCACCCCCAGGCGCAGGCGGGTCATGCGCGCAGCCTCTTGCTGCCCGGCTCCTCGGCGGGGAGGGCCGCCAGTTCGGGCGGAAGTTCGCCCGCGGCGTAGGACGGCACGTCGATGGTGGCCAGCGCCACCAGCGGCCAGCCCACATCAGCCTTTCCGCCGGACCGGTCGACGATGCAGGCGCAGCACAGCACCTTGCCGCCGGCGGCCTCGATGGGCTCGACAGCCTCGCGGAACGAACCGCCCGTGGTGATCACGTCCTCGACCACAACGACCTTGGCGCCCGGCGCGATCGTGAAAGCGCGCCGGAGTTTGAACTTGCCGTCCTCGCGCTCGACATAGATCGATGGGACGTCCAGCCAGCGGGCGACCTCATAGCCCGGGATGATCGCGCCGACCGCGGGCGCAACGATCACGTCTGGCTTGCCGAACTGCGCGACGATCTTTTCCGCCAGCGCCTTGCACAGCCGCGCTGTGCGCTCGGGGTACTGGAACACCAGGTTCTTCTGCAGGAACATCGGGCTGTGACGCCCCGAGGCCAGGATGAAGTGGCCTTCGCGGAGCGCGCCGGCGCCGCGGAATTCTTCGAGGACGTCTTCGGTGTTCATGCTTGGGCCTCCTGCTTGCGGATTACCGAACCCCTGCCAAGCTGTCATCGACCAATTGGCGCGGGGAGCGCAGACCGGTGAAACTCTTCCAAACCTACGACTCCCCCTTCCCCACCCGCGTGCGGCTGCTGCTCTACGCGAAGGGCATCGAGGCCGAGATAATCCAGCCGCCGGGATTCCACGCCTCGGTGGAGACCAAGGACGAGTATCTCAAGATCAATCCCATCGGTCGGGTGCCGACCCTGGTGCTGGACAACGGCCGGGCCCTGCCCGAGTCGGAGGTGATCTGCGAATACCTGGAGGACGCCTATCCCGAGCCCTCCCTGCGGCCCGACGACCCGTGGGAGCGGGCGCGGATGCGGCTGCTGTCGAGGATCTGCGACTTCTACGTGGTCATGGCCATGGTCCCGCTGTTCACTCTGGCCGGCCGCTCTCGGCGTCATTGGGAGCCCGAGGTCGTGAACGCCGCCGTCGGCAAGCTGGCCGAGGCCCTGGCCTATCTTGAGGACTTCATTGGCGAGGAAGGATACGCGATCGGTCGGTCCCTGACCCAGGCCGACGGGGCCATAGCCCCACAGCTGGTGCTGGCCAGCGAATGGATCCCCGGCCTGTTCGGCACGCCCGATCCCTTGGCGACCTTGCCCAGGCTGGCGGCCTATTGGCGAGCGATCCAGACCGATCCCATCGCCGCGCGGCTGATCGCCGAGACCCGGGACGCCATCGCCGAACAGCAGGCCGCGGCCAAGGCGCGGGCGAGCGCCGAGCGCATTGCAACCTGAACGACGCAGATCGGCGGACCGGTGACCGCCGAATGGGCAAGACATTCTCCGCCTGCTGAATGCGTCGCCATGGCTGGAGCAATATATGCCCAGGCGATCCGGTAGATTGACGGCGATCATCTAGATCAGTTGCATGAGAGTCAGGCGGATAGATGCTCCGTTGTCTCTCTCATAAGTATTCAATTTGAACATTCGCTCGGCTTGACCCGCTTTTGCGGGCGCTTCCGTGCGCGAGATCAAGCGACTCATTGCGGCTGTTTCTGAACCGGCCGTCAAAAACTGAGCGCCAGGGAGGAGTCCAGGCCGGGTTCTCGTGGGGATCATAGGGGAAATCGGCAAATGAAAGCGTATCTGGCAGCCGCGAGCCTGCTCGCCCTGGCCACGGCGTCGCCCGCATGGGCGGACGAGAGTAGCGACACGGTCGACGAGGTGATCGTCACCGGCACGCGGTCGACCACACGCACGGTCACCACCAGCCTGGCGCCCATCGACGTCCTGTCGGCCGAAGTGCTCCAGAAGAGCGGCAAGCAGTCCACGCGGGACCTGATCTCCACCCTGGTGCCGTCGGCCAACACCTCGAACTCGGGGGCCGGGGCCAGCTTCGCCATCAAGACAGTGTCGCTTCGCGGCCTGGCCGGCGACCAGACCCTGGTGCTTGTGAACGGCAAGCGGCGGCACAATACGGCCATCCTGTTCGTCAACGGCACCACACAGAACGGACAGTCGCCCCCCGATCTCGACCTGATCCCCTCCTCGGCCGTCGAGCGCATCGAGGTGCTGCGCGACGGCGCCTCGGCCCAGTATGGCTCCGACGCCCTGGCCGGGGTGATCAATATCATCCTGAAGGACGACGCCGAGGGCGGCGGCTTCACCGCCCTGGCCGGCATGACCGGCAAGGGCGACGGCGAAACCCTCCAGGGCTCGCTGAACCACGGCTTCTCGTTCGGGGAGACCGGCTATCTGAACCTCACCCTGGACGCCCGGACCACCAACACCGCCGACCGCGGCAAGTTCACGCCCTTCACCGGGACCTTCTATTTCCCCGTGAACGGCCAACCCGACCCGCGCGAAGGGACCCACACCCGCCACACCGCCCACCCAGGCAGCCCGCAGGTGCAGTTCTATTCCCTGGCCTATAACGGTGGCTACGAGCTCGGCGACGGCATCAAGCTCTACTCGTTCGGCACCATCGCCAGCCGCCAGACGGCCGCCTGGCTGACCTACCGGCCGCCGAACAGCATCTTGAACAATGTCGCGGTCTATCCCGACGGCTATGTGGTGCGCCTGAAGCTGGACGACCAGGACTGGCAGTTCGCCCTGGGCGCCAAGGGCGACAACCTGTTCTCCTTCGCCTGGGACCTCTCGACGACGCTCAGCAAGAACGAGGTCGGCTATTATGAGAACTCGCTCAACGCCTCGATGGGCCCGGCCAGCCCCAGCTTCTTCTATCTGGGGACGCTGACTTTCAAGGAGTGGACCACCAATTTCGACATCAACCGCGAGTTCGACATCGGGCTGGAGAAGCCGCTGTTCCTCGCCATCGGCGCCGAATACCGCAAGGACGAGTTCACCATCGGGGTGGGCGAATCGGCCTCGTACATCTCGGGCGGCTATGTCGCCCCGGCCGGCACGCCGCTGGCCGGTCAGCTCACGGCCGGCGGGTCGCAGGGTGTGTCGGGCTTCCCGCCCTTCGCCGCCGGGACCTTCGAGCGCGACAACAAGAGCGTCTACATCAATGTCGAACAGGCGCTGAGCGACAGCTTCGAGATCTCTCTGGCCGGGCGCTATGAGAGCTATTCCGACTTCGGCGAGACCACGACCGGCAAGATCTCCGCGCGCTGGGAGCCCTTCGACGGGGTCGCCGTCCGCGGCACCGCCTCGACCGGCTTCCGGGCCCCGTCGCTGCAGCAGCAGCACTATGGCTCGGCCAGCACGATCAATGTCGCCCTGCCCGGCCAACCGGCCCAGCTCGGCCCGTCGCAGATCCTGCCGTCCGACAATCCCGCGGCCATCGCCCTGGGCGCCAAGCCGCTCGAGCCCGAGGAGTCGACCAGCTACTCCCTGGGCCTGGTGATGAACCCGCTGCCGGCGCTGAGCGCCACACTCGACGTCTACCAAATCGAGATCAAGAACCGGATCATGCAGAGCGAGCAGCTGGGCCCCAACGCCACGGTCAGCGCCGTGCTGGTCAGCCAGGGGCTCAATCCCGGGCAGGCGGCGTTCTACTACGCCAACGCCGCCGACATGACGACCAAGGGCGTCGACTTCGTGGTCGACTACCGCACGGACTTCGGGGACTACGGCGCGGTCCGCTGGACCTTCTCGGCCAACTACAACAAGAGCGAGTTCGACCGCATCACCCCGCCCCCGCCGCAACTGGCCGCCGCCGGCCTAGTCCTGGTGGGCCGCTCGCGGATCGGCGACTTCACGGTCGGCACGCCGCGCGACAAGCAAATCCTCTCGGCCGACTACACGCGCGGTCGCTTCAACGCCAATGTCCGCGTCACCCGCTATGGCGAGGTCATCCAGCGGAACTCGGTCAATCCCCGGCTGGACGAGACCATCTCCCCGACCGGCATCGTAGACCTGGACCTCAGCTATGAGGTGACCGACGCCGTCAAGGTCTCGCTGGGCGCCAACAACCTGCTCGACACCTATCCAGACGTGGTTCAGCCGGCCAATCGGGGCGGGGCCAACCCCTTCGTCTATTTCAACCAGTACTCGCCGTTCGGAATCACCGGCGGCTTCTACTACACCCGGCTCAATTGGAAGTTCTGAGTATGCTCGTGGGGACAAGCGCTTGAAGGATCCACGGAACGGCGGCGTCGACCGCCGCGGGGTGTTGTCGCTGGGCGGGACGGCGATCGCCGCCACGGCTCTCCCGGGCATGGCGGCCAGGGCCCAGACCTCGGCAGGATCGGTGACCCTGACCGAGGGCACCAACATCGCCGTCGCCGCCTCGCCCGACGGCAAGAGCGTGGCCTTCGACCTGTTCGGAGTGATCTGGACGGTTCCCGTCGGCGGCGGCGTGGCCACCCGGCTGACGGACAACCTCACCGACGGCGCCCAGCCGAGTTGGTCGCCGGACGGCAAGCGCCTGGTCTTCCAGTCCTATCGCGACGGCAATTTCCATGTCTGGTCGGTGGGCGCCGACGGGACGGGCCTGAAGCAGCACACCTCCGGGCCCTTCGATTCCCGCGAGCCGCGGTTCGCCCCGGACGGCAAGCGGGTGGCCTTCTCGTCGGACCGCACCGGGGTCTGCGCCATCCACGTGCTGGACCTCGCCACTGGTGAAACGAAGCTCTGGGCCCAGGTGGCGGGCCAGGCCTGTCAGCCGGCCTGGTCGCCGGACGGAACCCGGATCGCCTTCGCGGTCGACCGGTCCCGGGTGATGACCGCGGACGCCACGGGCGCGACCACGGTGGCCGCGGCGGTGAAGGCCTCCGCCGACCGGATGAGCCCGACCGAACTGCACAGCCCGGGCTTCGCCCCGGATGGGACGATCGTCTACAGCGTCATTGAGGCTGGAACCGTCCAGCTCCGCACCGCGGACGGAGTCCTGTTCACCGGCGAGGACGTCTTCCCCTTCCGCCCAACCTGGCTGCCCGGCGGCGACCTGGTTTACGCGGCCAATGGCAAGATACGCCGGCGCGCGGGGGGGACGGCCACCGACATCCCATTCTCGGTCACCATCCCCGTCGCCAAGCCGAAATACGCCAAAGCCAAGCGCGACTACGACGGCGCAGGCCCGAAGCCCGTCGTGGGGATCGGCTCGCCCGCCCTGTCTCCGGACGGCAAGACCGTAGTGTTCCGGGCGCTGAACGCCCTCTACCTGCTGCCCATCGGAGGCAAGCCCGCGCCTCTGGTGAAGGACGGGTTCTGGGCCTGTGATCCGGCCTTTTCGCCGGACGGGGCGACCCTGGCCTATTCCTCCGACCGTGGGGGTAAGCTCGATATCTGGCTGCGGACCCTGGCGACGGGCGCCGAGCGCCAGCTGACCCGGCACAAGGGCGCGGCGGTGTCGGCCGCGTGGTCTCGGGACGGCAAGTCCGTCGCCTTCCTGGACCAGACCGGGGCGCTGCACACCGTAGCGGTGGAGACCGGCGCCATCCGCCAAGTGTTCGACGCCATCTGGGAACCTGGCAAGCCCACCTGGAGCCCGGACGGCGCGACCTTGGCCCTGGCCGCCTTCAAGCCCTATTCCGCCCGCTTCCGCGAGGGGCTGAGCGAGATCCTCACCATCGACGTGGCGACAGGGGCGGCGACCTATCAGCCAGTCTTCCCGGACAAGTCGCTGGGCACGCGGGGCGACGACGGCCCGGTCTGGTCGCCGGACGGCAAGAGCCTGGCCTTCGTCTTCGCCAGCCGCCTCTGGACCGTACCGGTCGACGCCAAGGGCAGGTTCCAGGCCGAACCCAGGGCGCTGAACAATGAGGTCACCGACGCCCCGACCTGGAGCGGCGATTCCCAAAGCCTGCTCTATCTTTGCAACGGCAAGCTCAGGCTGATCGCGGCGGCAGGCGGCGCAACCCGGACCGTCCCGCACAGCCTGACCTGGGCGCTGGCCAGGCCGCAGGGCAAGGTCGTGGTCCGGGCCGGCAAGCTCTGGCAGGGACTGAGCCCCGAACAGCGCCGCGACGTCGACATCGTCATCACGGGAAATCGGATCGCCGACATCGTGCCCGCCGGACAGGCCACGATGGGCGACGCCAAGCTGGTGGAGGGTCCCAGCGTCATCCCCGGCCTGGTGGAGATGCACGCCCACCGCCAGATGCAGGGCTATGGCTACGGCGACCGCGAGGGGCGGCTATGGCTGTCCCTGGGGGTCACCACCGCCCGTTCGCCGGGATCGCCGGCCTATCACATGGTCGAGGACCGCGAGGCCATCGACGCCGGTGCGCGGCTCGGCCCGCGCTATTTCTCGACCGGCGAGGCCATCGACGGCTCGCGCATCTTCTACAACTTCATGCGGCCGGTCACCGAGCCCGGCCAGATGCAGCTGGAGCTCGCCCGCGCCAAGGCCCTCTCCTACGACCTGATCAAGGCCTATGTCCGCCTGCCTCTGGAGGCCCAGCGCGACGTCACCGCCTGGGCCCACGCCAACGGCATACACGTGACTTCGCACTACCACTATCCGGCCCTGGCCTTCGGCCTGGACGGGATGGAGCATATGGGGGCCACCAGCCGCTTTGGCTATTCCCGGACCGTCAGCGCCCTGGGCGCCAGCTACCAGGACGTCACCGCCCTGTTCGCGGCCTCTGGGGCCCGGCGCACGCCGACGCTCTTCCAATCCTCGGTCCTTTACGGGACCGACCGCTCCCTGGTGGATGACCCGCGGGTCAAGGCGCTCTATCCGCCCTGGGAATACGCCCGCCTCACCGAGCGGGCCGCCCAGGCCGCGGCCGGCGATCCCAAGGTGGCCCTGGCCTCGCTGGAGCGGAACGTGGCCCATCTGAAAGCGATACTAGCCGGCGGCGGGCGGGTGGTGACGGGGACCGACTCTCCAATCGATTTCAACGGGATCAGCCTGCACATGAACCTGCGGGCGATGGTGAAATACGGGATGAGCGCCTACGAGGCGCTCACCACCGCCACGCGCTATTCCGGCGAATACCTGGCGCAGCCGCTGGGGGTCATCGCCAAGGGCATGCTGGCCGACCTGGTGGTCACCGATGGCGACCCCCTGGCGCGGATCGAGGACGCCGCGGCCGTCCGCCAGGTGATCAAGAATGGCGAGGTCTACGACATCGCCACGCTCATCGCGCCCTTCGCCAACGCGACCCAGGCCGACGCCCGCCCGATCCGCCGCAACGCCGCCAGGCCGGCTTTCTGGTGGCACGAGGCATCCTATGTGGCCGCCAGCCGGGCGGCCTGCTGCAGCGACCCGGCCTGCCAGCCGGCGCGCGGCTTCTACGCGACCGAGGTCTAGGCGGAACTCACCACGCCCAGCTCCAGTCCTTGGCGGTGGGCCGGCAGCCGCCGTCTGACCAGCCCTTCCAGGCACGGCCGCGCACGACCTTGCCAGCCTTGGCGCCAGTCGGCTCGCCATCAGCCAGCACCACCGCGCCATTGACCACCACGTGGCTGACCCCGGTGGCGAACTGCTTGGGCGCCTCGTAGGTCCCCTTGTCGCCCACCGTGCCGGGATCGAACACCACGAGGTCGGCGAAGTAGCCCGCCTTCAGCAGGCCGCGGTCCTTCAAGCCCAGGTTCCTGGCCGGCAAGTCCGAGAGCCGATGGATCGCGCTCGGCAGGGTCGTGGCCTTCTCCTCGCGCACATACTTGCCCAGCAGGCGAGCGAAGTTGCCGTAGGCGCGGGGATGGGTGCTGGACCTCATGAACACCCCCTCGGGGGCCTGGGCCGAGGCGTCGGAGCCGAAGCTCATCCAGGGCAGCGCCGTCTGGCGCTTCACATTCTCCTCGGACATCAGGAAATAGACCACCTGGACCCGGCTCCCATCCTCGATGACCAGGTCGATGGCGGCGTCCTCCGGCGAGACGCCGCGAGCCTTGGCCACCTCCGCCAGGGTCTTGCCGGTCAAGCCCTTCAGCGCCGGGTTCTTGAACCCGACCAGCAGGGTCCCCTCGGGCCCGGCGTGGCGGTAGAGGTTCTCGAAGGCCGGCTTCTCCTGGCGTATCTCGGCCAGGACCTTGGCCCGGGTCGCCGGGTCCTTCATGCGGCCGATCCAGGCCTCCGCCCCGCCCGCCTGCACCCAGGGCGGCATGGCGGCGTCCAGGCCGGTGGAGCCGGCGGTGTAGGTGTACATGTCGGCCGTGATCCGCTGGCCCTTGCCCCGGGCGGCCTCGATCCGCGCGATGGCCGCCTCGATCTTCGGCCAGTTGGCCCGGCCGGCGGCCTTCAGGTGGTAGATCTCGGCCGGCGCCCCCGACAGCCGCGAGATCTCGATCAGTTCGTCGATGGCCTCCAGCAGCCGGTCGGCCTCCGAGCGCATGTGGCTAATATAGATCCCGCCGCAGCGGCCGGCCTCGGCGGCGAGCGCCGTGAGCTCCGGGGTCTCGGCATAGCTGGCCGGCGCATAGATCAGCGATGAGCCGACACCCAGCGCCCCGTCCTCCATCGCCTCGACCACCAGTTTGCGCATGGCCAGGAGCTGTTCCGGCGTCGGATCGACGTCGCCCTCGCCCAGCACATGCTGGCGCGCGGTGGCCGCGCCAATGAAGGAGGCGACATTGATCGAGATCCCCCGCCGCTCGAGGAAGGTCAGGTACTCGTCGAGGGTGGTCCATTCGATGGGGTACTTGATGTCCCCCATCCGCTGGATCTCGAGCCGCTTCATCTCCGGCGACAGCGGGCCCATGGAGGTCCCCTCGCCCATCACTTCCAGCGTCACGCCCTGTCTCAGGTCCGACAGGCCCCGGCCGTCGGCGATCAGGCTCTCGGTCGCCCAGGAGAGCATGTTGATGAAGCCGGGCGAGACCGCCTTGCCGCGCGCGTCGATCACGGCCTTGCCGGCGCCGGGCGCGCGGGGCCCCACATAGGCGATACGGTCGCCCGAGATCGCCACCTCGCCCTTGAACGGCGTGCCGCCCGAGCCGTCATAGACCTCGGCGTTGCGGATCAGCAGGTCATAGGGTGCGCGCTGGGACGGCGTGGCGCAGCCGGCGAGCAGGACGGCGGTGAGCGAGACGGCGACGAGAGTTCTCATCGGCCCATCTGAGGCGAGAATCTGTCGCGTGTCAGGCGGCTCGGAAAATTTTTCGAATCCCCGGGAACCGGCCGCCCGGATCGCCTGTTAATCATTCGGTTGAACGCGAAAGCCGACAACCACGCCCGATCTGGCATCCAATGAAACGGAAACAGATCGGACAAGAAGCCCGGAGGATTTCCCCGATTCACCTCGGAGCGACCCCCGGGCTTCGCTGTATCTGGACTCCTGCAAAGCTCGTCGGCTCCCGTCCATTCTCCCCTTGCGGGAGAAGGATGCGCGATCCGACCGCCACGGAGAGCGTCTAGCCCTTGGCCCGGTCGACCGTCTCGATGGACGGGTTGGCGCGCAGGGCCGCGGCGATGTGGGTCAGGTGCTTGGCGTCCTTGACCTCGATGTCGAAATCCACGTCGAAAAAGTCCGCCTGGCGACGGTGCATGCGCAGGTTGACGATATTGCCGCCAGCCTCGCCGATCACCGTGCAGGCCTGGCCCAGCACGCCTGGCGCATTGTGGATGGTGGCGGTCAGGCGCGAGAGGGTGACGGTGTTGCGCTCGGCCTCCGGCGTCCATTGCAGGTCGCGCCAGAGCTCTTCACGGTCCTCGTATTCGGCCAACGTCGCGCAGTCGATGGTGTGAATGGTCAGGCCAGTGCCGTCAGGTTCGATGATGCCGACGATGCGGTCGCCGGGCACGGGCGTGCAACAGGCCCCGAAGTGCAGCGACACCCCGGGCGTCAGGCCGCCGCCGCGCACATAGAGCCGCGCGGCCTTGCCGCCCTCGATCCGGCGGGTGGCCACGGCGGCCTCGCGGTCGGAGGCCTTCAGGCCCGGGAAGATCACGTCCAGCAGCTGGGTCGGCGAGAGCCGCCCGCGGCCGACGGTTTCGAACAGCTCGTCCTCGCCGGCGATGGCGAAGCGCTCCAGGGCCGGGCGCAGGGAGACGTCCTTGCGCGCCTTGCCGGCCCGCTCGAAGGTCTGGTCGACCGTGGCGCGGCCCAGGCGGGTGAACTCTTCCTTCTCCGTCTGGCGGATATGGCGGCGGATCGCCGAACGCGCCCGGCCGGTGACGGTCAGCGAGCGCCAGTCCGGCGGCACCACGGGCTTGGGGCCCCGCACCACCTCGACCACGTCGCCGTTCTGCAGGATGGTCCGCAGCGGCTTCAGCTCGCCGTTGATCTTCACCCCGATGCAGGTGTCGCCCACGTCGGTGTGGACGGCGTAGGCGAAGTCCAGCGCCATGGCGCCCCGCGGCAGGCTGACCAGCTTGCCCTTGGGCGTGAACACGAAGGCCTGGTCGAGATACATCTCGAGCTTGGCGTGCTCCACCAGCTCCTCGACATCGCCGCCGTGCTCCAGCACCTGGACCAGGTGGCGCAGGTTGAGCAGCGGATCGCGACCGCCGGCGTCAGCCTGGGCCTCCGCATCGAAACCGTACGACTTGTCCTTGTAGCGCCAGTGCGCGGCCACCCCGTCCTCGGCCACCCGGTCCATGGCCTCGGTGCGGATTTGCATCTCGATGCGCATGCCCTTGGGGCCGACCACCGTGGTGTGCAGCGAGCGGTAGTTGTTGCGTTTGGGCGTGGAGATGAAGTCCTTGAACCGCTCCGGCACGCTGGGCCAGGCGCGGTGGATGACGCCGAGCGCCGCGTAGCAGTCGCCCTCGCTGTCGACGATCACCCGGAAGGCGTAGATGTCGGAAAGCTGGGAGAAGCCGATCGACTTGCGCTGCAGCTTCCGCCAGATCGAATAGGGGTTCTTCTCGCGGCCGAAGACCCGGGCGGATATTCCCCCATTCTCGAGCTTGGCGGCGATTTCGCCGGAGACCACGGCCACCGCCCCGCCCTGCTCGACCCGCAGATTCGCCAGCCGCCGACCGATAGCGTCGCGGGCCACGGGGTTCAGGTGCTCGAAGGCGAGCTCCTCCAGCTCCGAACAGATGCGGTGACAGCCGATGGACCGGGCCAGGGGCGCGTAGATGTCCAGGGTCTCGCGGGCGATGCGCTCACGCTTGGCCGGGCTCGTGATGTAGTGGAGCGTGCGCATGTTGTGCAGGCGGTCGGCCAGCTTGACCATCAGGACACGCACGTCCTTGGAGATGGCCAGGATGAACTTGCGCAGGTTCTCGGCCTGCTTGGTGTGCTCGCTGTTGAGTTCCAGCTTGGTGAGCTTGGTGACCCCCTCGACCAGCTCTGTGATCTCGGCCCCGAACAGGGCCTTGATGTCGTCGGGGGTGACCGGGGTGTCCTCGATCACGTCGTGCAGCAGCGCCGTGACGATGGTCGAGGTGTCGAGCCGATAGTCGGTCAGGATGCCCGCCACTTCGATGGGGTGGGCGAAATAGGGGTCGCCGGAGGCGCGCTTCTGCGAGCCATGCATGCGCATGGCGTAGACATAGGCGCGGTTGAGGATCGCCTCGTCCGCGGTCGGGTCGTAGGAGCGGACCTTCTCGATCAGCTCGTACTGGCGCAGGAGTTTAGGACGCTTGCTGGACGGCGCGTCCCTTTGATCGGCGGCGGTCGCCGCCTTCAGGGTGAGGGGTTCTGGGCCTTCGAGGCTCAGTACCGCTCCTCCTGACCGCCGTCACGGTCGCTCTGCAGCGCGCGGACCAGTTCCAGCTCGCTCATCTGCATGTGGGTCGGATCGGCCAGCAGGGCGAGGGTTTCAGCCTCTTCCTCGGCTTCCGAACGCTCGTCGACCCGTTGCAGGGTCCCGATCAGGTTCTCGCGCAGCTCGTCGGCGTCGACCACGTCGTCGGCGATCTCGCGCAGCGAGACGACCGGGTTCTTGTCGTTGTCGCGGTCGACGAGAAGCTGGGCGCCGGCCGAAATGGCGCGGGCGCGATGGGCCGCCAGCAGCACGAGGCTGAAGCGGTTGGGAACCTTCTCGACGCAATCTTCGACGGTGACGCGGGCCATGGAATCCTCAGAGGAGCGGTAGAACCCCGCAAAATAGAGGTTCTGCGCTCATTGTGCAACGCCGCAAAGGTCGCAACCGCACGACTCACACGCTCCTAGACCGAGATCGCCATGCCCCTTTTGATCGTCGCGCCTCTGGACGTGTCTCGACCGGATCTCGCGCGCATTGAGGCGATGCGCCGACGGCACGACCCTCACCATGCCCTAATCGGGGCCCACGTGACCTTGGTCTTCGGCTTTGAAGAGCCTGGCGCCGGTGTCGCCGCCGCCCATCTCTCGGCCGTCGCCGCGACGCAAGGCGCTATCGCACTTCGCCTGGCGGCCTATCTCACGGTTCGTGACGCCGAGGACCGACACAGCCACGTCTTCATGGTTCCAGACCATGGCAGGGCGGAGATCGAAGCCCTGCACGATTCGCTCTACGCCGGTCCGCTCGCGCAGGGTCTTCGGGCCGACATCCCATTCATTCCCCACGTGACGGTTGCGGCCCGCGACGACCATTCCGCCGCGGTGGCTCTCGCCCGCTCCTTCGGCCAGGTCGGAATCTCGGCGCGGCTATCGGCCTTGGAACTGATCGAATTTTCCGGCGAGCAGGTCCGACTACTTCACCGGGTTGAGCTTCCAGGCTGAAGCAGCCGGCTGTTCAGCCCCACCGTGATGGAGGTTTTGCGCTCATTATGACCGCCGCGGCGTCCGGCCTCACCAGCGCAGGACGCGCGGGCCGATCAGGGCGCCGAACGTCGTGGGAGTCAGCACCCCCGCCACATACCACACCGCCACGAAGGCCGGGGCGAGTTCCGGACAGTGGAAGGCGTAGACCGCCGCGCCGACGCCGCCCGCAAACAGACCAGCCGCAGCCCCCGCCAGCCGCGGCCGGGTCGGCGCCATTCGCCGCAGGACCAGGAGCGCCCCGACCAGGGCCGGGACCGACAGGCTCGCCACCCGCCAGGGGCACTCGCGCCAAGTCCGGCCCATGACGAGCTCGGCGCGCAGTTCCGCTGGCGCCCCCAGCAACTGGATCGCCGCAGCCAGCCAGAGCAGGGCGAGCGGCGCCAGCGCCAGGGCGATCAGCCAGGGCCTGGCCGCGCCGGGCCGCGCCAGCCGCGTGGCGGCGGCCAGCCCCGCCAGGGCCATGGCCAGGCCGAACCCGGCCTTGCCCAACCAGGCCGGCGTCTCGATCATCGTGGCCAGGCGTGGCTGCAGGCCCAGGGTGATGAGCATCAGCCCCGCTGTGGCCGCCACGCCGCCGGCGACGGCGAGGGCCCACCATCGCGCAGGGCGACCGACTGTCTCGGCCTCGGCGTTGCGGCCCAGCATCTCGGCGAGGTCGTCAGTGTGCATCGTCGGGCCTCACGACTTGAACCTCACCGCCAGGGCCCTCAAGCCCCTGTGCACGCCGATCTTCACCGCCGAAACCGACAGGCCGGTGCGGGCCGCAGCCTCGGCGACGCTCAAGCCCTCCAGCTTGACCAGGCGGATTGGCTCGCGCTGCTTCGCGGGCAGTGTCTCCAGCATCGCCCGGACATCCCGCTGGGCGTCGCAGGCGTCGTGTTCCATCTCGGCGAACAATTCCTCGATCCGATCCTCCACCGGATCGTGCAGGGCCTCGCGGCGGCGGTGGCGGCGGTGCCAATCGACCAGCTTGTAGCGCGCCACGGCGTAGGCCCAGGCCGTAAAGGGCTGACCGGCGTCGTAGGTGTGGCGTCGCGCATGCACCGCCAGCAGGGTCTCTTGCACCAGGTCCTCGCAGTCCTCCGGCCAGCCGACCAACCGGCGCCGGAAAAAGGCGCGCAGCCGCGGGGTCAATTCGCGCAACAGGTCGCGATAGGCGGTCCCGTCGCCCGACAGGCCGTCGATCATCAGGCGCCGTAAGCGCTGTTCGATCTCCTGCACGCGCGGTCACGTCCATAAGTTCGTCGCCGAGACCCTTTCGGTTACAAGCTTCGCTGCGAAAAGAGAACCGCTCGCGTTCCGCTGCTCCCGCGAGAAATAATTTCGCGTCGCCTGTAACCGCGGCGGCGGCGGCGGCGAATTCCTCACCGAGGCCGGGATCGACCCGGGCTCCCCGAAACCACCGTGAGGACACCCATGCAGACCCAGACCCTCGTCGCCTCGGCGCTTTCCGCCCTGGCGCTCTCCGCCCTCGTCGCCAGCGCCGCGACCGCACAGACCGCCCCCGCCAAGCCGGGAGCCGCCACCGAGAAGTGCTACGGCGTCGCCAAGGCCGGCAAGAACGACTGCGCCGCTGGGCCCGGCACCACCTGCGCCGGCACGGCCAAGCGCGACTACCAGGGCAATGCCTGGGTCCACGTCGCGGCCGGCACCTGCACCACGATCAAGACGCCCAAGGGTATGGGCTCCCTGAGCCCGATCCCCGGCCGCTGATCCCAGGGCCGGAGCACGCCATGAACCACGACCTGACCGCTGGACTGGGCCTGAAGCCCATCCACTATCAAGAGGCGCTGGCCGCTTCGGCGGGCGGGCTGTGGTTCGAGGTCCATCCCGAGAACTACATGGCGGACGGCGGGCCGCGGCTCACCTGGCTCGAGCGCATGGGAGCCCGCCGTCCCCTCTCCTTCCATGGCGTGGCCCTGTCGCTCGCCGCGGACGCGGACCCCGATCGCGGCCATCTCGCGCGCCTGAAGGACCTGGTCGACCGCTTCAAGCCGGCCCTCGTCTCCGAGCATCTGGCCTGGTCGGCTTGGCGGGGGGCCTACCATCCCGACCTGCTGCCCTTTCCGCGAACGCGCCAGGCGCTCACTCGGATCGCGGCCAACGTGCACCGGGCGCAGGACGCACTGGGCCGCCCCATCGCCGTGGAGAACCCTAGCCACTACATGCCTATCGACGGGCACGACTGGGACGAGATCGATTTCCTGAGCGAGTTGGTGCGTCGCACCGGCTGCAGCCTGTTGCTGGACGTCAACAACGTCTTCGTCAGCGCCAACAACCTCCGCTTTTCGGCGGAAGCCTATCTCGACGCCTTTCCCGGCGAACACGTCGCTGAAATCCATCTGGCCGGCCACGCCGAAGACCCGGACCTGGGCCGCGCCCTGCTGATCGACAGCCATTCCGCGCCTGTCGCCGATCGGGTCTGGGCCCTGTACGAGCGCCTGGTCGCGCGGATCGGCCCCCGGCCGACACTGATCGAGCGCGACGACGATATACCCGCCTTCGCCGAGCTGATGGCCGAGCGTGATCGCGCCCATGCGGTGCTGACGACCTGCAGCCGCGGGGTCGCCGCATGAGCCCGCTAGCTGCCTGGCAGGACGCCTTCGCCGCGGGCCTGAGGGGAGCGGAGCATCCCCTGGCCGCGCATCCCGCCTTCGCCGTCTACCGCAATACGGTCTGGAAGGGCTGGATCGACGCCTTGGAAGCCAATTATCCCGCCATTGCCGCGCTGACCGGGTCGGACTGGACTCGCGCCGCGGCCGCCGCCTTCGCCGAGATCCACGCGCCGAGCTGTCCGATGCTGTCGCTCTACGGCGAGGGCTTCGCCGACTTCCTGGTCGAGTTCCCCCCGGCGGGTTTGCTTCCCTTCCTCCCCGACATCGCCCGGCTCGATCGGGGCTGGACCGAGGCCCACCTGGCGGCGGACGTCCCGGTGCTCGGGTTCGGCAGCCTGGCGGAGCTTGACGCCGGGGCGATGGAGCGAACGCGTTGTCGCCTGCATCCCTCAGCCCGCTTCGCCTGGTTCGAGACCACCATTCCGACGCTGTGGCTGGCCAATCGAACCGACTTCGAGGGCGGTGAACTGCTGCTCGACGATCGCCCCGAAGGCTTGCTGCTGGCGCGCCCGGCGGAAAGCGTCGAGGCCCTGGTCCTGGATGCGGCGGCCTTCGCCTTCCTCGACGCCTCCCGGAGCGGCGCAACCCTGCTCGACTGCGCCATCGCCGCCCTGGCCACTGATCCCAGGGCCGAGCTGGGCAGCCTGCTGGGCCGCTTGATCGGCTTCGGCGCCTTCACAGACTTCATCCCTATCGAACCGGAGCCGCCCCATGTCCCTGCTTGAAACCGCGCGCGCGCCATTCGCCCTGGCGGGCGCGGCCGCCGAACGCGCCCTGCCGCAGGCCCTCCTGTCGTTCGTCGCGCGCCTCGGCATAGCCGGGGTCTTCTGGCAGTCCGGACGCACCAAGGTCGACGGCCTGCTGCACCTGCGCGACGGGACCTATGTGCTCTTCGCCGAGGAATACAGGGTGCCGCTGATCCCGAGCGACCTCGCCGCGCACCTGGCGACCTACGCCGAGCACGCCTTCCCGATCCTGCTGGTCCTGGGCCTGTTCACCCGCTTCGCGGCCCTGGCCCTGCTCGGCATGACCCTGGTGATTCAGATCTTCGTCTATCCCGACGCCTGGCCGACCCACCTGTCCTGGGCGGCGATCCTAATCTTCCTCGTCGCCCGTGGCGGCGACGCCTGGTCGCTGGACCGCGCGCTCAGGATCGCCTGACGGACGGCCGGACCGGCCTCGCGTCCAGGCCCACCGTCGCGTTGGCGGCCAGTTCCGCCGCGGTCCTGCCCAGCACGGGATGACGCCACTCCGGCGCGATCTCGGCCAGGGGGCCCATGACGAACAGCCGCTCGTGGGCGCGGGGGTGCGGCAGGGTCAGGTTCGGATCGTCTGAGACCGTCCTGCCGTGGGCGATGAGGTCGAGATCGAGCGTCCGCGCGGCGTTCCGCGCACCACGTTCGCGCCCGAACGCCACCTCGAGGTTGAACAATGTTCGGATTACGTGTTCGGGGGGCTGTCGAGCCTCGACAAGCACGACGCCGTTGCGATACTCCTGGCCTGTCGGGTCCGGCCAGGCGGCGGAGCGCCACCAGGACGACCGGGCCACCAGAGGCAATCCCGCCTCTGCGAAACGCGCGAGCGCCGCTTCGAGAAGGGCTTCGGACGACCCAAAGTCGCCGGCGATATTTCCGCCAAGGGCGATGATGACCGCCTCGTCCGCCTTCAAGCCCAACGCCCCATTTCCAGGATTTCCGCAACCATGACGTTCTACCCCACCGACAGGCTCGCGCTCTTCATCGACGGCGCGAACCTGTATTCGGCCGCCAAGGGGCTGGGCTTCGATATCGACTATCGCAAGCTTCTGGAAGAATTCCGCAAGCGCGGCGTCCTGATCCGCGCCTACTACTACACCGCCCTGGTCGAGGATCAGGAATACTCCCCGATCCGCCCGCTGGTGGACTGGCTGGACTACAACGGCTTCCGCCTGGTGACCAAGCCAGCACGGGAATACACCGACGCCCAGGGCCGCAAGCGCTGGCGCGGGGACATGGATGTCGAGATCGCCGTCGACATGCTGGAGATGGCCGGCCACGCCGACCACCTGGTGCTGTTCTCTGGCGACGGCGACTTCCGGGTCCTGGTCGAGGCCGTTCAGCGCAAGGGCGCGCGGGTCACCGTGGTCTCCACCGTCAAGTCGCAGCCGCCGATGGCGTCCGATGACCTGCGCCGCCAGGCCGACAGCTTCGTGGACCTGGCCGACCTGGCCGACATCATCGGCCGGCCCTCGCGCCTGCCCCGCTTCATCCAGGAAAGCCGTACCGGTTCGGCCGACCGCGACGCGGACGCCGACGTCGACGCCGAAGCCTAGTGTCGGTTGAGCTCTGGGGCGCCGAGCCGCCCCGCGACTGCCCGCTCTGTCCCCGGCTGGTCGCCTATCGCGAGGCCAACCGCGCCCAGAACCCCGACTGGTGGAACGGCCCGGCGCCGTCCTTCGGCGACCAGCAGGCGCGCCTGCTGGTGGCGGGCCTGGCGCCTGGCCGCACGGGGGCCAACCGCACGGGGCGGCCCTTCACCGGCGATGGCGCCGGCTGGATGCTTTACGAGACCCTGATCAAGACCGGCTTCGCGCGCGGCGTCTACAAGGCCGACCCGAATGACGGGCTCGAGCTGGTCGATTGCATGATCACCAATGCGGTGCGCTGCGCCCCGCCGGGCAACAAACCCGAGACCCGCGAAGAGAACACCTGCCGCCCGTTCCTGACCGCCCGGCTCACGGCCCTGCCCCGGCTCAAGGTCATCATCACCCTGGGCGACGTCTCGCGGCGCAATGTGCTGAAGGCGCTGGGGCTGAAGGCCTCGGCCGGCCCGCCGGGCCACGGGACGGAGTTCCAGGCCGGGCCCTATGTGGTGCTGAATAGCTACCACTGCTCGCGGCTCAACACGAACACCGGCCGGCTGACGGCTGAGATGTTCGAGGCGGTTTTCCGCCGGGCGCGGGAACTGGTGGACGGCTAGGCGGGCCGGCTCCAGTAGAAATACCGCCAGGCCAGCCTGAACCCGAACGCGCGATAGAGCGAGCGGGCGGGCGTATTGGCTTCCTCCACCTGCAGGAACACCCGGTCGATCCCGCGCGCCTGGGCGGCGCCGGCCAGACCCGCCAGGACACGTCCGGCCAGACCTTCGCCACGGCGGCTGAGATCGGTGCGCATGCCGTGCACGCTGGCCCAACCTTGGCGGAAGGCGGCGACGCCCACCGCCACCGTCCGGCCGTCCTGCCGCACTCCACCATAGACGGCGTCCGGCGAGCGAGTCAGCGCCGCCACCCGGTTGGCGCCGTCAGCAGGATCGAATCCCTGGCCCGTGAACACCTGGGCCCAGCCCTCGTCCGGCGCATCGGCGACGTCGGCGGGCGCACCTCTGGCGGCGGCGACCATGGCCATCGGTGAGCCGACCTTCACGAGCGTCGGCTGCTCGAAGCCATAGCCCCGGCGGGTGAGCTCGGCCCGCACGGCCTCAAGACCGGGCGCGTCGGCCAGGCGGAAGGCCGGTTCCAGCCCAGACTCGGCGAAGGCGGCCTCGATGCGGTCGAGGATCGCGGGCGAGAAGGCCGGATCATGGAGGAGCGGGACCGCGCTCTTGGCGCGCCGGATCGTGCCGGGCTCGAGGGCGACCAGCCAGCCGTCGACCTCGGCGACCGCGCGCGGCGCGACGGCGGCGAGCGTCGCGCGTTCGATGGCCTCGACTTCCACTAGCCTTTGTCCCGCATCAGGCGGGCCTTGTCGCGTTGCCAGTCGCGCTCGGCGGTGGCCTCGCGCTTGTCGTGGGTCTTCTTGCCCTTGGCGAGCGCAATCTCCAGCTTGGCCAGGCCCTTCTCGTTCCAATAGAGCTTGGTCGGGATAAGCGTGCGGCCCTCGCGCTGGACGGCGCCGATCAGCTTGTCGAGCTGCTTCTTGTGCAGCAGCAGCTTCCGGTGCCGGCGCGGCTCGTGGTTGAAGCGGTTGGCCTGGGCGAAGGGCGGGATGTCGGCGTTGATCAGCACGATGTCCTTGCCTTCCACCGAGGCGTAGGACTCCGCGATATTGGCGCGGCCGAGGCGCAGCGACTTCACCTCCGAGCCGGTCAGCATGATGCCTGCCTCGAAGGTCTCCTCCAGGAAGTAGTCGTACCGCGCGCGGCGGTTCTCGGCGATCAGCTTGCCGGCCATCAGACCACGCCGGCTTCCCGCATGGCGGCCAGCACTTCGGCCTGCGAAGCCTCCGAGGCCGGCGTGATCGGCAGGCGCGCGAAGGCGTCGCACAGGCCCAGGTGCGCCAGGGCGAACTTGGTCGGCGCCGGCGACGCATCCGAGAACAGCGCCTTGTGCAGGCGGAACAACCGGTCCTGCCAATAGAGAGCGGTCTTCCAGTCCTCGGCCAGGGCGGCGTTGTAGAAGGTGGCGCAGAGGTCCGGGGCGACGTTGGAGGTCACCGAGATGCAGCCGTGGCCGCCATGGGCCATGTAGCCGAGCGCCGTCGGGTCGTCCCCGGTGAGCATCACCCAGTCGTCGCCGCACAGCAGGCGCTGCATGGTCGCCCGGGACATGTCTCCGGTGGCGTCCTTGACGCCCACGATGTTCGGCAGCTTGGCCAGCCGCGCCAGGGTCGTGTCGGCGATATCGACGCTGGTCCGGCCCGGCACGTTGTAGACCAGCACCGGCAGCTGCACGGCCTCGTTGATCGCCGCATAGTGGGCGTAGAGGCCTTCCTGGCTGGGGCGATTGTAGTAGGGCGTCACCACCAGGGCCGCGTCGGCGCCGATGGTCTTGGCGTGGCGGACCAGCTCGATGGCCTCGGCAGTGGAGTTTGACCCCGCCCCGGCGATCACCGGGACGCGACCGCCTGTCGCCTTGACGCACAACTCGACGACGCGACGATGCTCGTCGTGGCTGAGGGTCGCGGTCTCCCCGGTGGTGCCGACGGGCACCAGGCCATGGACGCCGCCGGCGATCTGGCGCTCGACGAGGGCCACGAAGGCCTGCTCGTCCAGGCCGCCGTCGCGGAACGGCGTCACCAGGGCTGGCATGACGCCCTTGAACAATGGATCTGACATGGTCTGCAAAAAGCCGTGAAAGCGAGGCCTGTTAATTGCGGCCTCAAGATTTGGCCGGACAATATGTTGGCCCGCCCCCGCGCCGCAACATATCTATCATGAGACCGGAGTTCGCCAACTTGCACTTCAAGGCCCGCAAAGCGTTCCTGACCGCCACGGCCGCGATCCTCGTCACGAGCGTCGCCCAGGCCCAGCCCGCGTCCACGCGCCAGGCCTATGAGGGGCCGCCGCGCCCGATCGAACTGACCCAGACCCCGCAGACCGCCTATCGCCAAGCCTTGTCCGACGCCGATTCCGCGGCCCTGCGCAGCGCGCTGGACGCCGCCAAGCGGGCCGACGTCACCGGCGCCCGCTCGGCCATCGGCATGATCGGCGATCCGATCGCCAAGAAGATCGCCACCTGGGCCCTGGTCGACGCCGCCGCCGAGTCGCTGTCGTTCTTCGAGGTTGACCAGGCTCGCCGCGACCTGGCCGGCTGGCCGCGCGGCCAGCGCCGGCTGCAGGCCTCCGAGCGGCTACTAGAGACCTCCGGCCAGAGCCCGCAGCGAATCGTCGAGTGGTTCGGCGGCGGCGAACCCCAGACCGCCGAGGGCGCCATGGCGCTGGCCTCCGCCTATCAGGCCACCGGCAAGCCCAAGGAGGCCGCCGAGCTGATCCGCGGTTTCTGGCGCAACCGGATCTTCGAGGTCGCCCCGCAGAGGGCCATGCTGGCCCGGTTCGGGGCCGCGCTGACGCCCGAGGACCACATCCGCCGGGCCGACGTCGTGCTCTATGGCGCGCAGGGGCCGGCCGCCCGCGAACTGCTGCCCTTGCTGCCGCTGGACCACCTGGCCCTGGCCCAGGCGCGGATGGCCTATCGGGCCAACGCCACCAACGCCAACGACCTGGCCGCCGCCCTGCCCCCGCAATTCGCCAACCATCCGGGCCTGGCCTTCGAGCGCGCCGCCTTCTACCGCAAGCGCAATCTCGAGAACCTGGCCCTGGCCCAGGTGCGCTATTTCCCGACCGAGGCGCCGCATGCCGAGATGGCCGACCGGATTTGGGACGAGCGTTACCGCCTGGTGCTGTTCGCCCTGCGCAACGGCGACGCTCAGGGCGCCTATGCCGCCGCAGCAAATAGCGGCCTGACCTCGGGCGGCGACGCGGCGGACGCGGAGTTCTACGCCGGCTGGCTGGCGCTCAATCGGCTGCGCAACCCGAAGCAGGCCGATATCCATTTCGCCAACCTGGAGAAGATCGGCTCGTCGCCGATCACCCGCGGCCGGGCGCTTTACTGGCGCGGCCGGGCGGCGGAGGCCGCCGGCGACAAGGCCAAGGCCGAGGGCTTCTATTCGGCCGCGGCGCGGCACAACACCACCTTCTACGGTCTGCTGGCCGGCGAGAAGGTGGACGGAGGGCGCCTGACGCTCGGCCAGGACCCAACGGTGACCCAGGCCGACCGCGCCCGGTTCGAGGGGCGTGGTTCGGTGCGCGCGGCGCGCCTGCTCCACGAGATGGGCGACAAGGACCGCTTCCGCGCCTTCGTCCTGGCCCTGGATGACGTCCTGCCGACGGCCGAGGAGCAGGCCCTGCTGGTCGACCTGGCCCGCGCCTATGGCGACCAGGACACCTCGATGAAGGTGGTCCGAACCGCCGCCCAGCGCGGTTTCATCCTGCCGGGCCGCGGCTATCCGCTCCGCACCCCGCCTCAGGTGATGGGCGCTCCGGAAACCGCGCTCACGCTCGGGATCACCCGGCAGGAAAGCGGCTTCGATCCCCTGGTGCGCTCCGGCGTGGGCGCACGGGGCATGATGCAGTTGATGCCGGCCACCGCGGCGCTCACAGCCCGCAAGGCCGGAATGAACTATTCGCCGGGCATGCTGGACGATCCGGACTACAACATGCAGCTCGGCCAGGCCTATCTGGGCGAGATGATCGGAACCTTCTCCGGCTCCTATCCGATGGCCATCGCCGCCTACAACGCCGGGCCCGGACGCCCTAGCCAATGGACGGCCTTCTGCGGCGACCCGCGCGGCGGTTCGACCGATCCGGTCGACTTCATCGAGTGCATTCCGTTCTCGGAAACCCGCAACTACGTCATGCGGGTGATGGAGGGGATGCAAGTTTACCGGGCCAAGCTCAACGGCGGCAGCGCCCCGATCACCCTTTCGAGCGACCTGCGGCGCGGCGCATACGGGACCTATGCCGGTCCCGCCCAGACGACGGCGCCCCGCCTGCCGATCGGCGGGGCGAACACGCCGATTCCCAATCCCCAATAAGGGTCGGCCCAGTAAGGCTAGTCGGCCACCAGGCCGTGCATCAGGCCGTCGAGGGTGACCTCGATGATCTCGTCGGTGGGGGCCCAGCCGAAGTTCGGCCGGGTGACCATCAGGGTCACGACCCCGTGGCAGGAGGCCCACAGGGCCTGGGCGGCCGAGTCCGCCGTGCCGGTGCGCAGGCGGCCCTCGGCGGCGATCTCACGCACCACGCCGGAGAAGATCTCGTAGCAGCGGGCGCCCATGTCGGCGGTGCCCTCGTGCCAGACTCCCGAGATTTGCCGGGCGCCGGAGAACACCAGCTCATAGGCGTTGGGATGCTCGAAACCCCAGCGCATATAGGATTCCAGCATCAGCTTGACCCGCGTGGCGGCGTCCACCGGCTTGGCGGCGATGATGCTGTTGCGTTCCAGCAACTGCTCCATGGTCCGCTCGCAGATCTCGAGCAGGATGCAGCCCTTGTCCGGGAAGTGCATGTAGAGGGCGGTGGAGGACACCCCCACCTCGTCGGCGATCTTGCGGATCGTGGCGCCTTCATAGCCTTCGGCGACGAAGATGCGCTCCGCGGCCTCTAGAATCTCGGCGCGACGCAGATGGCCGTCACCCTTGGGCTTGCGGGCCGAGCGTCTCGTGGTCACTGCCGTGGTCACGGGAATCCTTCCGACGTCTGAACACTCCGCGGACCATAACCGCCTCTTGGCGAGTCCGCCTCCGGAAAGTGAGGCATTTCCGTGACTAAGGCCAGACTGCAGATTCAGGCGCGCCGCAACGCCGCAGCTTGACGGAACCGCGGCGGCGGGCGCCAACTTTCCTTGGGGATGTCTCACGGATTGGAAGCGACCATGAAACTGCCGGACGACCAACTCCAACGCCTAGCCCTGCATAGCGCTTTCGGCCTTCACCTCATCGCCAAGTGGATGGCCGGGCGCACCGACGTCGACCCCGAAATCCGCGACCGCCTGAGCGTCCATATCGCCGCCCTGGAAGGCGTCTTCGCGTTCAACGGCCACGACTGGATCAAGGAAGAGATCGAGAGCACCGAAGCGGCGCTGCAGAGCCACTAGCTTCCCGAGGCTGGACGGCCGGGCGCCCGAACGGCTAGTGCGGAGGCCATGAGCAAGATCGCCCCCGCCGTCGCCGAGGCTCCCGGCGTCATGCGCACCACCGGCTGGAGCGACTACGGCCTGCTGGACAGTGGCGATGGCCGCAAGCTGGAGCGTTACGGCCCCTATTCCGTGGTCCGGCCAGAACCGCAGGCCCTGTGGAGCCCGAAGCTGGCGCCGGAGGTCTGGGCGCGGGCCGACGCCGTCTTCGATCCCAGCGATGAGGAGGACGCCGGCCGCTGGCGCTTCCAGGGCAAACCCAAGGAAAGCTGGCCCATGGCCTGGGGCGAGGCCAGGTTCCAGGCGCGCTTCACCGCATTTCGGCACCTGGCCTTCTTCCCCGAGCAGGCGGCCAACTGGGCCTGGCTGGACGCGAAGGTCCGCGCCGCAGGAGGTCAGCCCAAGGTGCTGAACCTGTTCGGATATACGGGCGTGGCCAGCCTGGTCTGCGCGGCGGCCGGCGCGGCCGTCACCCACGTGGACGCCTCGAAGAAGGCCATCGGCTGGGCGCGGGAGAACGCCGCCCTGTCGGGGCTGGAGGACCGTCCGATCCGCTGGATCTGCGAGGACGCGCGACGCTACGTCCAGCGCGAGGTGCGGCGCGGCTCGCGCTATGAGGGGATCATCCTCGATCCGCCGAAATACGGCCGCGGACCCGATGGCGAGGTGTGGCGACTGTTCGAGAACCTGCCTGAACTTTCGACCCTATGCGCTGAACTTCTATCGGAAAATGCTTCTTTCCTTCTACTCAACGCCTATGCCGAGCGGATCTCCGGCGCGGCCCTGGCCGGCCTCCTAGCCGACAAGCTCGGCGACCGGGGCGGCAAGATCGAATGGGGTGAGCTGGCCCTGGTCCAGGACGGCGGCGAACGCCAGGTGGGCATGAGCTTCTACGCCCGGTGGGCCGCGTGACCGGGCGCGCCGTCACCTCCCTGACCAATCCGACGGTCAAGGCCGTTCGCGCCCTGCATCTACGCAAGGAACGCGATGCGACCGGCCTGTTCGTCGCCGAGGGCCTGAAGATCGTCACCGAGGCGGTCGAACTGGGCCATGCGCCGGCCATCCTGATGTACGGCCAGGAGGCGCAGGGCCATCCCCTGCTCCGCCAGGCCATCGCCGCGACCCAGGCCGCGCGGGGCGAGGTGATCGAGGTAACCCAGGAGATACTCGCCAAGGTCTCGCGGCGCGACAATCCGCAAGCCGTGGTCGGTGTCTTCGCGCAGATCTTCACGGCGCTGGAGGATCTGAGGCCGGACGCGGCGCCCTGCTTCGTCGGGCTGCACCGGGTTCGCGACCCCGGGAACCTGGGGACCATCGTGCGCACCGCCGACGCGGCGGGCTGCGGGGCGGTGATCCTGGTGGGCGAGTGCTGCGACCCGTTCTCTGTGGAGGCCGTGCGCGCCACCATGGGCTCGATCTTCGCCGTGCCGATCGTCAAGGCCGCCGAGGCCGAGTTCGCAGCCTGGCGCGCGGCCTGGCCGGGCTCGGTGGTGGGCACCTTGCTGACCGCCGAGGTCGACCACCGCCAGGCCACCTACGCCAAGCCCACCCTGGTGCTGATGGGCAACGAGCAGCAGGGCCTGACCCCGGACATGGCCGCACTCTGCGACGTCAACGTCAAGATCCCCATGCGCGGCCGGGCCGACAGCCTCAACCTCGCGGTGGCCACGGGGATCATGATCTACGCGGCGACTTAAGTTCCGCGCGGCTTGGCGCGCGCCGTGGGCGCGGCGGTCGCGGGGTCTTCCGGCCAGACGTGCTTGGGATAGCGGCCGCGCATGTCGGAGCGGACGTCCTTCCAGGATCCCTTCCAGAAGCCAGGCAGGTCCTTGGTCATCTGGACCGGACGATGGCCCGGCGACAGGAGCGACAATGTGATCAGAACGCCGCCGACCGAGGGATGGTCGTTGAGGCCGAACACCTCCTGCACGCGGACATCGACTCGGGGCCCGCCCTCGGCGGCGTAGTCGATGGCGAAGCTGTTGCCGGTGGGGGCGGTCCAGCGGATGGGCGCGGCGGCGTCCAGCCGGCGCTGCTGGTCCCAGGGAATCAGGGCGCGGACCGCGCCGTCCAGGGCATCGGGCTTAAGGGCGGCCAGCGCGCGAACGCCGATCAGCAAGGGCGTCAGCCAATCCTCCAGCCGCCCGACAAGCGCCGCGTCCGACAGGTCGGGCCATGCCTCGCCCTCCCGAGATCTCAAGAAGGCCGCGCGCCGGCGCAGGCCGAGGGTCGCCTCGCTCCAGGGCAGGGCCGAGAGGCCCTCGGCGCGAACCCGATCGGCCAGGGCGGCGGCGATCAGGGCCGGATCGGGCCGCTCGTCGATCTCCTCGCAGATGGCCAGGCGACCCAGCCGCACGATCCGCTTGGCGCGCAGGCGTCCGCCGCCGCTCTCCTCCAGCCGGGTCTCGGTCTCGAGTTGGCCGGCGAAGATCCTGGCGAGGTCGGCCTCGTCCAGGGGTGCGGCTAGCAGTATGCGGTCGCGCCGGTCGCCGCCGCCCAGTTCGGCCACCGCCAGCCATTTCTCACGGGCGAGCGCGTCGCTGGGCTCCACGAAGGCGCCCCGACCACTGACCAGTTGGAACTCGCCTGAGCCGCCGCGCGCCTTGGCGATCCGCTCCGGATAGGCGAAGGCCAGCAGCAGGCCGTCGTCCAGCGGCGCCTCGCGCCCGGCCTTGCCCGCCAGGCCGGCCCAGCGATCGGCCAGGGCCCGGGCGTCGCGGGCGCGGGGCGAGCGGTCGCGTTCGAACCCTTCCAGCCGATGCCGCAGGTCGGCGTCACGTCCGCCCAGGCCGCGCTCGGTGACCAGGGCGGCGATCCGCGCGGCGCGACCGCCCTGCCCGCTGGCCTGGGCTTTGAGCACCATGTGGGCCAGCCGCGGCGCCAGGGGGAACTCGGCCAGGGCCTCGCCATGAGCGGTCAGCACGCCGTCGTCGGTGAGGGCCTCCAGCCGCCGCAGCAGGCCGCGGGCTTCTGCAAAGGCGGCGGCCGGCGGCGGGTCGAGGAAGGCCAGGCTCGTCGCGTCCTTGGCGCCCCAGCGGGCCAGGTCCAGCGCCAGGCCCGAGAGGTCGGCGTCGAGGATCTCCGGATCGGCATAGGCCGGCAGGGCGCGGGTCTCGGCCTCGTCCCAGAGGCGGTAGGCGACGCCGGGCTCGGTGCGGCCCGCCCGTCCCCGGCGCTGGTCGGCGGCGGCGCGGCTGACACGGACGGTGGCCAGGCGGGTGAGGCCGCTGGCCGGATCGAAGCGCGGGACCCGCGCCACGCCCGAATCGATCACCACCCGCACGCCCTGGATGGTCAGGCTGGTCTCGGCGATGGAGGTCGCCAGGACCACCTTGCGGACGCCCGGCGGCGGCGAAGAGATGGCGGCGTCCTGCTCGGCGGGGTCGAGAGCGCCATAGAGCGGCGCGATCCGCACGTCCGGCCGCCGCACCCGCTCGACCAGCAGCTCGGCCGCGCGGCGAATCTCCCCCTGCCCCGGCAGGAAGACCAGAACGCTGCCGGTTTCTTCGGCCAGGGCGCGCTCCACGGCGCGGACCACGCGATCCTCCAGGCGCAGGCGCTCGTCACGGCCGAGATACCGGGTGTCCACCGGAAAGGCCCGGCCCTGGCTCTCGATCACCGGCGCCTCGTCCAGCAGCCGGCCCACCGCGGCGCCGTCCAGCGTGGCCGACATCACCAGGATGCGCAGGTCATCGCGCAGCAGGCCTTGGGTGTCGCGCGCCAGCGCCAGGCCGAGGTCGGCGTCCAGGCTGCGCTCGTGGAACTCGTCGAAAATCACCGCCCCGACGCCGTCCAGCGTCGGATCGGCGAGGATCATCCGGCTGAACACGCCCTCGGTGACCACCTCGATCCGGGTCCGCGCCGAGACCTTCGACTGCATCCGCACCCTGTAGCCGACCGTGTCGCCGACCCGTTCGTCCAGCGTCTGGGCCATGCGCTCGGCCGCGGCGCGGGCGGCCAGCCGGCGTGGCTCCAGCATGACGATCTTGCGGCCGGCCAGCCACTCGGCGTCCAGCAGCCGCAGGGGAATGACGGTGGTCTTCCCGGCGCCTGGCGGCGCCACCAGCACGGCCGACGTGCGCTCGGAGAGCGCCGTTCGCAGCACGGGCAAAATTTCCTCGACCGGGAGCATGCTGCGGTCTAGCCGGGCCGCGTTCCCGCGCCAAGCGGCCGCCCATTCCCCGGGCGCCGGGTTTGGCGCAATCGCTCCACGTGCGTTGGCGCTTGACCGCACGGCGCCGAAGAGGCCACGTAACGCCAAATCACGACCGCGCGGCGGGGGCCGCCGGAACTCCTGGAGGAAATATGTGGCGAGTTAAATCGCTCGACGCGATTCTTGCGACTGCCGAGAAAAAGTCGCTGCACCGCTCGCTGGGGCCATTCCAGCTCACCATGCTCGGCATCGGGGCCATCATCGGCACCGGGATTTTCGTGCTCACCGCCGAGGCGGCCCAAAAGGCCGGGCCCGGCATGATCGCGGCCTTCATCATAGCCGGCTTCGTCTGCGCGGTCGCCGCGCTCTGCTACTCCGAGATGTCGTCCATGGTCCCGGTTTCCGGGTCTGCCTACACCTACAGCTACGCCGTGATGGGCGAGATGATGGCCTGGATGGTCGGCTGGGCGCTGATCCTGGAATATGCGGTCGCCGCCGGCGCGGTCTCCGTGGGCTGGTCCGGCTATGTGGTCGGGCTGGTGGAGAACGCCTTCAATATCGACATCCCCAACGCCTTGGTCCTCGGGCCGATGGACGGCGGGATCATCAACCTGCCCGCCGCCCTCATCGCCCTGGTGGTGACCGCCCTGCTGGTCGTCGGCACCCGGGAATCGGCGACGGTCAACGCCTTCCTGGTCGCCATCAAGGTGGCCGCCCTGTCGCTCTTCTGCGTCCTGGCCCTGCCGGTGATGAAGATGGAGAACTTCGAACCCTTCGCCCCGCTCGGCATGGCCGGGGTCTCGGCGGCGGCGGCCTCGATCTTCTTCGCCTATGTCGGCTTCGACGCGGTCTCGACCGCGGCCGAGGAGACCAAGAATCCACAGAGGAACATGCCGATCGGCCTGATCGGCTCGCTGGGCATCTGCACCATCTTCTACATCCTGGTCGCCATGGGCGTGATCGGCACCGTCGGCGCCCAGCCGGTGATGGACGCCACCGGCGCGGGCCTGCGTCCCGGCAGCCCGGAACTGTCGGCCGCCTGCGCCTCGCTCACCGAAAGCCACGTGGTCTGCTCCAAGGAAGCCCTGGCCTGGACCCTGCGCTCCATCGGCTGGCCGCAGATCGGCAACTTGCTCGGCCTCGCCGCCGGCCTCGCCCTGCCCTCCGTCATCCTGATGATGATGTTCGGCCAGACCCGGATCTTCTTCGTCATGAGCCGCGACGGCCTGCTTCCGGCCGTGTTCTCGAAGGTGCACCCCACCTTCCACACGCCCTATGTCATCACCATCATCACCGGCCTGTTCGTCTCAGCCTTCGCCGCCTTCTTCCCGGTGGGCGTGCTGGCCGACATCTCGAACTCCGGCACGCTGTTCGCCTTCGCCATGGTGGCGATCGCGGTGATGGTGCTGCGTAAGACCGATCCCGACCGCAAGCGTCCCTTCCGCACCCCGGCCGTCATGGTCGTCGCGCCGCTGGCGGCGATCGGCTGCGTCTACCTGTTCTTCAGCCTCTCGACCGAGACCAAGCTGATGTTCGTGGGCTGGGCGGCCATCGGCCTGGTGGTCTACTTCCTCTACGGGCGCAGCCGCAGCCATGTGGGTCGCGGCATCATCGACGTGCCGGAACTGGCGGTCGATGCGCCGCCTGGCCCGGTGCCGCCGATGCCCGGCGCGCCGTCGCCGACGGATCGCCAAGCCTGATACGGAGAGACCCGGGTTCGCCCGGGTCTTTTCATATGGCGGCGGAGGCCCGATGTTAGGGCCATGAGCACCGAACCGCCCATCCGCGCCCTGATCGCCCCCGTCACGCCCCTGGCGCAGAACTGCACCATCGTCTGGTGCGCCAAGACCCGGAAGGCCGCGATCATCGATCCCGGCGGGGAGGTTCCCCGCCTGCTCGAGGCCCTGAAGGCGCACGACCTCACCCTCGAGAAGATCTGGATCACCCACGGCCATCTGGACCATGCCGGCGGCACGGCGGCGCTCAAGGAGATCACCGGCTGCCCCATCGAGGGACCGCACCCGGACGACGCCTTCTGGATCGACGAGATCGGAACCTCCGGGGCGCGCTGGGGCATGCCGGACGCCAAGACCTTCACCCCCGACCGCTGGCTGGCCGACGGCGACATAGTGACGCTGGGAGAGACCCAGTTCGAGGTCTATCACTGCCCCGGCCACACTCCCGGTCACGTGGTCTTCTTCCACCGGGAGGCCCGCTTCGCCCAGGTGGGCGACGTGTTGTTCCAGGGTTCCATCGGCCGCACCGATTTCCCCCGCGGCAATCACCAGCAGCTCATCGACTCCATCACCGGCCGACTCTGGCCGCTGGGGGACGACGTCGCCTTCGTGCCGGGCCACGGCCCCATGTCGACCTTCGGGGCCGAGCGACGCACCAATCCCTTCGTCGCCGACGAGGTGCTGGCCGACGCATGATGCTTTCAAGCGTGAAATCCGCGCGTTACGGGAAGACGTAAGGATGGCGCGAATGGACACCTCGACAGATCAGCCTCACCGGGCCGCGCGCATCCTGATGGTCGACGACGACCCGGGCATCCGGGACGTTGTTTCCGACTTCCTCGGCAAGCACGGCTACGCCGTCGACACCGCCGGCGACGCGCGCGAGATGGAACAGGCGCTGGAGCGCGGCCCGGTCGACCTCATCGTGCTGGATGTCATGCTGCCCGGGGAGGACGGCCTGGCCATCTGCCGCCGCCTGGCGGTGGGCGACGGCCCGCCGATCATCATGCTGTCGGCCATGGGCGAGGACACCGACCGCATCGTCGGCCTCGAGCTGGGCGCCGACGACTATCTCTCCAAGCCCTGCAATCCGCGCGAACTGCTGGCCCGGGTGCGGGCGGTGCTGCGCCGCGCCGAGCAACGCGGCCAGTCCACGAGCGCCGCCGCCGGCTGCGAGTTCGCCGGCTGGCGCCTCGACCTGGTGCGCCGCGAACTTCGCTCGCCCCAGGGCGTGGTGGTCAACCTGTCTTCCGGTGAGTTCTCACTGCTCCGCACCTTCGTGGAGCGCCCGCAGCGGGTGCTGACCCGCGACCAGCTCCTAGAGTTCGCCCGCGGGCCGGATTCCGAAGCCTTCGACCGAGCCATCGACGTGCAGATCAGCCGCCTGCGGCGCAAGCTGGACGACGGCGGCGGCCAGGACCTGATCCGCACGATCCGCAACGAGGGCTACATGTTCACCGCCAAGGTGAAACGGGGATGAGACTTCCCTGGTCGGGACGGCCGACGGCCTCGCTGTTCGCCCAGCTCCTGGCCCTGATCGGCATCAGCCTGGTGGCCGCCCAGACCATCAGCCTGGTCATGCTGTTCAACCTGCCGCCACCCGCGCCGGACTTCTACCGCGTGAGCGAGATCGTCGCGGCGTTCCGGGGCGCCACGCCCACCTTCACCGAACGACGCCCGCTGACCGTTCAGTTCGCCGACGCCGCGCCCCAGCTGCCGATGGAGGGCCGCATGGCGCCGATCATCCGGCATCAACTGGCCCAGGCGCTGGGCGTCCCCGACGAGCGCGTGGTGATCGCCGCGACCTCCCGCTTCCCGGTCTCCGATCGGCGGGTGTTCCGCATCGTCCGCGACCGAATGGCGCGTGAGGGCGGCGCCGCGGAGCGCGAGGAGCACTTCCTGATCGCACCCTTCGACGTGGCGGTCCGCCAGCCGGACGGCAGATGGATGATCGTGCGGCCCGAGCCCGCGATCGGGCTCGATCCCTGGCAGCAGCGGATCGTGCTCTGGTTCCTGCTCTCGGGTCTGGCCATGGCGCCCGTGGCCTATGTGTTCGCGCGCCGGCTGTCGGCGCCCATCGGCCTGTTCGCCGACGCCGCCGAGCGGCTGGGGCGCGATCCCCGCGCCGCGCCGCTGTCACTGAAGGGCCCCGCCGAGGTGGCCATCGCCGCGCGCGCCTTCAACGACATGCAGGAGCGCCTGCGCCGCTATGTGGAGGACCGCACCGCCATGGTCGGCGCCATCGCCCACGACCTGCGCACGCCGCTCACCCGCCTGCGGTTCCGCATCGAGAGCGCGCCGGAGGACAGCCGCGCCAAGATGGCCGCCGACATCGACCAGATGGAGGAGATGATCTCCGCGGCCCTGACCTTCGTGCGCGACGCCACCCGCGCCGGGGAGCGCACACCCTTGGAGCTTTCCTCCCTGCTGGAGAGCGTCTGCGACGAGATGGCCGAGACCGGCGCCGACACCGAGGTCGAGCGCGGCGAAAAGGTGGTCCTGCACGGCGATCCGGTCGCCCTGCGCCGCATGTTCACCAACCTGCTCGACAACGCCGTGAAGTATGGCGGCCGGGCCCGGGCGCGGGTCTTCGTCGACGCCGGCAGCGCCGTGGTCGAGATCGAAGACGACGGTCCCGGCATCCCGAACGAGGATCGCGAACGGGTCTTCGAACCCTTCTACCGCCGCGAGCCCTCGCGTAGCCGCCAAACCGGCGGGATAGGCCTCGGCCTCGCCGTCGTGCGCTCCGTGGCCCGCGGTCACGGCGGGGATGTCTCCCTCATCAACCGCGGCGGCGGCGGGCTGACCGCCCGGGTCCAGCTACCGCTCTAGGCATTTGTTGCCACACCGACATTGCCACGTAACGCCGGTTTGTTCTTGAGACGGCAAGCCTGCGCGGCGCCGTATCTGACGGTTGGCTGCGGTTCAGGTAGAGCAGGCTAAACCATTGGGCGAATTTCGGAGATCCCCCGTCGCATGAGCCCCTCTCCCATCCGTTCGGCCAAGCGCCTGCCCCGCGTCGCCCGGATCGCGCTCGCCGTCGTCGCCCTGTTGGCCGCGGGGCTGGTCGGCTGGCAGGTGATGAAGCCCAAGGCGCCGAAGGATCCCTACCGGACGGCGGCGGTGGAGACCGGATCGATCACGAAATCGGTCTCGGCCTCCGGAACGCTGGAGGCCCTGGTGACGGTGGACGTGGGGTCGCAGATCTCGGGCCAGATCACCCAGGTGATGGTCGACTTCAACGATGAGGTGAAGCGGGGCCAGGTGCTGGCCGTGCTCGATCCCCAGACCTATGAGAGCCGGGTCCAGCAAGGTCAGGCCGACGTGGTGGCCGGCCAGGCCGCCCTGCGCCAGGCCCAGGCAGGGCTGGCCTCGGCCCAGGCCGACTACGATCGCAAAAAGACGCTGGTGAGCCAGGGCATCTATGCGCCTTCGACCCTGGACGTTTCCCAGGCCGCCTTCCGCCAGGCCCAGGCCGGCGTGGACAGCGCCCGCGCCCGCATCGCCCAGAGCCAGGCGGCCCTGCGCAGCCAGCGTGTGGACCTGGGCCGCACCACTATCGTCGCCCCGATCGACGGGGTGATCGTCGACCGCCAGATCGAGCCCGGCCAGACCGTGGCCGCCAGCCTGCAGGCCCCGATCCTGTTCCGCATCGCCCAGGACCTGTCGAAGGTGGAGGTGAAGATCTCCGTCGACGAGGCCGACATCGGCCAGGTGCAGGAGGGCCAGTCGGTGAAGTTCACCGTCGACGCCTTCCCGGACGAGAACTTCACCGGGATCGTCACCCAGGTCCGCAAGCAACCGGTCACCGAGCAAAACGTGGTCGCCTATATCGTCATGGCCGAGGCCAACAATCCGCGCGGCAACCTGCTGCCCGGCATGACCGCCAACGCCGACATCGTCATCCAGCAGAAGCCAAATGTCATGAAGGTCCCGGTCGCGGCCCTGCGCTGGACCCCGGCCAGCGAGAACGGCCAGACCGTGCGCGCGCCGGGCTTTGGCCCGCCTGGCATGGGCGGCCCCGGCGGCGGCGGCGGCGGCCAGCGCCAGCAGGGCGGCGGCGGACGCCAGGGCGGCGGCATGGGCGGCCAGCGGATCATCGCCCAGCTCGACCTCGACGCCGACCAGCAGAAGAAATGGGATGCCATCCAGGCCGAGCTGCGCCAGAAGTCGGCGGCGGCCTTCGCCTCGGCCGGCGGCGACCGCGGCGCGATGCGCGAGGCCATGCGCAAGAACATGACCGAAGCCCTGGCCAAGCTGGAACCCTCTCTGAAGGCCGGCCAGAAGACCAAGCTCGCGGCCCTGCGCGCCACCATCGGCCAGGGCGGCCGCGGCGACCGCTCGGGCTTCACCGGCGGGGTGGTCTATGTGCTGCGCGACGACAAGCCGGTTCCGATCCCGGTGCGGGTGGGCGCCACCGACGGCTCGTTCACCGAGATCCGCGGCGCGCTCAAGGCCGGCGACCAGGTGATCACTGGCGGCGGACCGAAGGCCAAGATCAAGGCGCCCTCCCCCATGGGCGGCCCGACGGGCGGCGGCGGCGGCGTGCGGGTGCGGATGTGACGCCGTGATCGAGATCTCCGATCTCCGGAAGCTCTACGTGATGGGCGAGGAGGAAGTCGCGGCCCTGGCCGGCGTCACTCTCTCCATCGGGCGCGGAGAGAACGTGGCGGTGATCGGGCCGTCGGGCTCGGGCAAGTCGTCGCTGATGAACATCCTGGGCGGCCTCGACCGTCCTTCCACGGGCGTCTACCGTTTCGAGGGCGAGGACGTGGGGGCGTTCAGCGACGACGAGCTGGCCGAGTTCCGCCGCCGGCGGATCGGTTTCGTGTTCCAGTCCTTCCAGCTCCTGCCGCGGCTGACCGCCTTGCAGAACGTCGAACTGCCGATGATCTATGCGGGCCTGGCCCCGCGCGAGCGCCGAGACCGGGCCGCCGAGATGCTGGAGCGCGTCGGCCTGGGTCCGCGCATGGGTCACAAACCAACCCAGCTCTCCGGCGGCCAGCAGCAGCGGGTGGCCATCGCCCGCTCGCTGGCCAATTCGCCCGACCTGCTGCTTGCCGACGAGCCCACCGGGGCGCTGGACACCCAGACCGGCCAGGAGGTGCTGGCCCTGTTCAAGCAGCTCAACAGGGAAGGCCTGACCCTGATCCTGGTCACGCATGACCACGACGTGGCGGCCTCCACCGATCGCCGCATCTCTTTCCGCGACGGTCTGGTGGTCTCCGACGAGCGGGGGGTCTGACCATGCGCTCCATCGAGCTTCTGCGTTTCGCCACGGGAGCCATCATCGCTCACCCGATGCGCTCCGCCCTAACCTCGCTGGGCGTGGTGATCGGGGTGGCCGCCGTGGTGATGATGACCTCCATCGGCCTGGGCGCGCAGCAGCGGGTGACCTCGACAATCGCCGGGCTCGGCTCCAACCTGATCATCGTCTCGCCTGGCGCCTCCCGAGGCGGCGCCGGGGGCGGCGGAGGCGGCTTCGTGATGGGCGCCGCGGGTTCAGGTCAGTCTCTGAAGGACGCCGACGCCGAAGCCATCGCCAAACAGGTCGAGAACGTCGCCGCCATCGCCCCCGTGGTGCGCGGCCAGGCCCAGCTCACCGCCGACGGCGCCAACTGGAACAGCCGTATCGAGGGGGTGACCCCGGACTACCTGGTCGCCCGCGACCTCGCCATCGCCTCGGGCCGCATGTTCGACGAGCGGGAGTCGCGCCAGGGCCGCAAGGTCGTGGTGATCGGCCAGACCGTGGCGCGCGAGCTGTGGGGCGATCTCGACCCCGTCGGCCGCCGGGTGCGGGTGCGCAGCGTGCCCTTCGAGGTGATCGGGGTGCTGGAATCCAAGGGTCAGTCGAGCTTCGGCCAGGACCAGGACGATGTCCTGCTGGGTCCGCTCGAAGCGGTGCGCTCGCGCATCGTCGGCCGCCGCGCCCGCGGCGACACCGTCCAGACCATCTATGTGAAGGCCGTCGACGCCGACAGCCTGGACCGGGTGCAGGAAGACGTCGTCAACCTGCTGCGCGAGCAGCATCGCATCCGCGCCGGAGACGATGACGATTTCCAGACCCAGAACATGGCCTCGATCCTCCAGGCCTCCCAGGCGGCCGTCGCCACCTTCACCATCCTGCTGGCCGCGGTGGCCGCGGTGTCGCTGGTGGTGGGCGGGGTCGGCATCATGAACATCATGCTGGTGGCCGTCACCGAGCGCACCCGGGAGATCGGCCTGCGCATGGCGGTGGGGGCGAAACGCTCCCAGGTTCTGATTCAATTTGCCCTCGAGGCGATCACGCTTTCGTTGGCCGGCGGCCTGATCGGCCTGCTGATCGGTGTGCTTGGGGCCGTCGCCGTCGCCAAGCTGGGCGCCTGGCCTGTGGCGATTCCACCGTGGGCAGGCCCTATTGCGCTAGGGTTTTCCAGCCTCGTGGGCCTGGTGTTCGGGGCCTATCCGTCCTGGCGCGCAGCGCGGCTCGACCCCATCGAGGCGCTAAGGCGCGAATAGGTCGCAGGCGCCGACTGCACTTTCCTCGCAACCTCAGCCGCATCTGGCGAGTTTGCTTGACCGTAACGGAAGTCGCGGCGTCGCCGCATCCCCCAACGGTCGACGCATTAGAGGAGTCGCTCATGGACCTTGATCCGAACGCCAAGCCGAAATCCCGCCGAGGGTTCGCAGCCATGAATCCCGAACGCCGACGCGAGATCGCCCGCAAGGGCGGCGCCAGCGTCCCGGGTGAGAAACGTAGTTTCGCCAAGGACCGCGACCTCGCGGCTTCGGCGGGTCGCAAGGGCGGGGAATCGTCCCGTGGGGGCGGACGCACCCGCGGCGAACGCCTGGAGAGCTAGGCTCTCAGTAGGACCACCGCGAAGCTCGGAGCGGGGCTTTCCCAGCGCCGCTCCAGCTTCCACCCCGCCTGTTCCGCCAGCTTCGCGAAGCCGTCCACGGTGAACTTGTAGGAGTTTTCCGTATGGATCGTCTCGCCGCTCTTGAAGCGGAACGTGGCCCCCGCCGCGCGGACGCCCTGATCGCGCAGGCTCACCAGATGCATCTCCATCCGGCTTTCCTCCGCGTTCCACACCGCCCGGTGCTCGAAGGCCGAGAGATCGAAATCCCCCTCCAGCTCCCGATTGATCCGCGCCAGAAGATTCAGGTTGAAGGCGGCCGTGACGCCCTGGGCGTCGTCATAGGCCGCCACCAGGGTCCCGGCGTCCTTGACCAGGTCTATCCCCACCAGGAAGCCGGCGCCCTCGCCCAGCAGATGCCTGGCCGCGGTCAGGAAGGCCACCACCTCCTGGGGCCGGAAGTTGCCGATGGTCGAGCCCGGGAAGAAGCCGACTCGGGGTCGGTCCCCCACCTCGCCCGGCAGGTCCAGCGCCGTGGTGAAGTCGTCCACCAGAGGCGCCACCTCAAGGCCCGGATAGTCGCGGCCGATGGCTTCAGCGGCGGCGTCGAGCGCCGAGCGGCTGATGTCGATGGGGACATAGACCCCGGTCCGCGGCGCCGCGTCGAGCAGGATGCGGGTCTTGGTGCTGGCGCCGCTGCCGAACTCCACCAGGGCCGCGCCAGCCGGAATGTGGGAGGCCATGTCCGGCGCCGTCGCGCGTAACAGGGCGACCTCGGTGCGGGTCGGATAGTATTCCGGCAGGTCGGTGATCGCCTCGAACAGGGCCGAGCCCTCGGCGTCGTAGAAGTACTTGGCCGGCAACTCCTTGCGACGCTGGGACAGACCGCGGCGCACGTCAGCGGCGAAGGCGCTGCCGTCGTCCTCGACCCGGACCATGGCGTCCCAGGCCAGGCGCAGGCCCGAGAACATCCAGCGCTGCTGCGGCTGGAAGAAGTTGCGATAGCTGGCCCGCGTGTGGCCCTGCGGCGTCACGCAGCAGCCACCGCGCAGCACCATCTGGCCGATCATGAACTTGCCGTTGTACTCGCCCACCGCCCCATCGGCCGGATGGAATCCGGGATAGGGGCCATAGGCGCTACGGGTCCATTCCCAGGTGTCGCCGAACATCTGGCGCAGGCCCGACGCCCCGGCTGGGGTCGCGGCGGGGCCGAACTGACCGCTGCCGAGAAAGTTGCCGCGCATCGGGATGTCGCGGGCGGCGTGCTCCCACTCGGCCTCGGTCGGCAGGCGCGCCCCGGCCCAGGTGGCATAGGCGTCAGCCTCGTAGAAGCTGATGTGGGTCACCGGGGCGTGCGGGGCGATGGCGCGCAGACCCTGCAGGGTCATGGCTCGCCAACCCGATGGCGCCTCTTGCCAGTAGAGCGGCGCATTCCAACCTTCGGCCTGCACCGTAGCCCAGCCTTCCGAGAGCCAGAGTTCGGGGCGCGCGTAACCGCCGTCGGCCATGAAGGCCAGCCACTCGCTGTTCGTCACCAGCCGGTCGGCCATGCGATAGGGCTGCAGATAGACCTTGTGACGCGGCCCCTCGTTGTCGAAGGCGAAGTCCGCGCCCGAATGGCCGATCTCCACCAGGCCCCCGGCGAAGTCCACGGGCCGCGCGGGACCGGGATCAGCGCCCACCGGCAGGGCCGGCGCCGGGGCGTAGGCAGGCTTCAGCGGCGACTGGGAGAACAGGTGCAGGATGTCCATCAGGATCAGCTCCTGATGCTGTTCCTCATGGGCCAGGCCCAGATCCAGCAGATCGGCGACCGCGCAAGCGTCGCGGCGCAGCAGCCGGATCATGCCGTCGTCCACATGGGCGCGATAGGCCTTGACCTCGTCCAGCGACGGGCGGGTCAGCAGTCCGCGCTCCGGCCGCGGCTGGCGGGGGCCGAGAGCCTCGTAATACGAGTTGAACAGATAGGCGAAGCTGCGATTGAACGGCCGGTAGTCGGCCAGCCTCGGGATCAGCAGGAAGGTCTCGAAGAACCAGGTTGTGTGGGCCAGGTGCCACTTGGTCGGGCTGGCGTCGGGCATCGACTGGGCGAGCTGGTCTTCGGCCGACAGATGCGCGGTCATGGCCAGGCTGGCCTCACGCACGCGCAGGTAGCGCGCGGCGGCCTCCGCCTGGGCGGCCCTGTGCAAGGCCGGCGCGGCGGCAGTCTCGTCAGATGGCGCCATGGGACTGCTCCTGTCACCGCGTTGAAGGGATGTCTTCGGCGAACCGAGTCGCCAAACGCCGCCACCCCCGGGGAGTTCCGGTAACGTGGGTATTCACCGACCATCCGCAAGGCGGAACACGCGGAACACATGGAGTCCGGATGCGTTCACCTGCCACGAGAGGTCGGCCCCTGGCCGCGCTCGATGGCCCGGGGCGTGTCGAGGACATCATGAGCGGAGAGAGCGACTGGCGTAATGACGTCGTCGGCATGATCCCGGCGCTGCGGGCGTTCGCCTGGTCACTGAGCCACAACGGCTCCGACGCCGACGACCTGGTTCAGGACACCCTGATCAAGGCCTGGACCAACCGCGACAAGTTCGAGCCCGGCACCAACCTGCGGGCCTGGCTGTTCACAATCCTGCGCAATACCTACTACACCCAGGTGATCCGCCGCCGCCGCGAGGTGCGCGACGAGACGGGGGAATATGCCGGCGCCCTGCGCAGCCCGCCGACCCAGGACTGGAGCGTGGCCATGCATGCCCTGCAGGACGCCTTGGCCCAGCTGCCCCCCGAACACCGCGAGGCCCTGGTGCTGGTCGGCGCCGCGGGCCTCTCCTACGAGGAGGCCGCCGAGATCTGCGGCTGCGCGCTGGGCACCATCAAGAGCCGGGTCAACCGGGCCCGCGCCCGGCTGCTGAAGATCATGGACGCCGAGGACGCCACCGACGTCATGGCCCTTGAACATACGGCCAGCGCCAACCGCGCCTAGCCGGGCCGCATCCGGCCGCTAGTATGCCGCCGACTCGCAGCCCCGACCGGATGTCCCATGCGCCGCACCTGCCTCTCCGCCGTCCTCGCCGTCCTGGTGGCCGGCCCCGCCCTCGCCGCCCCCAAGGACGACGTGGCGAGGATCGTGGGCAGCGCGGCCTTTAAGACGGCGGCGGCGACCCTGGACGCCGAGCATGATCGCACGGTCGCCGACATCGTCACCCTGACCGAGATCCCCGCCCCGCCCTTCAAGGAGGCCGAGCGGGCCAAGGCCTTTCGCGCCATGCTGGAGGCCCACGGCCTGAAGGACGTGGAGATCGATCCCGAGGGCAATGTCATGGGCCTGCGCAAGGGGACCAAGGCCGGGCCGGTCGTGGTGGTCTCCGCCCACCTGGACACCGTCTTCCCGGAAGGCACGAACGTGAAGGTCCGCCGCGAGGGGACCAAGCTCTACGCCCCCGGAGTCGCCGACGATTCCCGCAGCCTGGCCGTGCTGCTGGCCTGGATCGGGGCCCTGGACGCGGCCAAGATCAAGACCCGCAGCGACATCCTGTTCGTCGGAACGGTGGGCGAGGAAGGCGCGGGCGACCTGCGCGGGGTCCGCTATTTCTTCGGCAAGGGGAAGTATAAGGACAGGACCAAGGCCTTCTTCTCGGTCGACGGCATCGACCCGGCCCACATCACCCATGTCGGCGTCGGCTCGAAGCGCTACCGGGTCACCTTCAAGGGTCCGGGCGGGCACAGCTACGGCGCCTTCGGGATCGTCAATCCGATGGCCGCCATGGGCAAGGCGATCGCCGACCTCTACGCGATCCAGCCGCCCGTCGAGCCGAAGGTCACCTATTCGGCCTCGGTCGCCGGCGGCGGGACCTCGGTCAACGCCATCCCCGACAAGGTGTTCGTCGAGTTCGACATGCGCTCGGCCGACGCCGCCGAGCTCGCCAGGCTGGAAGCCCAGTTCAAGGCGGTGATCGAAGCCGCCGTCACCGCGGAGAACGCAGCCCGTTCCACCCGCGTCGGCGCCGTGAGCGCCGAGCTGACGCCGATCGGCGACCGCCCGGCCGGCAACACGCCCGAGGACGCCCCCATCGTGGCCAATACGATCGCCGCCATCACCGCCTTCGGCTACACGCCCAGCTTCGAGGCCTCGTCCACCGACGCCAATGCGCCGATGGCCAGAGGCGTGCCCGCCATCACCATCGGCTCGGGCGGAACCGGCGGCCGGGCCCACTCCACCGACGAATGGATCGACGTGGAGAAGGGCCCAAGCGTGCGCGGCATGACCGTCGGCCTAGTCGCGATCCTGGCCACCGCCGGCGTGGACTAATTCGCCGGATAGATCACTGGCAGCACCAGGGCCGAGGGGTGGGCGGCGTCGTGATAGACGCTGTTGACCGCCACCCGGGGCTTCAGCTTGCGTGCGCCCGGCGCCTCGCCGGTATTGGGGTTCACCTCAAAGCGCGGGCTGTTGGATGAGGTGATGTGCAGGGCGATGCGGTGGCCCTTCTCGAAGGTGATGGCCGTGCCCCACAGGTCGACGACCAGCTCTTCCGCGGCGTCCGGCGTCATCGGCTCCACGTCGTCGGGCAGGCGGCCCTTGCGGAACCGGGCGCGGACCGGGGCGTCCAGCACGATGGCCTCGTAGCCGTCGGGATAGACATCGACCACCTTGGCCATGAAGTCGGTGTCGGGACCGTCGGTGGCGACGTTGAGCTCCACCTTCACGGGTCCGGCGATCACCACGTCCTTGTCCAGCACCGGGGTCTGGAAGCGCAGATAGTCCTGGCGCGCCGGGATCGCCCGCTGGTCCATCGGCCCGCGGTCGAAGGTCAGGTTGGCGCCGCCCACGGTCTCCACCGGCTTGGCGGGATCGAAGCGATAGGTGGTCTTCGAGGCCACGGTCGGCGGCGCGGTGCTCAGGCCCTTGTCGGCGGTGAGGTAGTAGCGGACCTGCCGGTGCGCCGGCGGCCAGTTGGCCGAGGTCATCATCCGGTTCTTCGGCGATGGGGCGCCCTTCCGGGCCGAGGCCATCATGAAATAGCTGACCGGCGGCTCGTCCATGATGCCGTTCGGCGCGCCCTTCAGCCAGTGGTCGAACCAGCGGAACTCCTGGTCGCCGGCGGCCTTCAGCGCCTGCTCGTAGCCCGGATAGGCCAGGTCGCCCGACAGCTCGCCGTGGCCGAAGGGACCCATCAACACCTTCTGATTGCCCCGCGCGCCCTTGGCGCCGTGGTTTTGCAGCCAGGCGAAGTTGCCCGTCGCCCCTTCTTGGAAGATGTCGTACCAGCCGCCGACATTGAAGATCGGGATACGGATGTACTTGCGGTTGGCGCTCATGGATCCGCGGTTCCAGAACACGTCGTCGCCGATGCGGGCGCGGCTCGCCTCGATGACCTTGTCGTCGACGCCCTGCTCCTTCAGCCAGCCGCTGGTGTCCTTCTCCTTCGGGACGCCGCCCGGCGCGCGGTACTCGCCCAGGTCGCTCGGCGCGACCACCACATAGGCCGCCTTCAACGCCGGGTGAGCCGCCATGGCCGCGGCGTTGCCGGTGATGCCCAGGGCCGACCCGCCGGTGATCCCGACCTTGCCGTTGCTCCAGGGCTGGCCGGCGAGCCAGTCGAGGGTGTCGTAGCCGTCCTCGATGTCGTTCTCGAACGCGAGATAGGCGCCCTCCGAGCGCCCCTTGCCGCGGGTGTCCTGGACCACGAACACGTAGCCGGCGTCGGTGTAGCGCTTGGCCTGGGCGGCCAGCTGCGCCGGGGCGTTCTCGCGGTCCTTGGGGCCGTCCTTCAGATATGGCGTGCGCGAGACGATCACCGGCCAGGGCCCCTTCCCCGCCGGCTTGAACACATTGGCCGCCAGCTTCACGCCATCGCGCATGGCGGCGAACTCCTCCACCGCGCCGGGAATCGCCGAGGGGCCGGACTGGGCGTAGGCGGGGCCGACGGCGAGCACGAAAGCGAGCGCCGAGGCCGCGGCGAAGGACTTGAACATCGATGTTTCCCCAGCGGCTGTTGGTCGCCGCGCGAAATGACTTTTGGCTTCGAAATGCGCGGCGCGGCCGCGGGCGCATCTAAGCACAGCCATGCGACAGAAAAGAACCCCGCCGGCCGGGCCGACGGGGCGAAGTGTTCCGGGGAGGAAGGTCGAGGTCTAGACGGCCAGCCGTTGCGAGCGGCGCAGGCCCATGAACTGGAGCTCGGCGAAGGCGGCCACCGCCAGGGCCTGGCCGATCACGAAGGCGTAGCCGAGCGGCGTCGGTTGCGCCCAGCCTAGCGCCAGCAGCATCAGACTCTCGATCGCCCAGATGGCGTTGCCGACGATCACCAGCCAGACCACCGCCCCCGGCAAGGTCGACCGTACACCCAGGAAGCCGACGAAAGCGGCGTAGGCGATCAGGAAGTAGCCGGCCGGCTCGGTCAGGGCGACCTGCAGACCGGTGAGGCTCTCGAGCGTGGCGCCGCCGAAGGCGAGCAGGACGCCCGTGGCGCCACTGGCGAGCGCGTCGGCGACGAAGGCGCGGCGAAGGAACTGGGACGAGGCGGTCATGGGTGGCTCCCTTGGCTTGGCCCGGGGGCGTCCCAGGCGTGAGCCGAAAGTGCCAATCGCACCGCCCAGGGTCGATTACGCCTCAGGTAATGGGCGCCATGTCGTCGGCCAGCCGGCGACCAGCGACGTGGAAGCCGCAAGCCGATCATGCTAAATTCGGCCATTCCAAAACGAGGGAGGCACGCATGTCCTTGCGTATCAGTGATCTCGCCCCGGACTTCCAAGCCGACACCACCGAAGGCCGGATCAGCTTCCACGACTGGCTCGGAGACTCCTGGTGCATCCTGTTCTCGCACCCGAAGGACTTCACGCCGGTCTGCACGACCGAACTTGGCTATCTGGCCAAGCTCAAGCCGGAATTCGACAAACGAAACTGCAAGGTCATCGGCCTGTCGGTCGATCCCGTCAGCGACCACGAACGCTGGCTCGGCGATATCGCCGAGGCCACCGGCTACAGCGTTAATTATCCGATCATCGGCGACCGCGATCTCGCCGTGGCCAAGCTCTACGACATGTTGCCGGCCGATGCCGGGACCACCGCCCAGGGTCGGACGGCGGCCAACAATCAGACCGTGCGTTGCGTCTACATCATCGGCCCCGACAAGCTGATCAAGGCGATGCTGGTCTATCCGATGAGTTCGGGCCGCAACTTCGACGAGGTGCTGCGGCTGCTGGATTCCTGCCAGCTCACCGCCCAGCACAAGGTCGCCACCCCCGCCAACTGGAAGCGCGGCGAGGACGTGATCATCGTGCCGTCGGTCAGCGACGACGAGGCGCGCGAGCGCTTCCCCGGCGGCTGGACGGCGGTGAAGCCCTATATCCGCGTCGTTCCGCAGCCCGGCGCTTGACGGACGCCCGTGACCGGACGCACCGTTCCGGGTTCTCGGGAGGTGCGCCATGGTCTTCGAGACTATCCAGGTCGGCGGCTGCCGGTCCTATCTGATCGGCTGCGCCGAAACCTGCGCCGCGACCCTGATCGATCCGGAGATCAGCCAGATCGATCGTTATCGCGGCCTCGCCGCGCGCGACGGCCTGGTGATCCACTATGTCATCGACACCCATACCCATGCCGATCACTTCTCGGGCGCGCGGGAAATCGCCGGCGCGCTCGCCGCCAAGGTGGTCATGCATCGCGACAGCCCCGCGCCCTTTGTCGACCTACGGCTGGACGACGGCGACATGCTGCTGATCGGACAGATGCGGTTGCAGGCGATGCACACGCCCGGGCACACGGCCGACTCCATGACGTTGCTGGCGGAGGATCGCATCTTCACTGGCGACACCCTGCTGATCGGCGGAACCGGGCGCACCGACCTGCCGACAGGCGACCCGGAAGCGCTCTACGACAGCCTGTTCAACAAGATCCTGAAGCTGGACCCGGCGCTCGGCGTCTATCCGGCCCACGAGTACAAGGGTCGCGACGCAACGACGATCGGTCGCGAGATCGCCGAAAACCCGCGCCTGCAGAAGCGCGATCGCGCCGGGTTCGTCGCCATGATGCGCGAGTTGAACCTCTCGGCGCCCACCCACCTCACCGAGGCCCTACGGGTGAACATGAGCGGCAAGAAGTCGGTGGCGCAGCTGCTGGCCGAGGCCTCCGCCGCGGTGCCCTTCGTCGGACTGAGCGAACTCTCGCGGCGGCTCGAGGCGCGCGAGAACGACTTGGTGGTGCTGGACGTGCGCGAGCGTGACGCCTTCGAGGCGGGCCACATTCCTGGCGCGCGCTGGCTTCCCAGAGGTCAACTGGAGCTGCGGATCAACGAGACCTTCCCCGACCCGACGGTGCGCATCTTGACCTATTGCGAGTTGGGCAAGATCTCCACCCTGGCGGCGGCGACGCTGCAGTCGCTGGGCTTCACCCGCGCCGTCGCCCTGGACGGCGGCATGACGGCCTGGCGAGAGGGCGGCTATCCGGTCGAAACCTAGCCGCGCGCGGCTCACGGACTGGAAAGTGGCGGTGACGCAGGGATTCGAACCCTGGATACGCTTTCACGTATGACGATTTAGCAAACCGTTGCCTTCAGCCACTCGGCCACGTCACCATTTGATTTGGCTCGGGTTTTCTCCCGACCCGGCGGCGGAGCGGCGGTCGGCTGGATCGTCCCGCCCGCAGTCCCTCCGAAGGGACGGTTCTAATAGCCGAAGCTTTCCGGACGGGCAACGCGGGGATGGGAAAATGCTCGCCAAGCGTGGCATTGCGCCGACTCCCGTGCGAGGCGACAATCTCGTGTGACGCGTGCATCCGCCACCGCCAGCGAGACGGCCTCGGGCGAGGCCTTGAGCGACAGGCTCAACGCACGCCTGGATGAGCTGGCCGCGGCGGGGCGCTCGGCGCTGAAGATCGACGCCTCCATCGAAGACATCGCGCGTCTGTTCGTAGAACTGGGCGAGGACGCGATCCTGATGGACTGCGACCCCAAGCGCGACGTGGCCTGGTACCGCGACTGCGAGCTGCGCGCCTCGGCGGTCCCGGGCGTTCGGGTGGTGGCGGACGACGGCCGGGAACCCAGCCGCTTCGCGATCTGAGCCTCACCGGACACGAAAACGCCGCCGGTCATCGACCGGCGGCGCATCGGTAGGCAAGTGGACTATATCTAGGCGAAGGCCAGGGTCTGCCGACGACGCTGGTTGCGCACCGCGCCGCCCACGGCGCCGAAGCCGATGATCATCATCGCCCAGGTGGCCGGCTCCGGTACGGCCGAGACGTCATAGCGGACTTGGCCGAAGGCGAAGTCGGTGGTCGACGAGACAACCGCCTTGTCGAACTTGCCCGAGGCCGCCATCAGGCGCGCGCCGGCGCTGCCGTTGGCCACGCGGTTGACGGTGCCCTGGAGCACGCCACCCAGATAGTAGTCGATCTGGAAATTGTGCGCCGAGAAGGGGTTCGGTTCCGCTTCGAAGCCGAACACCGACAGAACCTTGTCCGACTGGAAGGTGATGGTGGTCAGACCGCCAGTGTAGACGATCTTGGGATTGGCGCCCTCGGTGTCCGGGGGCGAGCCCCAGGTGGACCAGCTGCCGCTGACGCTGCGGACTTGGCCCGGGTTGAAGGTCAGGCTGACGATACTGTCGGTCAGGCCCGAGATGGCCGTGTAGTCGGCGCCGGTGATGGCCAGCAGCGTCGTGCCGGACGTGTAGGCCAGATCCGGCGTGGTGATTTGAGTCACCGCAGCAGAGGCCGGTTGGGCGGCGAGGATGACCAGGCCGGCGGTAAGCAAGGCGAACTGTTTCATTGCGGGACTCCCTTGGTCTTTGACGATCGGCCTCCGCAATTGAGGTGCCACCCCGCCGCATTTCGGCCGCTTTCCCACCCGCGATGCGGGTCGATCCACACGCTATGATCGCGAAAAGATTGAGCAATTGCGGACAATTCGTTTACCGAACCTTGTTATGCTCGGTCCATGTCACGCTTACCGGTCACCTATGAGCCGCGGACAAGGCCTCCCAATCCGGGGCTGACACCGACGCGCCTGTTCCTGGCGATGCTGCTCGCGGCGTCCTTCGCCTTGCTGGGCTGGATCCTTACGGCCGGTTGAGAGAACGCGCAGCGTTAACCGCTCGCTGAGGCGCGGCGTGGCAAGCTAAAGCCTGATCCCGCCGCCTCCGCTGGTACTCCATGTCCTCCGTCGTCAAACTCGAACGCGCGCCCGTCCCGGAAGAGCCCTTGGACGATACGATCAGCCCGGCCGACGACATGTGGGGCGAGCGCCGCGGTCCGCTGCGGCCTGAGCGACTGTCGCCGACCCGCACCCGTCTTTCGGGCCGGATGCTGACCCGGTTCTTCCAGGCTGGCGACGGCCTGGCGCTCATCGGCGCGGCCCTCGTCGCCCAGTCGCTGTCGGGCGCGGCTAGCGTCTCCATGCTCCACAGCGCCGCGGGCCTAGCCGTCTTCATCAGCCTGCAGCTGTTCGACACCTACCGCCTGGGCCGGGCCGAGGATCTCGCCCTGCACCTGATGCGGGTCACGGTGGCCGTCGCGGTGGGCGCGGCCGCCTGCTTCGCCATCGCCGCCCCCTTCACCGCCCTGCCGGCCCTGGCGGAGACGCTTGGTCTGTGGGCGCCGTTGGGCGTCCTGGCCATGGCGCTGGCCCACGCCATCTGGTGGCTGAACGTGCGCCGCTGGCGGGCCAACGGCCGGCTGACCCCCAACATCGTCATCGTCGGCGCCACCGGCGCGGCCGAGCGCCTGATCGGCGCCGTGCTGAAGAACCGTGAAGCCAACGTTCTGGGCATCTTCGACGACCGCGCCGCGCGCGCGCCCAAGCGGGTGCGCGACGTGCCGGTGCTGGGCGACACCCAGGCTCTGCTGGCCCACCGGATCATGCCCTACGTGGATCGCATCGTGGTCACCGTCCCGTCGGGCGCCCGCGACCGGGTCCGGGCCCTGCTGGCCCGTCTCGAGGTCCTGCCCAACGAAATCACCCTGCTGCTCGACCGAAATGGCGCGGCCGACGAGGCCGTCGCCATCGGCCGCATCGCCGACCTGCCCCTGACCCGGATCTCCGGCGCCCAGATGGATCACGGCAAGGCGCTCGCCAAGCGGGTGCAGGACCTGATTATCGGAACCATCGCCCTGCTCCTCTTCGGACCGCTGATGCTGTTCGTGGCCGCCGCCGTGCGCATGGACAGCCCTGGCCCCGCCCTGTTCCGCCAGCGCCGCCACGGCTTCAACAACGAAGAGATCGTGGTCTGGAAGTTCCGCTCCATGCGGGTCGAGGCCGCCGACGCCAAGGCCGCGCGACAGATCAGCGCCGACGACGACCGCGTCACCCGGGTGGGCCGCTTCATCCGCAAGACCAGCCTCGACGAGCTGCCGCAGATCTTCAACGTGCTGATGGGCGAGATGTCCCTGGTCGGGCCCCGGCCCCACGCCATCGGCATGAAGACCGGCGACGTGGAGAGCCACCGCCTGGTCGCCGAGTACGCCCATCGCCACCGCATGAAGCCCGGCATGACCGGCTGGGCGGCCATCCACGGTTCGCGCGGCGCCATCGATACGCCCGACCTGGTCAAGCAGCGGGTGTCGCTGGACGTGGAATATATCGAGCGCCAGTCGTTCTGGCTCGACCTCTACATCATGCTGATGACCGTGCCCTGCCTGCTGGGCGACTCCGAAACCGTTCGGTAGCGGGGGGCCAGGGCGATGTTCTGGCGCGGGGTGCTCGGCTATCTGCCGGTCAATATCGTTCAAGGGCTGGTGGGCCTACTCACCATCATCCTGTTCACCCGCGCCCTGACGCCGGGCCAGTTCGGCGACTACGCGCTGGGCCTCTCGGTCATGACCCTCGCCCACACCGCGATCTTCACCTGGAATGAAGCCGCGGTCGGCCGGTTCTGGGCCGGCGAGTCCCTTCGCAACGGCGGGGCGGACCATGCGGCCACCGTCCATCGCGCCTGGCTGGGCCTGCTGGTCGTCATTCCGCTGGCCGTGCTGGCCGCGGCGCTCTGGCAGATGAGTTCGTCCCTCAAGCTCGCTGTGATCTCTGGCCTCGTCGCCCTGGTTCCGCGCACCTTCGCCAAGCTCGGCCAGGAGCGCCGCCGGGCGGCCGGCGAGGTGGGCGGCTCGGCCAGCCTCGAACTGATCCAGACCCTCGGCGGCTTCGGATTCGGCGCGGCGCTCGCCTATGCCGGTTTCGGTGGCGCGGCCCCCCTGATGGGCTTCGGTCTCGCCGCTCTCGTCGCCGTCGCCGTGTGCGCCCGGCCCGAGCTGGCCAAGGCCAGGGGCGGACGCTACGAGCCCGCCCGGCTGCGCGAGCATGCGGCCTATGGCGTGCCCCTGGCGGCGTCGCTGATCCTCACCGTGGTGCTATCGACCACCGACCGCTTCCTGCTGGCGGCCTTCCTCGATAACGCCGCCGTCGCGGTCTACCACGCGGGCTACAGCCTCTCGAACCGCACCCTGGACGTGGCCTTCATCTGGTTGGGCGCGGCGGGCGCCCCGGCCATGGTCATGGCCCTGGAGCGCGGCGGACGCGAGGCGCTGGCGAGCGCCGCCCGCGAACAGTTTTCGGTGATGCTGCTACTCACCCTACCGGCCGCCGTGGGCCTGGCCCTGGTGGCCCGTCCCTTGGCCGAGCTGATGATCGGTCCGGCCATGGCGGCGGGCGCGGCCCAGGTGACGCCGCTGATCGCCCTGGGCGGCCTGCTGGCGGGCCTCAACACCTACTATTTCTCGGAAGCCTTCGTCCTGGGACGGCGCAGCGGCCTGGCCCTGTGGGCGATGGCGGCGCCGGCGGTGGCCAATCTCGGCCTCAACCTGGCGCTCATCCCCCGGTTCGGGATCGAAGGCGCGCTGTGGTCGACCGTGATCAGCTACGCGCTCGGCGTGGCGGTCGCCATCGTCATGGCCCGCAAGGTCATGCCCCTGCCCGTCCCCTGGCGCGTCCTGGGCGAGGCGCTCGGCGCCGCGGCCGTCATGGCCCTGGTCGTCAGCAGCCTTCCAGCCCTCGGCGGCCTGCCCGAGTTGGCCCTGAAGGCCGCCGCCGGCGGCCTGACCTATGGCCTGATCGTCTTCCTGCTCGATGCCGGCCGGCTGCGCAGCCGCGCTCTGGCGATCCTTCAGGCGCGACGGGCCGGGAGCGCGGCATGACCACCCCGGACGAGACCCTGCACGACAACGCCACCTGGTCCGCCGGATCGGTCGCCCTGTCGATCTTGATCCCATTCAAGGGCGACGACCCCACGCCGCTGCTGGCGGCGCTAGGCCGCGAGGCCTGCGATGTGGAGTTGGTGGTTCTGGACGACGGCACCGGCGACGAGACCCTGGCGGCGCGGGTCGCCGAAGCGGTCATGGCCCTGCCCTTCCCCGCCCGCTTCGTACGTCTGGCGCGCAATGTCGGCCGCGCCAAGGGCCGCAACCGCCTGGTCGCCCATGCCCGAGCCGGCCGCTTCCTGTTCCTGGATAGCGACATGCTGCCCGACGGCCGGCATTTCCTGCGTGACTGGCTGGACGTGGTCGCCCGCCAGAACCCGCCGGTGGCGTTCGGCGGCTTCTCCCTGCACCAGACCCCGCTCAAGCCGGCCCACGCCCTGCACCGGGCCATGGCCTCGCATTCCGACTGCCTGACCGCCGACTGCCGGGCGCGCAATCCCGCCAAGCATGTCTTCACCTCCAACCTGCTGGTTCGCCGCGACGTCTTCGAGAGCGAGGCCTTCGACGAAGGTTTCGCCGGCTGGGGCTGGGAGGACGTGGAATGGGGCATGCGGGTGGCCCGCCGCTGGCCGATCCTGCACGTGGACAACACCGCCACCCACCTGGGCCTGGACACCGCCCCGGCCATGGCCGCCAAGTACGAGCAGTCGGCGGCCAACTTCGCGCGCGTCATCGCCGCCCACCCGGCCGTGGTCGCCACCTATCCCAGCTACAAGGTGGCCAAGGTGCTGAAATACGCACCCCTGCGCGGCCTGTGGCGCCCGGCGCTGAAACTCTATGCCCTGATCGAGGGCGCGCCGATCAAGACCCGCGCGTTTGCCATGCGCCTCTATCGCGCCGCGCTCTACGTCGAGGCCGTCTAAGGAAGCAGGGCCTTCAGGAAGGCCGGGCGCTCGACGGTGCCACGGTTGAAGAACAGGCCGGCGACGTTGCCGCCCGCCCCGTTGATCGCGTCGCGCAGCTTGGCCGGGGCGCGCACGTCCGCTTCGTCGGCGGCCACCACCAGCACGGTCTGATCCATGAACGGCGCCACGGTCAGCACCGCCTGGGAGCGCTCGGGCGACGGGGCGTCGACGATGATCACATCGGCGAACTTGCGCAGGGCGTTCCAGTAGTCGCCCGTGGGCAGGACGTGGACCGTCTGGCCGCCCTTCAGCGCATCGCGGCGGAACCGGGTCACCCAGAACCGCGCCGCGCCCACTCGATGGGCGACCAGATAGCGCGCATTGGGCCAGGGCTGGCCGTCGGCCTGGCGCAGGGGCGGCTGGACGGTGAAGAAGATCGAGCCGTCGGGGCTGGCCGCGGCTGGCTCGCCCATCTTGCCATAGCGCTCCGCGCCCTGGACCAGGGCCGCGTGCTGCGGCGACGCCAGCAGGTCGAGGTCCACCAGCCAGACCGACCGCCCCGCCCGCTTGGCGGCGTGCAGGGCCAGCTCCCGAGCGACCGTGGAGGCGCCCTCACCGCGCCGCGCCGCGGTGATCTGGATCACCCGCGCGCGGCCGGCCGCCGGCGCGCCAAGCGACGCCCAGAGTTCAGCCATCTCGGCGCTTAGGTCCAACATATCTCGAATCGCCGCACGCGCAGTTTGCCGAAGCTAACCCAGACTCAGCCCGAACATACCACGGGCTCTATCGGGCCTTGAGCGGAGCGGCGGCCAGGACCGGCAGGTCCAGGGTGCGCGAGGCCGACTGGGCGGTCGGCAGGCCCGGACGCATGAACATCCGCAACAGGCCGGTGCTCAGCGCCGTGAATCCCGCGAACAGGAAGGCCAGGATCACCGCGGGCTTGCGCAGGCTCTTGCCCTTGGTCGGCGGGGTGGCGCGGGCGACGATGCGGATGTTGTCGTTGGTCCGCGAGGCGATCTCCTGAGCCGCGCGGCTCTGCTCTTCCTTCACCGAGAAGTCGCGGACATTCGCCTGCAGCACGTCGCGATCCAGGCTCAGCTCCTGGAACTTGGGCTCCAGCTCGGCGAACTTCAGCCGCCGCTGGGTGACCTGCTCGATCTGCGAGACCAGCTCGGCTTGGGACTGGCGCAAGGCGTTGACCTCGGCGGTGAGTTGGATCTTCTCGGTCTGCACCGTCTGGTAGACGGGATTGACCCCGAAACGGCGCGCGCCCTCGGCCAGGGTCCGGCCGGCGGCGATGCCAGCCTCCAGCTGGGCGATCTGGGCGTCCAGTTCCTGCACCGGCCGGGCGTCAGCGCGATAGCGTGACAGCAGGTCCTCGCGCTGGATCTTCAGAGCCACCAGCTTCTCGCCTGGCGCGCTGGAGACATCGCGATAGAGGCCGACTTCCGGGGCGATCTGGCCGAACTGGCTCGACAGGGTCGCCAGCCGGCCGATGCGATCCTGCAGCTGGGCGTCGGTCTGGTACTTCTGCTGCTCGATCTGGGCCTGGAGCTGGGACAGCGAGGCCTTCTCGGCCACGAAGTCGCCGATCCGGTTGTTGTTGAGGAAGTCCTCGTAGGCCGCGTCGGCCTGGGCCAGCCGGGTCTCGAAATTTCGGCGCTGCTGTTCCAGGGCCGGCGAGTTGGGATCGCTCAGCACCGCGCGCCGGTAGATCAGGTATTCCTCGAGCAGGGTGTTGAGGATGAGCGCCGCGGCCTCCGGATCCTCATGGGTGAAGCTCACCCGGATGATCGGGGTCTGGGGCGCGGTCTCGATCTTCAGGCTGGATTCGATGCTGCGCACCGCCGAGCTCATGATCTTGCGCTTCTCCTCGGGCCCGGCGGCGGCGTACTTGGCCGCCAGCTTGGGATAGGTGCGCGACAGGCCCAGCTTCTCAACAACCCGCAGCTTCAGCTGGCTGGCGCCGAGGATGGCGGTTTCGGACTGGATCACCTGGTCGGAGTCGAGCACGGCGCCGCGGCCGGCGTCGCCCGCCCGGGGCTCGTAGACATATTCCTGTCCCAGGCGAACCAGGACGCTGGACTGAGCCGGATAAGTGGTCTTCAGGGTGAGCGCGGCTCCAACCCCCACGATGAAGATGATCAGGAAGATCGCCGCCATCAGGTAGCGCTCGCGCCACAGGAGGGTCGCGAAGTCCGACACGGCATAGCGCGGTCGCGCGGCCCAGTCGGCCCGCGGCGGCACGTCGTGCGTCCTAGCTGTCCATGCGCCCGGCGCGGCCATAGAATCCTGTTCCCACCAACTGTTGAGGACCCTGGCGGCGCGCGATTAACACTCCGTTACCCATTCTCCTTAACCTTTAGGCCATGCGCTCCAGACCGCCTCTCGTGCTCGCCCTGATCGTCGCCTCCAGCCTTGCGCTCGGCGGCTGCGGCATGCCGCGCATACCGAGGATGGACCTGCTCGGACGGACCGACGAGCCCGCGCCGCCACGCGGCCAAGCCTTCAGCGACATTCCCTACGCCAACTGGAGCGACTACGAGCCGGACTACCGATTCTATCCCGGCGACGAGATCGAGGTCTCCCTCCCTTCCGCGCCCGAATTGAACAAGACGGTGACGGTGCAGCCGGACGGGCGGATCGCCCTGCCCCTGATCTCGACGGTGATGGCGGCGGACCGCACGATTCCCGAACTGCAGGCCACGCTCACCGAGGCCTATTCGCGCCAACTGCTGCGACCCGAGGTCGATGTGGTGGCCAAGGCCGCGCCGCTCAAGGTGTTCGTGGGCGGAGAGGTGGGCACGCCAGGCATGCTCGACCTGACCGGCGATTCCGACGCCCTGCGCGCGGTGATCCAGGCCGGGGATTTCAAGACAAGCGCCGACCGCAGCCGGGTGATCATCATCCGCCGCGGGCCGGACGGCCGGGCCATGATGCGGCGAGCCAATCTGTATCGGGGCCTGAAGAGCGGCGACTCGGACGTGGTGCCCCTGCGCCGGTTCGACATCGTCTATGTGCCGCGCAGCGGCGTGGCCGAGGCCTCGCTGCTCATTCAGCAGTACTTCCGGGACCTGTCGCCGGTGCAATTCGGCTTCAACTACGCCCTAGGTGATCGCGTCATCAACTGACGCGCGGCGCCGGCGGGCTGAAGCGCGGTTAGCGCGGACGGCGATCAGCCGTGGGCCAGCCACTCGCGCGCCTGGCGTTGGGCCTCGGCGACCTCGTCGGAGGCCATCTCCTGGCTCAGTTCCTTGCGGTAGACCTTGGCTTCGATCGAGCCGCGCATGGCCGCCAGGTTGAACAGCATGTGGGCCGACACGTAGTCCAGCGGCGCGCCGCCTTGGCCGGTCGAATAGAGCAGCCCCATCTTGAACAGTTCGTCGCCCGAGGCATCCGCGCTCGGCAACGGCAGGCCTTCGGTGCATTCCACGCTCGCAAGCATGAGTTCGTTTCCCTCTCCCCGACCGGCGCGGATCCATTCTGGAACCCCATCCGATCATCCTGAGGGGTAGGAAAGTCTATGCGCGCTAAACATAGGGTTAATTACAGGCGCTGCGAGATTCTGCCGCAGTCTTTAGTACTATTCGCAGCTTTTACTGACGGGAAAGATCCATATCCGGAACCTTAAGTCGACTAGCCGACTGGGCCCGAGGCGGTCGCCAACTGTCCCAACGACTTGCCCATGCGCACCAGGGGGACGACGACGCCGTCGACCGGCGTCGAGGCGGTGCGCTCGATCTCCTTGAAACCGCAGGCCTTGTAGAGCGGCTCCCCCGCCAGGGTGGCCATGAGTTCGGCCCGGCCATAGCCCTCCGCCAGGGCGGCGGTCTCGCAAAGGCCCAGGATCATCCGCCCCACCCCGCGCCGGGCGAAGGCGGGATGGGTGTACATGGCCCGCACCCGGGCGGCGTCTTGGGCGGGATCCAACAGGGCCGCGTCGCGCAGGGCTTCGCTATGGTCGCCGCCGTAGAGCGTGGCGCGGCGGCTCCAGCCGCCGCAACCGGCCAGGAGGCCGTCCTCCTCGACGATGAAATAGGTGCGGTCGGCGACCAGCTGGGTGTCCAGGCCCATGACCGCCCGGCTGGCCACGATCTCGGCGGGACTGAGGAAGCTCCGCTGCAGGTCGTCGATCGCCAGGGCCATCAGGGCCCGCAGGGCCGGGAGGTCCGCCTCCGTGGCCAGCCGGCTGGTCAGCATGGCTAGCGCGCCCGCTGTCCGAACAGCACCTTGCGCGCCTCCTCCGCCTCCTTGGTCGGGGCGCCCAGGTTGCGGCTGGTGATGGCCTTGCCGGCCTCGGCGCTGCGCTGGACAGCCTCACGCGCGGCGATGCGATCGTACCAGGCCTTCACGTTCGGGAACTGGTCCAGGACGATCCCCTGCATCTTCCAGGGCGCGACCCAGGGAAAGGCGGCCATGTCGGCGATGGAATAGTCCCCGGCCACGAAGTCACGACCTTCCAGGCGCTTGTTCAGCACGCCGTAGAGCCGCTCGGTCTCGTTGGTGTAGCGGATCGCGCCATAGGCCACCTGCCGCTGGTCGGCGATCATCGACGGCGCATAGCCGCGGAAGTGGTGGGTCTGGCCGGCCATCGGCCCGAGGCCCGCCATCTGCCACATCAGCCATTCCTCGACCTCGGCGCGGTTGCGCTCGTCGCGGCCGTAGAACCTGCCGGTCTTGCGGCCGAGATACTGCAGGATCGCGCCCGACTCGAAGACCGAGATCGGCTTCCCGTCCGGCCCCTCGGGATCGACGATGGCCGGCATGCGGTTGTTGGGGCTGATGGCCAGGAACTCGGGCTTGAACTGCGCGCCCGCCCCGATGTTGATTGGGATGAGCTTGTACGGGAGCCCCATCTCCTCCAGGGCGATGGTGATCTTGTAGCCGTTGGGCGTCGGCCAGAAATAGACGTCGATCGGCTCAGCCATGTGTTCTCTCCCGGATGCGGCCACGGGCTCATACATGGCGGATGCGCCGCCAAGCGCAACCGTCAAGCTGACAGTTCCGTTCAGGTCGAGTTCAGGCGGGAGCACTCAGGGTTAGCGCCTGGGACACCAAACCTTCCGAAAGGAGGTCATCGCCATGAAGCGCCTTATTCTCAGCCTAGCGGTCGCCGCCGCCGTCGCCGGCCCCATCGCGGCCAGCGCCACCTCCGCCTATGCGGATGACCGCGGCCGGCGCGATCACCGCGAGGACCGCTGGGACCGCCGTGAGGACCGTTGGGACAATCGTCATGATGGCGGTCGCTGGGACCGCCGCGAGGACCGCTGGGATCGCCGCGAGGACCGTCGCGACGACCGACGCGGCGGCTATAGCAGCTGGAATCGCGGCCGCCACAACGGCTACTACTACAACAACCGCTGGTACTACGGCCCGCCGCCCCAGGCCTATTACGGCAACCCCTATTATCGCCCGGGCTACGCTGCCTGGCGCCGAGGGTCGCACCTGCCGCCGTACTACCGGACCTACGTCGTACACGACTATCACCGCTACCACCTTCGCCAGCCGCCGCGCGGCTATGCCTGGTACCGGGTCGGCGACGATTACCTGCTGGCCGCCTTGGCCAGCGGCGTGATCTTCGACATCATCGCCAACAACTGAGCCGAATATCCGGAACCGATCCACGTCCCGCCCCGGAGCTCCGCTCCGGGGCGCTTTTGTTGCCGCGGGCGCCGTAGGGTCAGGCTTTCGGCCGCCCGGCAAAACGCTATCCTCTATCGCCAGATAAGGCGGGAGGAACGCCATGGACCTGATCAGCAACACCTATGTGGAAGGGCGGATCGGACCCACCCATGCTGTCGCCTACCCGCCCCTCTCCGGCGTCGATCTGGCCGACGCGGGTAGCTTCACCGGCGGCCAGCCCTTCAACGCCTATGCGCGCCTGCGCCGAGACGCCCCGGTGATGTGGCATCCCGAGCCCAGAGGCGGCCCGGGCTTCTGGGCGGTGACCCGCCACGCCGACGTCATGACGGTGGACGCCGATCCGGTGACCTTCTCGTCGCAAAAGGGCGGCATCCTGATGGGCTACGGCGAGCCGGAAGGCCGCCACGGCCAGCTCCACCGCGCCAGTCTCGACGCCATGATCAACCTGGACGGCCCGCCGCACATGGCCCTGCGCCGCGAGCACATGCCGTACTTCACGCCATCCTATCTGCGCGGACTGACAGACAGAGTGTCGGCGGAGGTGACCCGGCTGCTGGACGACATGGCCAAGAAGGGCCGCTGCGACCTGGTCTCGAACTTCTCGGCCCACCTGCCACTCTACACCCTGTGCGAGATCCTGGGCGTGCCCGAGGCCGACCGGCCCAAGTTCCTGGGCTGGATGCACTTCCTGGAACTGGCCCAGAACATCGCCGGCGAGCAGTCCGGCGAGGGCCAGTTGGACATGGCCAACCTTCCGCCAGAGGTCCAGGCCTTCATCGACGCCTTCAACGCCAATGTCTCGGAGATGTTCGAATACGGCCGGGTCATGCTGCGCAAGCGCCGGCTCGACCCGCAGCCCGACCTGATGTCCGCCATAGCCCGGGCCCAGGTGGACGGGGAACTCCTGTCGGACGAGTTCCTGGACGGCTCCTGGCTGCTGATCGTCTTCGCCGGCAACGACACCACCCGCAATACGCTCTCCGGCGCCATGAAGCTGCTGACGGAGTTCCCGGACCAAAAGGCCCGGCTGATCGCCGATCCGTCGCTGCTGCCCAATGCGGCCAACGAGTTCATCCGGATGGTGAGCCCGGTGATCTACATGCGCCGGACCGCCACCCGCGACGTCGAGCTGGGCGGCCAGATGATCGGCGAGGGCGAGAAGGTGATCATGTACTACGGCGCGGCCAACCGGGACGAGGCCGTGTTCGCAGACCCCGACCGCCTGGACGTCGGGCGCGCCAACGCCGACAAGCACATCGCCTTCGGCTACGGCCCCCATGTCTGCATCGGCAAGCGCGTGGCCCAGATCCAGCTCGAGGAGGCCTACCGCCAAATCCTGGCGCGCTTCCCCGACATCGCCTGGACCGGCGAGATCGACATCGCCCCGAACAACTTCGTCCACGCCGTTCGGCAGCTCGGCGTGGCGTTTACGCCCGAGAGCTAGGTAGCTCCCTCGCGATGACCGGCGACGCACGCCTGGAGCAGTGGAGACGCGACGCGGCCGCGCCGTTCGAGGGTTGGGACTTCTCCTACCTCAAGGACCGCATGGTCGAGGCCGAACCCGTGTGGGACTATCTGGCTTTGGCCAGGGCGGCGATTTGCCAGTCCACCGACCTGCTCGATGTCGCCACCGGGGGTGGAGAAATCCTGTCATCCCTGGCGCCTTTCCCCGGCCGCGCCCGGGCCGTCGAAGGCTTCGAACCGAACCTGCCGATCGCCCGAGCTAGGCTGGAGCCGCTGGGCGTGCAGGTCTTCAGGGGCGGCGCCCGCGCGGGCATGCCCTTTGACGACGGGTCATTCGACCTGATCCTCAACCGCCATGGCGGTTTCCGGGCCGCCGAAATGGTCCGCGTGCTTCAGCCAGGCGGCGTCTTCCTCACCCAGCAGGTGGCGGGAGACAACCTAGCCGACCTGGCGGAAGCATTTGGCGCGCCCCTCGCCTACCCCGGCAACACCCTGGATCGGGTCGTCGACGACCTTCGCGTTCTCGGGTGCGAGGTGCGCCGGGCCGAGACCTGGCGCGGCGCCGTCACCTTCAGCGACGTCGGAGCCCTGGCGTATTTCCTCAAGGCCATTCCCTGGGTCGTTCAGGACTTCGACGTCGATCGACACCGGCAAGTCCTCGAGGCGCTCCAGGCGGGAGCAGAGGCCGGCGAGCCGCTGAGCTTCACCTACACGCGCTATCTGGTCGAGGCGGTGAAGGCCTAGCTCGCGAATCTAGAGCCCCAGCTTCGCTTTCAGGAGCTGATTGACCGTCCCGGGATTGGCCTTGCCGCCGGTGGCCTTCATGACCTGGCCGACGAACCAGCCGATGGCCTGGGGCTTTTCCCTGACCGAGGCCGCCTGGCCCGGATTGGCGGCGATCAGGTCCTCGATGATCTTCTCCAGCGCCCCGGTGTCGGAGACCTGCTGCAGGCCCTGCTTCTCGACGATCTCGCGCGGGCGCCCCTCGCCGGCCCACATCCGCTCAAAGACGTCCTTGGCGATCTTGGAGGAGATGACCCCCTCCTCGATCAGGGCCACCAGCTCGGCGATGGCGTCGGGCTTCAGCGGGCTGTCGCCGATCTCCAGATTGGCGGCGGCCAGCCGCGCGGCCAGTTCGTTGGTCACCCAGTTGGCGGTCAGCTTGGCGTCGCGGCCCTTGGCGGCTTCCTCGAAGAAGTCGGACCGGGCCTGCTCGATGATCAGCACCCCGGCATCATAGGCCGACAGGCCGTACTGCGATTGCAGGCGGGCCTTCTTGGCGTCCGGCAGCTCCGGCAGGCTTTCCTCGATCCGCTTCACCCAGGCCGGGTCGAGGTCCAGCGGCAGCAGATCGGGATCGGGGAAGTAGCGATAGTCGTGCGCCTCTTCCTTCGACCGCATCGAACGGGTCTCCAGCTTGTTCGGGTCGAACAGCCGGGTTTCCTGGTCGATCTTGCCCCCGTCCTCCAGGATCTCGATCTGGCGGCGGGCCTCGTACTCGATGGCCTGCTGGATGTAGCGGTAGGAATTGACGTTCTTGATCTCGCAGCGGGTGCCCAAGTGGCTGAAGCTGCCGGTCTCGCGGAACTTCTCGTAGTCGCCCGGGCGGCAAACCGACACGTTCACGTCGGCGCGCAGGTTGCCCTTCTCCATGTCGCCGTCGCAGGTGCCCAGATAGACCAGGATGGTGCGGACCTTCTTCACATAGGCCGCGGCCTCGGCCGACGAGCGCATGTCGGGCATCGACACGATCTCCATCAGAGCCGTGCCCGCCCGGTTAAAGTCCATATAGGTGGCGTTGGGGTCCTGGTCGTGCAGGCTCTTGCCGGCGTCCTGCTCCAGGTGCAGGCGCTCGATCCGGACATTGAAGGTCGAGCCGTCGTCGTGCTCGACGATGACCACGCCCTCGCCGACGATCGGGTGCTTGTACTGGCTGATCTGATAGCCCTGCGGCAGGTCCGGATAGAAATAGTTCTTCCGGTCGAAATGGCTCTTGAGGTTGATCTGGGCCTTGAGGCCAAGGCCGGTCTTCACCGCCTGCTCGACGCAGTGGCGGTTGATGACCGGCAGCATGCCGGGCATGGCCACGTCCACCAGGCTGACCTGCTGGTTGGGCCCCGCGCCGAAGCCCACGGCCGCGCCGGAGAACAGCTTGGCGTTCGAGGCCACCTGGGCGTGGATCTCCAGGCCCAGAACCATTTCCCACGGGCCGGTGCGGCCCTCTATCAACTTGGAGGTCTCAGTCATGAGGCTCTACTAGCGCCGGTCGCGGGCGAGCGGAAGCCGGCTGTGCGATATCCCTTGCACGCGGACGGAAACGGAGGCGAAATCCGCGCTCAAGACCATTCGGGGATTAGGAAACCACCCATGAACAAGATGCTCGCCGCAGGCCTCGCCGGCCTGTCCATGTCGTTCGGCGCGCTCGCCGCCGCGCCTGTCCTGGCCCAGGACGCCGCCGCCGCGCCGGCCGCGGCGCCCGCCCCCGCCTCCGTGGACGCGACCCCGGTTATGCAGCTCGTCGACAACCCGACCACCAAGGCCGTGGTCGACAAGCACATCCCGCAGCTGGCCAGCCATCCGGCCTATGACCAGTTCAAGGAAATGACCCTGAAACAGCTCCAGCCGCTGTCCCAGGGCGCGATCACCGATGAAATGCTGGTCGCCCTGCAGTCCGATCTCGACAAGGTCAAATAGGCCGACACACCGTCGCGAGACGAGAGACCCCGCCTCACCGGGCGGGGGTTTTTTGTTGCTGTTTCCCGGACAGCGAGACGGCAACCTTGACCGGGGCCGCGGCGTTTACTCCGCAAGGCCGGTCCCGACGCAACGGACGCCGGGGCGTCCGCGCCTCGCAAGCGGAAGGCAGGTCCCATGCGACAGGCCAGCGGCGTTCCCACAGCCCTATTCTTCCTAACCTCCGCCCTGGGGGTGGGAACGGCCTATCTGGCCTACGCCGGCGGTGGCCTGACGGCCGCCATCTGGGTCGAAGGCCTCTTCCTGACCTGCGCCGTGCTACTGGGGACCGCGACAAAGGTCGCCAGCCAGTGGGAGCGGGCTGTGGTCCTGCGCCTGGGACGTTTCCGGGCCCTCAGGGGACCGGGTCTGTTCTTCATAATCCCCATCGTCGACGCCATCGCCTACTGGATCGATATCCGGGTGATCACCTCATCGTTCAAGGCCGAGAAAACCCTCACCAAAGACACCGTTCCGGTCGATGTGGACGCCGTCCTGTTCTGGAAGGTCGTTGATCCGGAAAAGGCCGCGCTGGACGTCGAGGACTACGGCAACGCCATCGCATGGGCTTCGCAGACCGCCCTGCGCGACGTCATCGGCAAGACCATGCTGGCCGATATGCTGGAGGGTCGCGAAAAGATCAGCCGGGAATTGGGCCGGATCATCGACGAACGCAGCCAGCCATGGGGGATCAACGTCATCTCCGTCGAACTGAAGGATGTCCTCATCCCGGCGTCCCTGGAAGACGCCATGTCCATGCAGGCCCAGGCCGAGCGCGAGCGCCAAGCACGGATCATCCTGGGCGACTCCGAACGCCAAGTGGCCGAGAAGTTCAAGGAGGCGGCCAGGACCTACGCCGACGACCCCGCGGCCTTCCACCTGCGGGCCATGAACATGCTCTATGAAGGCCTCAAACAGAACTCGACCATTGTCGTCGTGCCCTCGACGGCGGTGGAGACCATGAATTTGGGCGGCCTGGCGGGAACCACCGCGCTCGCGCTCCAGCTCGCCAAGGCCCGCGCGCCCAAGCCCGCCGTCGTGCGGCCAGCCGCCTGACCTCCCGGCAAGGAAGGAGCAAACCATGAACGTATTCATCCTGTTCGCTGGCAGCGGCCCGCTGGTGATCCTCACCTCGCATGCCTCGATCGAGGACCCCGACCTGCTTGAGAAACTCGCGGCTAAGGGGGTCGACAAGTTCCTCGCCTACAGCGTCCCGTTAGGCTTGGCCAAGGCGCGCTATGGCATGCATTTCGATATCGTCGCGCGCGGCCTCTCGGAGACCGATGACCTACGGGTGCTGGATTTCGACGGCGCCCGCGCCTTCCGCCTGTTCAGCTTCGGGGAAATGACGGGGCCGTTCGTCTACGAGGCCGCGACGCCGCCGCGCGTCGGGTCGCTAGCGGCCGTCTAGGGCGCGCCGCCTACCACCACCGCGCCGGCTTGGCGCGGAAGTCGGCGGCCTTCTCGATGGCGCCGCCCAGGGAGAACAACGTCCCCTCATCCAGCGCCTTGCCGATCAGCTGCAGGCCGAGCGGCAGGCCCTTGGCGTCGACGCCGGCGGGAATGCTCATGCCGGGCAGGCCCGCCAGGTTCACCGTCACCGTGAAGATGTCGTTCAGGTACATGGCCACCGGATCGTCCGCGTTCTCGCCGAGCCCGAAGGCGGCCGACGGGGCCGTGGGCGTCAGCAGGGCGTCGACCTTCTGGAAGGCCCGGTCGAAGTCGTCGGCGATGCGGCGGCGGACCTTGAGCGCCTTCAGGTAGTAGGCGTCGTAATAGCCGGCCGAGAGCACATAGGTGCCGATCAGTATGCGGCGCTTGACCTCCGCGCCGAAGCCCGCGGCGCGGGTCTTCTCATAGGTCTCGGTGAGGTTGGCGCCGTCTTCGCGCAGCCCAAACCGCATGCCGTCGTAGCGGGCCAGGTTCGAGGAGGCCTCGGCCGGCGCCACGATGTAGTAGGCCGGCAGGGCGTACTTCGTGTGCGGCAGGGACACCTCGACGATCTCGCAGCCGGCCTCCTTCAGCCAGGCGATCCCCTGCTCCCACAGTTTCTCGATCTCGGCCGGCATGCCGTCGACCCGGTACTCCTTGGGAATACCGATCCGCAGGCCCTTCACCGACTTGCCGACGAAGCTGGCGAAGTCCGGGACCTCGACGTCCAGGCTGGTGGAGTCCTTCACATCGTGGCCGGACATGGACTTCAGGAGGATCGCCGCGTCCTCGACGGTCTTGGCGATCGGTCCGGCCTGGTCCAGGGACGAGGCGAAGGCCACCACGCCCCAGCGCGAGCAACGGCCATAGGTCGGCTTAATGCCCACCGTGCCGGTGAACGAGGCCGGCTGGCGGATCGAGCCGCCTGTGTCGGTCGCCGTCGCGCCTAGGCAGAGTTCGGCCGCCACCGCCGCGGCCGACCCACCCGACGAGCCGCCGGGAGTCAGCTTGGCGTTGCCGCCCTCCGCGCGCCAGGGATTGACCACCGGACCAAAGGCCGAGGTCTCGTTGGACGAGCCCATGGCGAATTCGTCCAGGTTCAGCTTGCCCAGCATCACGGCCCCGTCGCGCCACAGGTTGGCGGTGACGGTGGATTCGTAGGTCGGGACGAAATTGCCAAGGATGTTCGACCCGGCGGTCGAGCGGACCCCTTCGGTGCAGAACAGGTCCTTGATCCCGAGCGGCGCGCCGTCCAGCGCCCCGGCCTCACCCTTCGCCCGGCGGGCGTCTGAGGCCTTGGCCATCTCGATGGCCTTTTCGGGCGTCTCCAGGATGAAGGCGTTGAGTGGGCGGGCGGCTTCCACCGCCGTCACGTGGGCGGCGGTGAGTTCCTCCGACGAGAACGACTTGTCGGCGAGGCCGGTCAGCGCGGCCTTCAGGGTGAGCGAGGTGAGCGCGGTCATCTATTCCACCACCTTCGGCACGACGAAGAAGCCGTCGATGGTCTTGGGCGCGTTGGAGAGCACCTGGGAAGCGTCCCCGCCCTCGGTGACCACGTCTTCGCGCATCGGCGCGGGCATGTGAACGGCCGAGGTCATCGGCTCGACACCGTCGGTGTCGACCTCGGCGAGCTGCTCGATCCAAGTCATGATGCCGGTCAGCTCCTTGGCCAGAGCCTCCAGCTTTTCCTCGGGCTCGGCGATCCGCGCGAGCCTCGCGACCTTACGGACGGTCGCGGCGTCGATGGCCATGGGGCCCTCCTCAATCTCAGAGGCCTGCCCTAGCCGTGCGCGCCCGCCTTTGACAAGTGATCCCTCGCCTCAAGCCGCGGCGAGGCGGCTTTCCAGTTCGTCCAGGCTGACCACGAACCAGACATGGCGACCGCGATTGGACTCGTAGACGAAGTCACGCAGCGGGCCACTGTGCGCCAAGTGGCGGGAGATATCGCCGACCACGGCCAGCCCGATCCCATAGTTGACGAACTTCTGGATCGCATCGCCGGCGATGCGCGTGGAGAGCACGAAGAAATCCTCGCCCAGACGCTCGGCGGGGATCGCCGCCCATGCGACGCCGGCCCCCAGCGCGTCGCCGATCAGGTCGATGGCGTCGCGATCACTGCGCACGGGCAGGCCTTCGGCGCCGAGGACCATCACCCGCACCTCGCCCATCTCTCGGATCAGGCCGCTCATGACGCACCTCGCAGGAAGTCATAGATGGCCTGAGCCTGGCCCGGCAGGACGTGACGCCCCTCCGGCAGGTAGCGGACATCTGCTCCTGGCGCATGCGCCGCCAGCCGCCGCCGCGTGCCTTCGGAGTCCAGCAGGACGTCCTTGCCGCCGACGATCGCCAGGACCGGCATGGTCAGGCGGGCCAGGGCGGCGTCGCTGAAGGCCGGGATCTTGAGCGGACGCGGACGCGTGCTGCTCGCGACCAGGGTCGTGAAGGCCACGAAGCCCTGAGCTTCCGGCGGCAGTTCGTCCAATGACGAACCGAACACCATCTCGCGAAGCTTCTCCTGGCCCCACTTTCCCATGAACAACAAGGGCGCCGCCTTCAGCAGAAAGTTCTTCTGCGCGCCCACGCCCGCCGGGCACAACACCGCCAGCCGTTCGATCCGTTCCGGCCGGCGCGTTGCGTAGTCCAGGGCCAGCCAGCCGCCCAGCGAGACGCCGACTAGGCAGGCCCGCTGGACACCGAGCGCCGCCATCACCTCGTCCAGCCACCGGACATAGGCCTCCGAAGCCAGCGGCGGCCGCACAGGGGCGCTGAACCCAGCGTCGCCGGGTACGTCCACAGAATAGACGCGGAAGCTCTGCGACCAGTGGGCGCTGTCGAACATCCACGTCGCGGCGTTGGCCTGGGCCCCGTGGAAGGCCAGCAGCGGTGGGGCGTCCTCGGGCCCGCAGACGACCACGAACGTCTCGCCTCGGGCTGTTGGAATCCGCAACTCCTGCTTAGGGACCGGCCAGGCGTCCAGCACCTTGCGATAGGCCGCCTCGACCGCTTCCTGAGCCGCCTGCGACCTGTAGATCGCGCTCATCGGTAGGCGTCCGCCCAGAAGCTGATCAGCTTCAGCAGGTCGCGGGTGACGTCCAGCCCGCCCACCAGGATGATCTTCAACCGCCTGCGCTCGCGGTCGTGGATGGTCTCCGCCCGCATCGGCGGTTCGCCCGCGCCCCGGGTGTTCATCGTCCCCATCAGGGCGTTGGTCATCCGGATGGCGGCGTCCAGGTCGACGCCGTCGATCTCCACGATGCTGGAGACCTCCACATGACGGCCGGCCGGCGCGGGCTGGCCGGTGAAGGCCTCCAGGTCGGCGCGGGCGATCCGGTACTGCTTGCCGATGCGCACGGCGCTGAGCCGGCCCTCCCGGATGTAGCCGCGGACGGTCCGCACATGCAGGCCCAGCCGCTCGGCGACCTGGTCAACGGAATAGAGCTCTTGCGACACGGCGCGGGGTCTCCGGGATTTACGTAAACTTCCCTATCACACCCCATACAACCTTCAATAGGTGCTTTTTCGTCGCTTCGCGCGGCCCCTCCTCCCCGCTATGGAAGCCCATGGCCGTCGTCGATCTCACCGAACTCCCCGCCCTCCTCCCCCGCTACGGCGCGCTGGTGGGCCTCGACCTCGGCGAGAAGACCATCGGGGTGGCGGTCTCCGACCCCACCCGAACCGTGGCGAGCCCGCTGACCCTGATCCGCAAGACCAAGTTCACCGACGACGCCAAGGCGCTGTTCAAGCTGATGGACGGCCGTGAGGTCGCTGGGCTGGTCATCGGCCTGCCGGTCAATATGGACGGGACCGAAGGCGTTCGCTGCCAGTCCAACCGCGCCTTCGCCCGCAACCTGCTGCGGCTGCGGCCCGAGCTCGTCATCGCCTTCTGGGACGAGCGGATGTCGACCATGGCGGTCAACCGCTTCCTGATCGACGAGGCCGACATCAATCGCGCCCGCCGCGCCGAGGTGGTCGACAAGATGGCGGCGGGTTGGATCCTGCAGGGCGCCCTGGAACGCCTGCGAACTGTGGAGCGATGACCAAGCCGCTTGGCGCCCCGGCATAAGCCGCCTAAGACGCCGCTTTAATGAGCGCCGCCCTAACCGGTCTGAACGAGGTCCTTGGTCGGACCTTCCCCTTCCCGCAGCGGCATTTCCTGTCCGTGGTGGATCTGAACCCCGTGGAAGTCGCGGGGCTGCTGGATCTCGCCGACAGTTTCGTCGCCCTGAACCGCCAGACCTCGAAGAAGCTCGACCTGCTCAAGGGTCGGACCCTGATGAACCTGTTCTTCGAGAACTCGACCCGGACCCAGAGCTCCTTCGAGCTGGCCGGCAAGCGGCTGGGCGCCGACGTGGTCAATATGAGCCCGCGGTCCTCGTCGATCTCCAAGGGCGAGACCCTGATCGACACGGCCGTGACGCTCAACGCCATGCAACCCGACCTGCTGGTGGTGCGCCACGCCTCGTCGGGCGCGGCCTCCCTGCTCGCCCAGAAAGTCACCTGCTCGGTGATCAACGCCGGCGACGGCCAGCACGAGCATCCGACCCAAGCCCTGTTGGATGCGCTCTCCATGCGCCGCGCCTTTGGGCGCATCGCGGGCCTGCGGGTGGCCATCTGCGGCGACGTCCTGCACTCGCGCGTGGCGCGCTCCAATGTCGGCCTGCTGCAGATGATGGGCGCCGAGGTGCGGCTGGTGGGCCCGCCCACCCTGATGCCGGCCCAGGCCGACCGCTGGGGCGTCGCCGTCCACCACGACATGCGCACCGGCATCGCCGACTGCGACGTGGTCATGATGCTGCGCCTGCAGCTCGAGCGGATGGACGGGGTGTTGGCCCCCTCGCAGCGCGAATATTTCCGCTTCTACGGCCTGGACCGCGAGAAACTGGCCTATGCCTCCCCCGGCGTGCGGGTGATGCATCCCGGCCCGATGAACCGCGGCGTCGAGATCGATTCCGACGTGGCCGACGACCTGGCCGTCTCGCTGATCCAGGACCAGGTCGAGATGGGCGTGGCCGCGCGCATGGCAGTCCTCGCCTCCTTGGCCGCGCGGCTGGACAACGACTGATGAGCCAGATCGCCTCCGTCTGCGTCTTCTGCGGGTCGAGCCCCGGCGGCGACCCGGCCTATCGCGTCGCTGCCGAGGCCCTGGGCCGGGCGATCGCCAATCGCGGCCACCGGCTGGTCTATGGGGGCGCCAAGGTGGGCCTGATGGGCGCGCTGGCCGACGCGGCCCTGGACGCCGGCGGCGAGGTGGTGGGCGTCCTGCCCGCGGCCCTGGCCGACAAGGAGATCGCCCACAATGGCCTCTCGCGCCTGGAGATCGTCGCTTCCATGCACGAGCGCAAGGCGCGGATGGCCGAGCTTTCCGACGGCTTCGTCGCCCTGCCCGGCGGGGTCGGCACCCTTGAGGAGATCTTTGAGATCTGGACCTGGGGCCAGCTCGGCTTCCACGCCAAGCCGGCGGGATTCCTCAACGCGCTCGGCTATTTCAACGCCCTGCGCAACTTCGTCGACCACGCCGTGGGCGAGGCGTTCCTGCAGGCGCCCCACCGCGACATGATTATTTTCCGCGAGGACGCCGGACAGATGCTGGAGGCGCTCGACGCCTATGTCCCGCCGGTGGTCGAGAAATGGATCGGACGGCCCGAACTATGACCCAGCGCCCGACCGCCTTCGTCAACGCCCGCCTGGTAGACCCGGCCAGCGGCTGGGACGGCCCCGGCGCCCTGCTGGTCCGGGACGGCAAGATCGCCGACGTCGCCCAGGGCGGCGACCTGGGGACCCTGTCGGCCGATATCGAGGTCATCGACGCGGGCGCCGCCATGCTGGCCCCCGGCCTGGTGGACCTGCGGGTCAAAACCGGCGAGCCGGGCGCCGAAACCAAGGAGACGCTCAAGTCCGCCGCCCTGGCCGCCGCGGCCGGCGGCGTCACCTCCATCGTGCTTCAGCCCGACACCGACCCGGTGGTGGACGAGGCCTCGGTGGTCGACTTCATCCTGCGCCGCTCGCGCGACATCGAGCTGGTCCACGTCTATCCGGCCGGCGCCGCCACCAAGGGCTGCCGCGGCGAGCGGATGGCCGAGATCGGGCTGATGGCCGAGGCCGGCTGCGTCTATGTCACTGACGCCGACCGGCCCATCGTCGACTCCAAGGTCCTGCGCCGGGTGCTGGCCTACGCCAAAAGCTTCAACGTCCTGGTCGCCCACCGGCCCTCCGATCCGTGGCTGGCCAACGGCTCGGCCGCCACCGAGGGCGAGTTCGCCGGCCGCATGGGCCTGCCCAGCGTGCCGCCCATCGCCGAGAAGATCATGCTGGAGCGGGACCTCGCCCTGGTGGAGCTCACCGGCGCGCGCCTGCTGGTCGACCAGGTGACCACCGCCTGCGCCCTGGAGAGCCTGGCGCGGGGCAAGGCCAAGGGCCTGCCGGTCACCGCCACCACCTCGATCAACCACCTGTCGTTCAACGAGATCGACATCGGCGACTACCGCACCTTCCTGAAGTTCGACCCGCCGGTGCGCGGCGAGGACGACCGCCAGGCGACCATC
>NZ_JAUYOJ010000248.1 GCF_030697925.1 Phenylobacterium sp. | reverse complement strand
GGTGACCTTCACCTTGTCGCCCTCTTCGAAGAAGCGGTGCATCGAGCGCTGCTTCACCTCGTAGTCATGGATGTCGATGTTCGGTCGCAGCTTGATCTCTTTGATCTCGACGACCTTCTGCCGCTTGCGCGCCTCGTTCTTCTTCTTCTGCTCCTGGAACTTGAACTTGCCGTAGTCCAGGATCTTGCAGACGGGCGGATCGGCGTTCGGAACGATCTCGACGAGGTCGAGACCTGCTTCCTGCGCGGCCTCCATGGCCGACGAGGTGGGCATCACGCCCTGCTTCTCGCCGTGCTGATCGATCAGCAGGACCTTGGGGACGCGGATGTCTTCATTGATACGCGGCCCGTCTTTGACGGGCGGCGACTGCATGGGGCGGCGAATAGGCTTTCGCTCCTAGGGCTGTTTCAACGCGAAACGCGCCCGGCGCGAGAGAGCGCCGGTCGTTCCAGTCAGTATATGACGAAGGGAGTCCCCCCAATCAAGCGCGGCTAGGCAGAAGGCATCAGTGCGTTGACGGCCTGTAGGACTTGGGACACAGGCAGATCGGCCAGGTTCTGGGACTGCAGCACGGTCACGTGGCCCCGCGGGGCCGAAAGCGCCGGGTTCGAGGCGCTGGAGAAAAGCACGATGGTGGCCGCCCCGGTGGCTGCCGCCAGGTGCAGCGGACCGGTGTCGTTTCCCACGACCAGGGCCGCGCGGGCGCCCAGGGCGGCGATCCGCGCGAAGTCGGTGCGTCCGGTCAGGTCGCGGGCCTGGCCGACCGACTTCTGGATCTGGCGGGCGAGCGCGCTCTCCTGCGGGCCGCCGATGATGACGACGTCGAACCCACGGTCGTGCAGGGTCTTGCCGAGCTGGGCGAAGCGTTCGGCCGGCCAGCGCTTGTCCAGCCGGTGGGCCGAGCCGCCGGGCACGAAGATCACATAGGGCCGCGGCTTCACCCCGCCGGGGACCGGGCGTTCCTGGCGGGCGTTGTGCACCACCCAGGAGAGGTCCGGCGGCGGGGCGCTGCCGGGCTCGGTGGGCGCGTCGGGCCAGATGCCCGCCGATTTGAGCTGGTCGGCCTGGCGCTCCAGGGTGTGCATCGAATTGCGTCGCCGGTTCTTGTGCGGCAGCGAGCAGCCCAGCGCGATCCCCGACCACTCGGGCGGGAAGGGGCGTAGCAGGTGGAAGATGCGGGCCGACTGGGCCGAGGTCTGTAGGTCGTAGACCCGGTCGTAGCGCGCCGCCTTCAGCCGGCCGCGCAGCTGCAACCAGGCGCTGGGCCCCTCGGGCCGGCCGTCGGTCTCCACCCGGTTGAAATAGGGGCAGGACTTGGCCAGCGCCTCGAAGGGCGGCGTGGTCAGCAGGGTGATGCGCGCCTTGGGGTGGGCCTCGCGGATCTTCTTCATCGCCGCCAGCGCCAGGATGAAGTCGCCCAGAGCCGAGAGCTTGATCACCAGGACGTTGCGGATGTCGCGGCTCACGCGGCGCGCGCCTCCAGCACGCGTCCGTAGGCGTCCAGGGTGGCCTGGCACATGGCGTCGACGGAATAGAGCCGCCGGGCGCGGTTGGCCGCGGCCTGGCCCATGGACGCCAGGCGGCCGGGTCCGAGGTCGGCGGCCTTGGCCATGGCGGTCGCCCAGGCGTCGGGATCGTCCACCTTGACCAGCCAGCCGGTCTCGCCCGAGAGGACGGTCTCGGTGGTGCCGCCGTGATCCGAGGCCAGGACGGGCTTACCCATCACCTGCGGCTCCACAGCCGTACGGCCAAAGGACTCCGGCTTGGTGGTGGGCAGCATGGCGATGTCGCAGACCTGGTAGGCGGCCGGCATGTCGTCGCAGTGGCCGACCAGCAGGATCTCACGCTCGAGGCCGTTGGCGGCGATCGCGGCCATGATCTCCAGCCGGTAGTCCGTACGGCCCTGGTCGTCGCCGGCGAAGATGATCACGAAATCCTCGCGGCCCCGGGCCTTCAGCCGGGCGGCGGCCTCGACGATCATCAGGTGGCCCTTGATCCGGGTCAGCCGGCCGGCCAGCAGCAGCTTCACCCGCCGGTCCCCGGGGGCGATCCCCCAGGCCTGGCGCAGGGCCTCGACCCGGTCGGGGGTCACCCAGCTGGGATTGAACCGCTCCAGGTCGATGCCGCGCGGGATCGAGACGATCCTGGCCGGGTCGATCTGGTGTTCGGCGAGCACATGGTCGCGGGTGTAGTCGGAATTGGCGATCACCAGGTCGCCGCGGGTCATCACGGCGTTATACCAGCGCTTCAGGCCGCTCTTGGCGTTGTAGACCCCATGGTAGGTGGCCACGAACGGCGTCCTGGTGGCCTGGGCCGCCCAGAGCGCCGAGAAGGCCGGCGCGCGTGAGCGGGCGTGGACGATGGAGACCTTCTCCTTGCGGATCAGGTCCACCAGCCGCGCGGCGTTGCCTAGCATCACCAGCGGATTCTTGGTCTGGACCGGCATCTGGGCCAGGCGTCCGCCGTCGGCCTCCAGCCGCGAGGTCATGCGTCCGCCCCGGGTGGCGACCAGGGCCTTGCCGCCGGCGCGCACGACCGCGTGGGCCACATCGATCGTGGTCTGTTCGGCCCCGCCGGTTTCGAGCTCGGGGACAACCTGCAATAGGGTGAAGTCTGGGGGCAGCGTCACGCCGCCTTGCATAGCGTAAGCCCACGTTTGGTAAAGGCCCGCGCGCCGTTCGCGCCGTCACATCCTTGCGTTATGACGATACCATGACCGAGACATCCGGATTCCTGAAACAGCGCGACGGGGCGCGGATCGCCTGGCGCCGCGTCGCGGGGGCCGGACCGACCGTGGTCTGGCTGGGCGGCTTCAAGTCCGACATGGCCGGGACGAAGGCGCAGGCCCTGGCCGACTGGGCCCTGGCGCGCGGCCGGTCCTATGTGCGGTTCGACTATTTCGGGCATGGGGAATCCGACGGCGACTTCGCCGAAGGGACCATCACCCGCTGGCGCGAGGACGCGCTGGCGGTGCTGGACGAACTGGCCCCCGGCCCGGTGGTGCTGGTGGGCTCCTCCATGGGGGGGTGGATCGCCTGCCTGGTGGCCGCCGCGGCGCCGGATCGGGTGAAGGCCATGGTGCTGATCGCCCCGGCTCCGGACTTCACCGAGAAGCTGATGGGCCCGGAGATCACCGCCGCCGGCCGTGCGGAGCTGGCGGCCACCGGGGTCTGGATGCGGCCGTCGGACTACGGCGACCCCTATCCGATCACCGCGGCCCTGCTGGAGGACGGCGCGCGCTGGTCGATCCTGCCAGGGCCGGTGAATGTGGACGCGCCAGTGCGCATCCTGCAGGGCGGCGAGGACCCCGACGTGCCCTGGCGCCACGCCCTGGAGCTGGCCCAGGCGATCCGCGGCCACGATGTGGTGTTCAGCCTGATCAAGGACGGCGACCATCGTCTGTCGCGGCCCCAGGACATCGCCCGGCTGATCGCGGCCCTGGACGAACTCGCGTGACCGAGCCCTCCGTCCTGCCGAGCTTCTGGGCGGCCGCGCGGGTCTGGGCCCGCATCGGCCTGTTGAGCTTCGGCGGCCCCGCCGGTCAGATCGCCCTGATGCACAGGGTCCTCGTCGAGGAGCGCGGCTGGATCGGCGAGCGGCGGTTCCTGCACGCGCTCAACTACTGCATGCTGCTGCCGGGCCCCGAGGCCCAGCAGCTCGCCACCTATATCGGCTGGCTGATGCACCGTACGGCGGGCGGCCTGCTGGCGGGGATATTCTTCGTCCTGCCCGGTGCGGCGGTGATGCTGGCCCTGAGCATCCTCTACGTCGTCTATGGCGCCACCCCGGTCGCAGAGGGTCTGTTCCTGGGCGTGAAGTGCGCGGTGCTGGCCATCGTGACCGAGGCGGTGCTGCGGGTGGGCCGCCGGGCGCTGAAATCACGCGCGGCCCTGGCCGTGGCCGTGGCGGCCTTCCTGGGCCTGTTCTTGCTCAACATACCGTTCCCGCTGGTGGTGGCGCTCGCCGCAGCCCTCGGATGGGCGAGACCGGGCCTATTCGGCGGCGGCGCGAACGGCCATGAGGTCGACGACGAGACGCCCGGCCTGGTGGACCGGGTCATCGCCCAGGGCGAGGCGCCCCACCTGGTCCCATCGCGCGGCCGGGCCCTGCGGGTGGCGGCGATCTGGCTGCCGATCTGGCTGGCGCCTGTCGCTGTGCTGTTCGCGCTGTTCGGGGAGGCCAGCGTCTGGACCAAGATCGCCGGCTTCTTCTCCACCATGGGCGTCGTGACCTTTGGCGGCGCCTATGCGGTCCTGACCTATGTAGCCCAGGCCGCTGTCGACGGCTTCGGCTGGCTCAACCCCGGCGAGATGGCCGACGGCCTGGGGCTCGCGGAGACCACGCCGGGGCCGCTGATCATGGTGCTGCAGTTCGTGGGTTTCCTGGCGGCCTACCGCAACGCCGGGGCGCTGGATCCTCTTCTCGCCGGCTGTCTCGGCGCCTTGCTCACAACCTGGGTCACCTTCGCCCCGAGCTTCCTCTGGATATTCCTGGGCGCGCCCTATGCGGAGGCCCTGCGCGGCCATCGGGCCGCCGCCGCGGCGCTGGCGGCGATCAGCGCCGCCGTGGTCGGGGTGATCGCCAACCTCGCCGTCTGGTTCGCCCTGCACGTCCTGTTCCGGCGGGTGGTGGAGGTTGGGGGCGTCGACCTGCCGGACCTCGCCAGCCTCGACTGGCGCGCGGCGGTGCTCACCGTGGCGGCGATGCTCGCCATGCTGCGGTTCAAGCTGGGCCTGGTCCCGACCCTCGTCGCCTGCGCCCTGGGCGGACTGGCGCTGAGCGCGCTGGCGGGGTGATCAGTCCCTAGACGCGCCTCAACCCGTAAAAATCGCCTCCTCTCCACCCGTCTTCCGGGGGAGAGGGTAGGGTGAGGGGGGCGTCTCCGCCGCGCTGAGTGGGTTGATGGGTTGGAAAGCGCCGCTTCGCGCCGCATCCCCCTCACCCTACCCTCTCCCCTTGAAAGGGGAGAGGGAGGTCACCTGAGCATCGCCTTGAGCAGGTAGGCGACGGCCATCACGCTGAGCGACCCCGCGACCGCCAGACCCACGAACCAGGCGAGTCGCTTCCAGATCGGCGGCAGGGGATCGCCCGGTTCGGGCGGCGGCTCAATGATAGCCCGCATCGGGCGTGACCTTGCCGCGGAACAGCCAGTAGACCCAGATCGTATAGCCCAGGATCACCGGCAGCAGGATGGCCACCCCGCCCAGCATGAGGGCGAGCGCGTTGTCCTGGTTGGCCGCCTGCCGGAAGGTCATGTCGTAGGGCACGATATTCGGGAAGAACCCGGCCGCGAGGCCGGCATAGCCCGACAGGAAGACCAGCGTCGCGCCCACATGCGGCCAGCCGTGCGACTTGCGGCGAAGACCCACGGCGACCACGGCCAGGCCGGCCAGGCCCAGCAGCGGGATCGGCAGGAGGGGCAGGAAGGCGGCCATGTCGAAGGCGCCGTCCGCCAAGCCCCAGCGCTCGGCGATCCGGGGATGGACGAAGAGGGTGGCGAGGCTGACCGCCGCCAGCAGGCCGGCGACGGCCGCCGCGGCGATCCCCGCCCAGCGCCGGGCGTCGGCGTGCAGTTCGGTCTCGGTGCGCCAGACCAGCCAGGTGGCGCCCAGCAGGGCGTAGCCGGCGACTAGGCCCGCGGCGACCAGCACAGTGTAGGGGGTGAGCCAGTCGAAGGGGCCGCCGGCGAACTGCGTCCCGTTCAGCGTCACGCCCTGGATGAAGCCGCCCAGGATGAAGCCCTGGGCGATGGCGGCGGTCAGCGAACCGCCGGCGAAGGCCGCGGTCCAGAACGCCTTGCCGCGCCGGCGTCCCCGGATGCGGAACTCGAAGGCCACCCCGCGCAGGATCAGCGCCAGCAGCATCAGGACGACTGGCAGGTAGAGGGCCGGCAGGATGGCGGAATAGGCGAGCGGGAAGGCCGCGAACAGACCGCCGCCGCCCAGCACCAGCCAGGTCTCGTTACCGTCCCAGACGGGGGCGATGGAATCCATCATCACGTCGCGGTCCTTCGGCGTGCGCGCGAAGGGGAAGAGGATGCCGACGCCCAGGTCGAATCCGTCGAGCAGCACGTAGAGCAGCACGGCGGTGGCGATGATCCCGGCCCAGATCAGCGGCAGGTCCAGACCGTTCATGGCTTGCCTCCCTGGCCCGGGTCCAGCGGCGCGGCGGCCATGGCCGAGCCCGGGGCGCGCAGGCCCTCGGGAAGGGCCTCCTCCGATCCGACCGCCGGACCCTCGGCGATCATGCGCAGGATGTAGAGCACCCCCACAGAGAAGATGACCGCATAGACGATGAGGAAGCCCAGGAGGGAGGCTGAGACCTGGCCCGCGCCCACCGGCGACACGGCGTCGGCGGTGCGCAGAACCCCGTAGATCACCCAGGGCTGGCGGCCCACCTCGGCGACGATCCAGCCGGAGATGACGGCGACGAAGCCGGCCGGCCCCATGGCGATGCAGGCGCGCAGGAACCACACTGAGCGCTCGGGTCCGCCGCGCCAGCACAGCCAGACGCCCCAGACGCCCAGGCCGATCATCGCCAGGCCCAGGCCCACCATCACCCGGAAGGACCAGAACACCAGACCGACCGGCGGACGGTCTTCGGGCGCGAAGGCCTTCAGGCCCTTGACCTCGGCGTCGATACTGCCGGCGGTGATGAGGCTGCCGACCTTGGGGATGGACAGCTCCCAGAGGTTGGCCTCGAGCTTGCGGTCGGGCCAGGCGACGACGTGGAAGGCTTGCTGGGGCTTGGTCTCCCAGAAGGCCTCGATGGCCGCCAGCTTGGCCGGCTGCAGGCGCAGGACATCCTTGCCCGACAGGTCGCCGGCCACCAATTGCAGCGGGGCCACGATGGCGAACATGCCGATGGCCATGCGCAGGGCCATGCCGGATTCAGGCTCGTCGGGCCGCCTGAGCAGCCGCCAGGCCGAGGCCGCGCCCACCACCAGGGCGGTGGTCAGATAGGCCGCCAGCGACATGTGCATCAGCCGCTCGGGGAAGCTGGGCGAGAAGATCACCTTCATCCAGTCCACCGCGATCAGCCCGCCCTCGGCCGTGCGGGCGAAGCCGGTCGGGTGCTGCATCCAGCTGTTGGCCGAGATGATCCAGAAGGCCGAGATCAGCGTGCCGAGCGCCACCAGCACGGTGGCCGTGAAGTGCAGCCCAGGGCCGACCTTCTTCCAGCCGAACAGCATGATCCCCAGGAAGCTCGCCTCCAGGAAGAAGGCGGTCAGGACCTCGAAGGCCAGGAGCGGTCCGATCACCGGGGCGGCCACGGCCGAAAACACGCTCCAGTTGGCGCCCAGCTCGTAGCTCATCACCACCCCGGTGACGACGCCCATGCCGAAGGAGATCGCGAAGATCTTCAGCCAGAACAGGTAGAGGGTCTTGAACACCTCGTTGCGGCTAGTCAGCCACAAGCCTTCCAGCACCGCCAGGTAACTGGCCAGCCCGATCGTGAAGCTGGGAAAGATGATGTGGAACGCGATGGTGAAGGCGAACTGAAGCCGCGACAGCAACAGGGCATCGACATCCATGGTCCGAACCTTGGCTGGCGCTGGTGATCTTCGTTGATCGCCTGCGGGGGCGCACTCTCACGCCGTAAAACGCGTTACGCCAAGCTTGGCCGCAGCGACAAACCGACGCAGGCGTGTGCGACCGATCGGCATGGTTGTTGCAAATGAGTTGCAACGGCGTTCGCATTTGCTAGATATGGGACGTCGTCGGAGAAAACCTGCTTTGTACGTCTGCAACTGCAACGGCATCCGTGAGCGCGAAGTCCGCGCCGCCATCGAGTCCGGCGCCCGTCGCCCGGCTCAGGTGTTCCGCGCTTGCGGCTCGCAACCTCAATGCGCCCGCTGCGTCTGCGACATGCGCGAGATGATCGCCGAGCAGGACGAAGCCCTGCGCTACGCCGCCGAATAGGCGTCGCGCCGCAGAGCGCGCCAGCGCCCCGGCGACACCCCGAACGCCTGCTTGAACTGCCGCGTCATGTGGCTTTGATCGGCGAAGCCGCTGTCCGCGGCCGCCTGCGCCAAACTCTCGCCGGCGTCGATCCCCCTCCGTACCCGGTCCAGCCGCCGCATGATCAGGTAGCGATAGGGGCTGGCGCCCAGCTGGGCGCGGAAGTGGCGCGCCAGGCTGTAGCGGTCGAGCCCGGTGACCGCCTCCAGTTCCTCCGAAGCGACGGTCCGGTCGAAATGCTCGTTCAGGAAGGCCCGCGCCCGCTCCACGGCGGTCGAGCAGGTCGCGGACGACGCCCTTCGCGGGCTGGAGCCCTCGGCCGCGTGCAACGCCATGGCGATGGCCGCAAGCGCGCGGTCGCGCTCCAGCGGCTCGAGGCCGTGGTCCAAGTCGCCGAGCGCCAGGCGCAGCGCCGCCAGGAGACGGGGGTCGGCCCGTACGGCGTCCGACACGAAGGGCAGGGCGGCCGTCTCGCCCAGGGCTTCCAGGATGAGCCGCGGCTCCACATAGAGCATGCGATAACGAAAGCCGTCTTCGCCACCGGAACGCCCATCGTGCGCTTCGTCCGGATGTAGGACGATGACGTCTCCGTGCTGGCTGTCGCACCGCGCTCCGCGATAGTCGAAGGACTGCACGCCGCTGAGCGTGACGCCCAGGGCGTAGGTGTCGTGCCGGTGGGGATCATAGGCGTGGCGGGCGAAATAGGCCTCGATGCGCTCCAGCCCGGGCGCCGGCGGCGCCTGGCGCACCCAGTCGCACGATCGTTCAAGACCGGTCCCGGCGCCGGCGCGTAAGGGTTCGCACATGCCTTACGACACCAAGATCGTCATTGCGGTCCGCGAGGATCTCGCGACCTGGAAGAAGCTCAACGTCACGGCCTTCCTCGCCGGTGGTCTGGTCAGATCCTACCCCGAACTGGCGGGGGACCGCTATGCCGACGCCGATGGGCGGGCCTATGGCCCTCTGGTGCGCCAGCCCGTCCTGGTGTTCGCCGGCTCGGGCGCCGACCTGAGCCTGGTCCTGGCCCGGGCCCTGGATCGAGGCCTCGCGCCCTCCATCTATACCCAGGCCCTCTTCGCCACGAACAATGACTCCGACAACCGCGCCACGGTGGCCGCCGTCGCCACCGACGCCCTCGACCTGGCGGGCCTCGCCCTCCACGCGGACCGCCGGATCGTCGATAAGGTGGTGAAAGGCCTGTCGCTCCACGCCTGACCGGAAAGGAACCCTATGCCCGCCGTCAGCCATATCGAGGACGAATACGCCGCCATTGCCGACTATTGGTCGCCCCGCGTGGTGGCCGCGGCCAATGGCCAGTACGTGAAGCTCGCCAAGGCCAAGGGCGAGTTCGTCTGGCACGCCCATGCCGAGGAGGACGAGTTCTTCATGGTCCACCGCGGGACCCTGACGATCCGCTACCGCGACCGCGAGGACGCGGTGCTGGGGCCCGGTGACTTCCACGTGGTGCCGAAGGGCGTCGAGCATGCGCCGATGGCGCTGGAGGAGGCCTGGATCATGCTGATCGAGCCCGCCGGCACCGCCCACACCGGCGACGTCGACAGCCCCATGACCAAGTCCATCGCCAGCCAGACGCGCCACCTCGGCTGATCTTCACGCGCTTCGCGGCCTTGCGAACGAAACGCGGAATCACTTGCAAACATAGGCTTTGACACAGGTTCCGCGGCGGAAGAGGTTGCGCCTCGAGACGGGATTCGAGGAGCTTCACATGCAAGGCGACAAGGCGATCATCCGGCGGCTCAACGCGGTGCTCACCAATGAGCTGACCTCCGTGAACCAGTACTACCTGCACGCCCGGATGTACGAAAACTGGGGCTTCGCCAAGCTCGGCAAGATCACCTATGACGAGTCGATCGGCGAGATGAAGCACGCCGACAAGCTGATCAAGCGCATCCTGTTCCTCGACGGCCTGCCCAACCTGCAGGATCTGCACAAGCTGAAGATCGGCGAGACCGTGCCCGAGTGCCTGGCCGCCGACCTGGCCCTGGAGACCGCCGGCCGCGCCGATCAGGTCGCCGGCATCAAGGAATGCGAGGCGGCGGCCGACTTCGTGAGCCGCCAGATCCTGCGCGAGATCCTCGCCGACACCGAGGAGCACATCGATTTCATCGAGACCCAGATCTCCCTGGTCCGCTCGCTGGGCGAGCAGAACTACCTGCAAAGCGCGCTCGGCGAACTCGAAGGCGGCGGCGGACACTAGCGGCGGCGCGAACCGCTATCGGCCGCCGCCGAAATAGCGCTAGGCTCGTCCCGACATCAGTGGGGGAGCGGGATGGCGCAGGACGCAGTGGCGGAAGGACAGGTCGGCGACGTTCGGACCAAAAACCATCGGCTGATCATCGGCGCCGCCTCGGCCGGCACGGTCTTCGAGTGGTACGACTTCTATCTCTACGGCTCGCTGGCGGGGTTCATCACCCAGCACTTCTTCTCGGGGGTCAACGAAACCACCGGCTACATCTTCGCCTTGCTGGCCTTCGCCGCCGGTTTCGCCGTGCGTCCGTTCGGGGCCCTGGTGTTCGGGCGGCTGGGCGACCTCTGGGGCCGAAAGAACACCTTCCTGGTCACCATGCTGCTGATGGGGCTCTCGACCTTCGCGGTCGGCCTGTTGCCCGGCTACGACCAGATCGGGGTGGCCGCGCCCATCGCGCTGATCCTCATGCGCCTGTTGCAGGGCCTGGCGCTGGGCGGCGAGTACGGCGGGGCGGCGACCTATGTGGCCGAGCACGCGCCGCCCGGTAAGCGCGGCCTCTATACGAGCTGGATCCAGACCACCGCGACGCTCGGCCTCTTCCTCAGCCTGATCGTCATCCTGGTTGTCCGCACCATGCTGGGCGAGGAGGTGTTCAAGGCCTGGGCCTGGCGCATCCCGTTCCTGGTCTCCTCGGTGCTGCTGGGTGTCTCCCTGTGGATTCGCCTGCGGCTCAACGAGAGCCCGGTCTTCCAGAAGATGGTCGACGAGGGCACGACCTCGAAGAAACCTCTGACCGAGGCCTTCGGCGAGTGGAAGAACCTGAAGATCGTCATCCTGGCCCTGGTCGGGCTCACCGCCGGCCAGGCGGTGGTCTGGTACACCGGCCAGTTCTACGCCCTGTTCTTCCTGGAGAAGACGCTCAAGGTCGACGGGGCGCTGACCAACACCCTGATCGCCGTGGCCCTGCTGTTGGGGACGCCGTTCTTCGTGGTGTTCGGCTGGCTGTCGGACAAGATCGGCCGCAAGCCGATCATCCTGGCCGGCTGCCTGTTGGCGGCCGTGACCTATTTCCCGATCTTCAACGCCCTGACCGTGGCGGCCAATCCGGCCCTGGCGGCCGCCTCGGCCAGCGCCCCGGTGACGGTGATCGCCGACCCGGCCGACTGCTCGTTCCAGTTCGACCCGGTGGGCAAGACCGCTTTCACCTCGTCCTGCGACGTGGCCAAGTCGGCCCTGGCCACCGCCGGGGTGAGCTACGAGAATCAAGTCGCCCCGGCCGGCGCCACGGCGGTCATCAAGATCGGCGGGGCCGAGATCCGCAGCTTCGACGGCCGGCCGCTGGCCAAGCCTGAATTCGCCGCCGCCAAGGCCGACTGGACCAAGATGCTGACCACCGCGCTCGGCGACGCCGGCTATCCCGCCAAGGCCGACCCGGAGAAGGTCAACAAGCCCGCCGTGGTGGGCCTGCTGTTCGTGCTGATGCTCTATGTGACCATGGTCTATGGCCCGGTGGCCGCGGCCCTGGTGGAGATGTTCCCGGCGCGAATCCGCTACACCTCGATGTCGTTGCCCTACCATATCGGCAATGGCTGGTTCGGCGGCTTCCTGCCCACCACCGCCTTCGCCATGGTGGCGGCCACGGGCAACATCTATTTCGGGCTCTGGTATCCGGTGGTCATCGCCCTGGCGACCGCCGTCATCGGCTTCCTTTTCGTCAGGGAGATGCGCGGGGCCAATGTCGACGACTAGGGGCGCCGCCGCCATTGGGCTTGGTCACATCGTAGGGTTCGTCATAGCCCTTACGCGAGGAATAGAAGGCCAGCCACATCAGGACCCCGGCCAGCGCGCCCACCACCAGTAGGCCACCCAACACATAGAGCATGACCGGCCCGAGACTCGACCAACCACCGCCGATGCTTGACCCCGCATAGAAGGTCCAGCCACCGAACGCGGCCACACCGGCCAGGCCGGCGAGGGCGAGCAGGATCGGGACGACACGCTTCATGCCCTAGGAAGCGTGCAAGCCCTCCCGCGGTTCCAGCGGACATACGAAGGCCGCCGCCTCGAGGGCGACGGCCTTGCGAAGGTCGGACGTCTGGCTTCTATTCCGCCGCGTGGCGCGCGATGCCCATGGTCGGGGCCAGTTCGCCGGCGGCGTAGCGTTTGGCCATGACCGAGAGCGGGATCGGCGTGATCTTGCCGGCCTGGCCGGCGGCGCCGAACTCTTCCATCCGCTGGCGGCAGACCGCGCGCATGGCGTCCATGGCGGGCTTCAGATATTTGCGCGGGTCGAACTCGCCCGGATGCTCGGCGAAGATCTTGCGGATGGCGCCGGTCATGGCCATCCGGTTGTCGGTGTCGATATTGATCTTGCGCACGCCGTGCTTGATGCCGCGCTGGATCTCTTCCACCGGCACGCCC
>NZ_JAUYOJ010000240.1 GCF_030697925.1 Phenylobacterium sp. | reverse complement strand
TCGGCCTCAAAAAACGCCGCGGGATGTCTGCAGCGCCCCGTCGGCGTCGTGATTATGCTCAAAAGGAGCAAAACCGATGAGAGACATATAGACCCGTGTTCGGCCGGGGGCAAGTCACGCATTGTCACGAAATTGTTTCGGAGGCCCGCTCCATGGTCCGGCGGATGGCCTCGGCCAGGGCATCGGCCGAATAGGGCTTGCGCAGCAAGGGCCAGGGCGCGCCGTTGGCCGAATTCATGGCCTCGGCGGTATAGCCCGAGGACAGGATCACCGGCAGGCCGGGCCGCAGGGCGACCGCTTCGTGGGCCAGGTCCACCCCTGACTTCGGGCCCGGCATGACCAGGTCGGTGATCATCAGGTCGGCGGCCTGGCCGCCCCGCAGCAGGTCGAGCGCCGCGGTGGTCCCGCCGGCCCGCACGACGTTGTGGCCGAGCTCGACCAGCATGGCCGCGACCATGTCGGCGACCTCCGGATCGTCCTCGACCAGCAGGATGCTCAGGGTGGGGCCGCCGGGCGGGACCGCGGCCGCGGCGACCTGCGGCGCGAAATCCGCCTCGGCGGTGGTCTTGGCCGGGGCGCTCGCCCGGGGCAGGTAGAGGCGCACCGCCGCGCCTTGCCCAGGCGCGGTGTCGATCGCCACCCCGCCGCCGCTCTGGCGCGCGAAGCCGTAGACCTGGGAAAGGCCCAGGCCCGTGCCCTTGCCGACCTCCTTGGTGGTGAAGAAGGGCTCGAACACCCGGCCGACGATGTCGGGCGTCATGCCGATGCCGGTGTCGCGCACGGTCACGCAGACATAGGCGCCGGCCTCCGTCTCGGGCGCCTCGCCCTCGGCCAGGTCACAGGTGGCGGTTTCGATCCGGATCGCGCCGCCCTGATCGACGGCGTCGCGGGCATTGACCACCAGATTCATCAGAGCGGCCTCGAACTGGCTCGGATCGATCATCGCCACCGCCTCGCCGGCGCCCGGCGCCACGGTCAGGACCGCGGTCTCGCCTGCCGCGCGGCGCAGCAGGGGCTCACTCTCGGCCACCAGCCGGTCGATGCATACCGCCTCGGGCTTCAAGGCCTGGCGCCGCGAGAAGGCCAGCAGCTGCTGGGTCAGCTTCTCGCCGCGCCGGGCGGCGTTCTGGGCCGCCTCCACCATGCGCTCGCGCCGGGCGGCGTCCTCGGGATGGCGCTGCATCAGGTCCAGGGCGCCGATGATCACCGTCAGCAGGTTGTTGAAGTCGTGGGCCACCCCGCCGGTGAGCTGGCCCACCGCCTCCAGCCTCTGGGCGTGCCGCAGCTGGGCCTCGGCGGCGTCGCGCTCGGCCAGCGCCGCCTCGACACGCTCGGCCAGAAGATCGTTGATCCGCATGAGGTCGGCCTCGGCCTGCTTGGCGTCGGTGACGTCGAAGCCGATGCCGATGAAGCCGATGAACTCCTGGGTCGGGCCGTATCGGGGCTGGGAAATCGACCGGACCCACCGCCATTCGCCGTCGACGCGCCGATAGCGGGCTTCCAGGGTGAAGGCCGCCCGAGACGCCTCGCCGGCGACCTGCTCCTTGAGGATGCGGGGCAGGTCTTCTTCGTGCAGCCGCTGACGCCAGTCGAAATTGATCGCCTCGTCGTAGGGGACCCCGAGATAGTCGACATAGGCCTGGTTTACGAACTCGCGCTTGCCGTCGGTCTTGGAGACCCACAACAGGACCGGGGCGCTGTCGGCCAGGGCGCGGAAGCGTGCTTCGCTCTCCCGGACCCGCTCGAAGGCCAGCCGGCGGTCGGTGATGTCGATGTTCACGCCGACGGCGCGCACCACCCGGTCCTGGTCGTCGCGGACCATCTCGCCGCGGGTCAGCAGCCAGCGGACCTGGCCGTCGGGCCAGATCACCCGGTATTCGGTCGGGTTCATCCGCCCGACACGGACAGCCTCGAGGTTGCTCAGGCGCACGGTCTCGCGGTCGTCGGGGTGGATGGCCTTCAGCAGCCCGCCCATGCGCGCCGGACTGTCCGGCGGCAGGCCGAGGTTCTTGTAGAGTGTCGGCGACCAGCGGCCCTCACCCGTCACCAGGTCCCAGCTCCACAGACCGACGTCGCCGGCGTCCTGCGCCAGTTGCAGGCGCGCCTCGCTGGCGTCGAGTTCGATCTGGGCCTCGCCCAGGCGCAGGAGAACGCTGCGCAGCGCCGCGGCCACCAGGACGGTCACCGCGCCCGAGAGGCCGAACATGATCGCCACGGCTGGGCCCGACATGCCGGCGGGCAGGGCGTTGGGGAAGATCAGCCCCGCCAGCAAGGCGAAGGCCAGCGTGGCCCAGCCCCAGCGCTGGCCGGCATAGAGGGTGGCGATGATGAAGGCCGGGAAATAGGTGACCGAGAGACCGAGCGCGGAATCCCAGCCGAGGATCGCGCCACGGCTGCCGATCGCCGCCGCCATGGCTGCGACGCTGATCGTCGCGGCCCGGATCATGGACGGCGAGCGCCTTGGAACGAGCCGAAGCGGCCACTCGACGGGGGTCAGCGGCAAGGGAGGCTCCTTGGACCGACCTCGAATGCGAGCCGGCGGCGGGAGCATGCGAGGGTGCGAGACTCCAGGCAACACTCGATATCTGCGGATAAGAACCCTATTTTGGCCCGGTTCTTGCTGCAGAAGCCCACGCCCTTGCTAATCTGGAACACCATCCACGCCGTGAAATCTCTTGCGTCTCATAAGTCCTGGATCGCCGCGGCGATGGCGATCGTCGCCACCGCGGCGGTGCTATGGGGCTGTGTTGACGCCTTCACGGCTGCGCGGGGCGCGGCCAAGACCCCCACCGTGGGAGTTCAGGCGCAGCCGCTGTCCTACCGCGCCATCACCCGGCTGATGGGCGAGATGGATCCCGCCATGCTGGCGGTGGCCAACCGCCACGACATCGGCCGCCACGCCGACCTCTGGGGCCGGCCGATCGGCTGGACGACCCTGAACCTGGACGAGATCCCGGACCTTGGCCTCAATACGGAACTCGCCGAAACAGCCGAAGAAATCAACGAGCTGCGGTCGTTTTCGAAGCTGCCGATCCGGCCGATGAAGCCGTTCCACCTCAAGGCCGACGGGGCCGACCGCACGCGCGCCCTTCGCTGCCTGTCCCAGGCGGTCTACTACGAGAGCGCCCGCGAACCCCTGCTCGGCCGCGAGGCCGTGGCCCAGGTGGTGCTGAACCGGATGCGCCATCCGGCCTATCCGAAATCGATCTGCGCCGTGGTCTATCAGGGCTCGGCCCGGGCCACCGGCTGCCAGTTCAGCTTCACCTGCGACGGGTCGCTGGCCTACGCGCCGGAGGCCAGCCTCTGGCGCCAGGCCCAGGAGATCGCCAGGCGCGCCCTGGACGGCCATGTGACGAAGGCCGTGGGCTCGGCCACCCACTATCACGCCAGTTATGTCGCCCCGTACTGGGCCCCCACCCTGGTCAAGATGAAGCAGGTCGGCCTGCACATCTTCTATCGCTGGACCGGCCCCTGGGGCGAACCGGCCGCCTTCACCGGACGCTACGCCGGTGGCGAGGCCTATATCTCGCCCACGATCCTGGGCGGCATCGACCAGCGGACTCAGGGCCTGGATCCCGAGACCCAGGGCATTGGCGGCGGTCGCCAGGTGACCTTGGCCGTCGCCGGCGAGGTGCGGACCTATAATGTCGCCGACGCCTCGGCGTCCGGCGGCGAGAAGACCCGGGTCCTGGGCACGCTCTACGCGCCGCGCCGCAAGCCCAGCGCCGCGGAGATCAAGGAAATCAACGCCTCCCTGGCGGCGATGGAGCGCGCACCGCCGCCGCCCGCGCCCACGGCCGCCGCGCCCGCCAGCGATGGCCAGGACGGCGCGAGCCTGCAATAGGCCGATTGACGCCGCTCGCGGCCACGGCGAGGCTCGGCGGCATGGCGACAGTGCTGGCGATCCACGCCCATCCCGACGATATCGAGACCCTCGGCGCCGGGACGCTCGCGGTGCTGGCGAGGCTGGGCCACGCTGTGAAGATCGCCACCGTCACCGCGGGCGATCTCGGCTCGTCAGACTTGGACCAGGCGGAGACCGCCCGCACCCGCCACGCCGAGGCGACGGCCGCCGCCGCCCTGATCGGGGCCGATTATCGCTGTGGCGAGGTCGGCGACCTCTGCGTGTTCAATGACGACCCGACCCGGCGGCGGGTGACCGAACTGGTGCGCTGGGCAGCCCCCGACGTGGTGCTGACCGCCTCGCCGGCCGACTATCATCCCGATCATGAGGCCGTGAGCCAGCTGGTGCGCGACGCCTGTTTCGCGGCCTCGGTGCCGAACTACCGCACGGGCCCCTCGGCGCCCCTGGCCGGCATCCCCCACCTCTATTTCATGGACCCCATCGGTGGGCGGGATCGTCAGGGCGTGCGGATCGTCCCCGACTTTGGCGTCGACATCGCCCCGGCGTTCGAGACCAAGCGCGCCATGCTGGCCGCCCACGTCAGCCAGGTCGGCTGGGTCGCCCGCCAGCACGGGGTTCCCGACCAGCTCCAGTCGATGGAGGCCTGGTGTCGCCGGCGCGGCGGGGACTTCGGGACCGATATGGCCGAAGGTTTCCGCCAGTACCGGCACCATCCCTATCCGGCGACGCCGCGCCTGCAGGAGTTGGTGGGCGGGGCCCTGCTTCAGGCGCCGCGCGCCGCGTCGTAGCGGGCCCACATCGGGGCGCAGTCCAGCATCTCGCCGCGCGCCATGGCCTCGTCGATGGCCATGACCGTCAGCCCGGCCTCCATGGAGTCGAAGGGCGTGACCGGGAACGCGTCGCGGCCCTCCAGGGCGGCGAGCAGGTCGCGGGCCATGGATTGGTCGGCTCCGTTGTGGCTGTCCTCGGTGCGGTTTCCGTATTCGATCCGCTCAGGCTTGCCGCGGTCCATGGCCTTGCGGAACATCAGCTTGTTGCGGACCAGGTCGGCGATCAGGGTCCCGTCGGTCCCAGCCAGGTACCAGCGCCGCTCGGGCAGGGCCACGTGGCTGTTGGCGTGGAAGGAGAGCCGCACGCCGTTGTCGTACTGGACCAGCGCCGTCTGGTGGTCGGTGACGTCCATGTCGGACTGGAAGGCGTCATTGGCGCCGCCCCAGCCGGCGTCGCGCAGGGCGTAGGCGGGCTGGCCGTCGCTATAGACCCGGGGCGCGTCGGCCCGGGCCGGGGTGAAGATGTCCCGGCCGCCGAAGCTCGCCACCTTGGCGGGGCGCCCGCCGGCCAGCCGGCCGAAGATATCGAAGTCGTGGCAGACCTTGTCCAGCAGGTAGGAGCCGCCATAGGCCTGCTTGCGCCGCCAGTTGCGGGCCAGGTAGCCGCCGTGCTCGGGCGGCAGGTGCTCCGTGGCGTCGATGGAAACCAGGGTTCCGAGGTCCCCGGCGTCCACCCGGGCGATGGTCTCGCGCACGATCGACATGGAGCGCATGACCAGGCCGATGAACAGGGGCGGGGCGCCGCCCTTGGCCAGGCGGGCGGCGAGCTCCAGGGTCTCGTCCTCGGTGCGGACGATGGGCTTCTCGGCGAAGATCGGGAAGCCGGCGTCGAGCGCCAGGTTGAGGTGCTCGAAATGCAGGTGGTTGGGCGTGCCGATCATCACCAGGTCATAGGGTCCGCCCGCCAGCAGCTTGGCGGCGTCGGCGCAGGCGCGGCCCGGATCGATCCCGGCCGCCGCCAGGATCGGCGCGCCCACCGGAGCAGGGTCCACGTGGGCGGCGACATCCAGGCTCCAGCCGACCTCCTTCATGGCGGCCAGCACATGGGCGATCCGCTGACCCAGGCCGATGACGCCGATGCGATAGGTCTTCATGGGGGGCTCCGATCTCAAGGCGCAAGCTTAGCGGGAAGGGCGCAGACCGCCAGGTTCCGCGCGCCTTCTCCCCTTGCGGGAGAAGGTGGCCGTTCGGAGAACGGTCGGATGAGGGGTCTCTCAGAACGCGCCGGCGAAGCCAGAATCGAACCACGAACCTCACGAACAACACGAACGGAGCCGACCTCGACGGCCGGTGAAGCTGCCTGTTCGTGTTGTTCGCCGCCGTTAGCCGTTGAAGGCTTCCGGATAGGCCACGGTCACCGGGCTATCCAGCGCCCCGTCCTCCAGGGCGATGGCCATGAAGGCCGGGCTGCCCGAGAACGGAGAGGTGACGGTCCTGGCCGCCTCGGCGGAGAAGCCGAACTTCGGATAGTAGGCGGGATGGCCCAGGACGATCACCGCATGGGCGCCGAACTCGCGCGCGGTCTCCAGCGACGCCCTCATCAGCCGCTTGCCGACCCCGTCCTTCTGGCGGTCGGGCCGCACCGCCAGGGGCGCGAGCGCGGCGTAGAGATAGGCGCTGTCGGCCCACAGGCGGCTATAGAGGATGTGCCCGACGATCTCGCCGGCGTCCTCCTCCACCAGTTCGAAGACCACGTCGCCGCAGGCGCGCAGGCGCTCGATCAGGTCGGCCTCGTCGGTCTTGGCGAAGGCGGCGGCGACCACCTCGCGGATGGCGGCGTGTTCAGTCTGGCGAGCGTGGCGGATCATGCCCTCAGCATAGGGCAGGTCCCGGAGAGGGGCTACTCGGCGGCCATCGCGACCGGGGCGGCCTGCGGCCCGCGGATCAGCTTGCCGGGCAGGTCGCCGGTGGCCTCGCCGTTCTCGAAGGTGACGACGCCCGAGACCACGGTCGCGCGATAGCCGTCGGCGCGCTGCACCAGCCGGCGGCCGTCGGCCGGCAGGTCGAACACCATTTCCGGCGCGCGGATCGACAGGGCCTCGAAGTCGATGACGTTGAGATCGGCCTTCATCCCCGGCGCCACGACGCCCCGGTCGTTGAGGCCGTAGAGCTTGGCGGTGTCGCGGGTCTGCATGGACACCACCTTCTCCAGAGTCAGGCGCTCGCCGCGGGCGCGGTCGCGGACCCAGTGGGTCAGCATGTAGGTCGGGAAGCTGGCGTCGCAGATCACCCCGCAATGGGCGCCGCCGTCCGACAGGCTGAGCACCGTCGCCGGGTGATGCATCATCTCGGCGATGTGGTCGAAGTTGAACTGGGCGTAGTTCAACAGGGGCAGGTAGATGTAACCGCGGCCGTCATTCTCCATGAACATGTCATAGACGATCGCATCGGGCTTGCAGCCGGCGCGCTCGGCCTCCGCTGCGATGGAGTCCTCTGCGCGGGGCTCGTAGTCGAGCTGCCCGTTCCGCTCCAGACGGAACATCGTCTTGAAGCCGTGCGTCAGGATCGCGCCGATCCCCGGCGGCGGCGGGGCGTCCTCGGACAGGATCGCCTCGCGCACGGCGGGGTCCTTCAGTCGTTCCAATCTCTGCGCGAACGGCAGGTGGGCGATGGCGCGATAGGCGCTCTTGCGGACGAATGGATGCACCGTCGACTGCCAGCCCAGCACCATGCCGGTGGGCCGGCAGGCGATCTGGGCGGTGATGTTGGCGCCCTCGGCGCGGGCCTTGTCGGTCAGGGCCAGCATGTCGCGCCACTTGTCCGGCGCGCCCGGCGACTGCAGCAGGCCGTAGGTCACCGGCAGGCCGGTCTTGGCCGCGAAGGCGGTCATCCAGGCGAACTCATCCTCGGGAATGGCCATGTCGGAAGCCATTTCGAACACCCCGTGTCCGGCCTGGCCCAGGGCCTCGCCGATGCCGATCATCTCGTCGGCGCCGGCGAAGGTGCCGGGCATGGCCTCGCCGTCCTTGGCCCGGTGGAGCTGGGTGCGCGAGGTGGAGAAGCCGAGCGCCCCGGCCTCGACGGCCTCGCGGGTGATCTTGGCCATCTCGGCGATGTCGTCGGCGGTGGCCGGCTCGTTGCGCGCCCCGCGCTCGCCCATGACATAGGCCCGGATCGCGCCGTGCGGGGCCTGGGTGGCGATGTCGAGCACGCGCGGCTTGCGCTCCAGGCTGTCCATGTATTCCGGGAAGGTCTCCCAGTCCCACTTGATGCCCTCGGCCAGGGCCGCGCCGGGGATGTCCTCGACCGCCTCCATCAGGCCGATCAGCCAGTCGTGACGGTCGGGCCGGGCCGGCGCGAAGCCGACGCCGCAATTGCCCATCACGACGGTGGTCACGCCGTGCCAGCAGGAGGGCGACAGATAGGCGTCCCAGGTCGCCTGGCCGTCATAGTGGGTGTGGATGTCGACCCAGCCCGGGGTGACGATCAGGCCCGCGGCGTCGATCTCGCGGCGGCCCTTGGCGGCGACCTCGCCGACCAGGGTGACCAGGCCCGCGTCCACCGCCACGTCGGCGCGGCGGGGAGGGGCGCCGGTTCCATCGACCAGCATGCCGTTACGGATGACCAGATCGTGCATCGCTGCCTCCCAGGGCGTCTTTTCGACACCCTGAGCCGCGTTACGCCGGGTCAAACAAGACTCTTGTCCCTAGTCTCCCGCCACCCACGAAACGTCGGCCCCCAAGGCGTTGAGGTTCTCCACGAACCGCGGGTGGGCGCGCTGGATGGGGGAGGCGTTGAGGATGGTGCTCTCGCCCTCGATGCTGGCGGCCAGCATGAAGAGGGCGATGGCGACCCGGATGATGTAGGGGCTCTCGACCTCGGCCGGGACCAGGGGCTTGCCGCCGAAGGTGATCAGCCGGTGCGGGTCGCAGAGCAGGGAGTGGGCGCCGAACTTGCCCAGTTCGGACGACCAGCCGAGCGCGCCCTCATAGACCTTGTTCCAGAACATCACCTGGCCCTCGGCGCGCACGCCGAGCGCCACGAAGATCGGCAGCAGGTCGGCCGGGACATAGGGCCAGGGGGCGGCTTCGACCTTGGTCAGGATGTTGCTGGTGAAGGGCTCGCGCACCTTCAGCGGGCCGTCGACCCGGGCTCGGGACCAGCCGTCGGCATGGGTGATCTCCACCCCGAACTTGGCGAAGGTGCGGTCCAGCAGCGGGAACTGCTCGACCGAGCCGTTGCGTACTGCGATGTCGCCGCCGGTGATCGCGCCCATGGCCAGGAAGGTGGCCACCTCATGGAAGTCGTCGGCGAAGGTGAACTCCACCCCGCCCAGGTCGTCGACACCCTCGACATCGACGCGCGAGCCGCCGACCCCTTCGATCTTCGCCCCCATGCGGGCCAGGAAGTCGCAGAATTCCTGCACGTGCGGTTCGCAGGCGGCGTTGGTGAGGCGCGAGCGGCCCTTGGCGGTGGCCGCGCACAGCACGAAGTTCTCGGTGGTGGTGACCGAGGCGTAGTCGAGCCAGTGCTGGACCGCCGAGAAGCCCTTTGGCGAGGTGATGACGATGGAGGTCGCGTCGCTCACCACCTGGGCCCCGAAGGCGCGGAAGACGTCGATGTGCGGATCGATCTCGCGGGCGCCCAGAGTGCAGCCGGTGACGTCCTCCTCCAGGCTGGCGCGGCCGAAGCGGTGCAGCAGGGCCGGGATCAGCATGATCGAGGAGCGCATGCCCAGCGGCAGGTGCGCGGCCTTGGGATCGAGGTCGCCGCCGTGGTGGAGGCGCAGGGTCCCGGTGTCGAAATCCATCTCCACCTTGCTGCCAAGGTTCCGAAAGAATTCCAACAGCTTACGGACGTCTGTTATGTCGGGGACGCGGTGCAGGATCACCGGCTCGTCGGAGAGCAGGGTGGCGCACAGCACCGGCAGGACGGCGTTCTTGTTGGCCGAGGGCGTGATCTCGCCCCGCAAGGCGCGGCCGCCTCGCACGATCAGGTTCGTCATGGGCGCGCGCGGCCTCGTCTAGGATGGGATGTCAGCGACCTTACCGGCTGGATCGCCGTCACCAAGTGCCGATCTTCTCGGCCTCTTGATGGCTGATCGGATGGTGGGCCTTTTCGTGGTCTTCCTCGGCCAGCAGGCGGACGGCCTCCAGGGCGGCCATGCAGCCCATGCCCGCGGCGGTGACCGCCTGGCGATAGATGTCGTCGGTGACGTCGCCGGCGGCGAAGACGCCCGGGATGGCTGTCGAGGCCGTGCCGGCCTTGACCTGCAGATAGCCGGCCGCGTCGGCCTCGAGCTGGCCCTTGAAGAGCTCCGACGCCGGGGCGTGGCCGATGGCGACGAACACCCCGTCGGCGGCCAGTTCGCGGGTCCCGCCGGTCTTGACGTTCTTCAGCCGCACGCCGGTGACGCTCAGCGGATCGGCGGAGCCCAGCACCTCGTCGATCCCGTGCTCCCAGATCACCTCGATCTTGGGGTTGGCGAACAGACGCTCCTGCAGGATCTTCTCGGCGCGGAACTCGTCGCGCCGGTGCACCACGGTGACCTTGCTGGCGAAGTTGGTCAGGAACAGGGCCTCCTCGACCGCGGTGTTGCCGCCGCCGACCACCACGACCTCCTTGCCGCGATAGAAGAAGCCGTCGCAGGTGGCGCAGGCCGAGACGCCGAAGCCCTGGAACTTCTGTTCGGTCTCCAGGCCCAACCACTTGGCCTGGGCGCCGGTGCAGATGATCAGGGTCTCGGCCAGCCAGACGTCGCCCGAGTCGCATTCAAGCCGGAACGGGCGTTCGGACAGGTCGGCCTTCAGCACGATGTCGTTGATGACCTCCGTGCCGACATGGGCGGCCTGGGCCTGCATCTGTTCCATCAGCCAGGGGCCCTGGATCACGTCGGCGAAGCCCGGATAGTTCTCCACGTCAGTGGTGATGGTGAGCTGGCCGCCGGGCTGGATACCGGCGATCAGCACCGGATTGAGCAAGGCGCGCGCGGCATAGATGGCGGCGGTGTAGCCAGCCGGGCCGGAACCCAGGATCAGGCAGCGGGTGGTGCGGGGAGCGTTCTGCGACATCGCGTCTATGTAGGTGAGATTCTGGCGCGTTGCGACCGGGTCGGGGCGCGGTTGGTTAACGCAGCCTTCAAGGGGTGTATCTAGGCTTGCGGGAAACCTCCGCCGAGTTCAGTCGATGACCCACCTCCCCGAGATCGAGATCGCCGGCCGCAAGATCGGCCCCGACCACGAGCCCTATGTCATCTGCGAGCTGTCGGGAAACCACAACGGCAGCCTGGACCGGGCCCTGTTGATGGTCGACGCGGCGGCCGACACCGGCTGCGACGCCATCAAGATCCAGACCTATACCGCCGACACCATCACCATGGATGTCGACCGCCCCGAGTTCCAGATCCACGGCGGGCTCTGGGACGGGCGCAGCCTCTATGAGCTCTACCAGGAGGCCCAGACGCCGTACGAGTGGCACGCGGCGATCTTCGAGCGCGCCAACAAGCGCGGGGTGACCATATTCTCAAGCCCCTTCGATGAGACGGCGGTGGACCTGCTCGCGGGCCTGGGCGCGCCCGCCTACAAGATCGCCTCCTTCGAGGCCGTGGACCTGCCGCTGATCCGCTACGCCGCGGCCAAGGGCAAGCCGCTGATCATCTCCACGGGCATGGCCAACCAGGCCGAGATGGCCGCCGCCCGTGACGCGGCCCTGGCCGCCGGGGCGCCGGGCGTGGTGCTGCTGCACTGCGTGTCCAGCTATCCGGCCACCTTCGAGGACGCCAATGTCCGCACTGTCGCCGACATGGCGACACGGTTCGAGAGCCCTATCGGCCTGTCGGATCACACACCGGGCACGGCGACCTCGGTGGCGGCCATCGCCATGGGCGCCTGCGTGATCGAGAAGCACTTCACCCTGGCCCGGGCCGACGGCGGGCCGGACGCCGCCTTCAGCCTGGAGCCCGCCGAGTTCGCCGCCCTGGTGCGCGACTGCAAGGACGCCTGGAAGTCACTGGGCCGGGCCCACTACGACATCCTGGGCTCCGAGCGCGGGTCGCTGCAGTTCCGCCGCTCGCTCTATGTCGCCGCCGACGTCAAGGCCGGCGAGACCCTGAGCCGGAGCAACATCCGCTCGATCCGGCCCGGCAACGGCCTGGCTCCGGCTCATCTGGACGAGGTGCTGGGCAAGCCCGCCAAGCGCGACCTGGCCCGCGGCGAGCCCCTGGCCTGGGACATGGTCGGCTAGCGGCTTAGGCGGCGACCGTCTCAAGCGTCTCTCGCGCCTGGCTGAGGCCCGTGGCGATGCTGGCGAGGCGTTGGTTCTCGTGCGCGCAGGCCCAGCCGGCGTCGATGAAGCCCGCGCCGAACCGGCGTTGCAGGCCGATCCGCATGGCCTTGAGCTTCTTCGCCCCGTCGATGGTGAGGCAGGACTCCTGAGGTCCCACCGTGCTCAGCATTTGCTCGCCGAGACAGAGCGAGGCGCCGCCGAAGCTCGACATCAGCCGGTGGACTTCCCGGCGCAGGTCGGCGTCGGAAGCCTCGGTCACGCAGCGGGCGGTCAGCAGGACCTGGCCGCGGCTTTCGTAGAGGTGGATCTCGCAGACCGCGCCCTGGGCGGTGAAGTTGCGCAGCACGAAGGGGACCGGCCCGGCGTAGCGGGCCTTGAAGACATGGGTGACCAGGCTCCGTCCCACCCGGCGCGGGGGCTCGAGCCCGGCCAGGGCGAAGAGGGGCGACGGATCGGCGGTCCAGACCAAGGCGTCGCCGGGGGCGTGGTCGGCCAGCGCCTGACCCGGTGCGATCAGGCTGTTCAGCCGGATCGAGACGCCCAGCCGCTCCAGGGCGCGCCGCGCGCCGGCGAGGAGGCCCGCGAAGCCGCCGGCCGGGACGCCGACGACGGTGTCGTCCAGGCGTCCGCAGAGGGCGCGCGGAATGGCGTAGAGCTCGGCGTGCAGCGGGCAGGCGCGGCGCGCTAGCGCCAGGTCGGCGACATCGCCGCCGGTGGGAAACACCTGGTCGACGCCGAGCCCGACCGCCGCGTCGGCGTGGACTTCGTCCAGCCACGCGCCGAGACGCCATTGCAGGTATCGGGTCAGGGGTTGGCCGATGTCCGAGGGATAGGCGCGCAGGCGGTCGGCCAGGCTGTCGCCGGTCCAGGTCGACAGTGCGATCTGGCGGGTGCGCAGGGCGGGGCCGGCGAAGTCGTGGACGATCGTCATGTCGCCGCAGGGCGTGGGGCTGACGGAGCCGGCGCGGTTCTCGGCGTCTTCGAAGGCCAGTCCATGGGATTCCAGCAGGGCTCGGACCGGGTCGCTGGGACCGCCGAACAGGCGGGGGCGACCACGCAGCTCCAAACCGTGATCCAGCCGGGGCAGGTCCGATCCGCCCAGTTCGCCGAAGCGTTCATGCAGTTCGATTTCGCGCCAGCCGAGGCTGTGGGCCTGCAGCGCGGCGAGCACGCCGGTCAGTCCGCCGCCGATGATCCGAACCTTCGTGGAGCCCTGGGCCATGTCTCAACCTGAGGCGGCCATTGCCAAGACTTGGTTAAGACCGGTCCCCTGGGACAGGCTGTCGCGGGGTGGCGATGATCTCCAGGAAGGCCTCGGCGACGCGCGCGGCGCCCAGGCCGTCGCAGACCTCGGCGCTGGCGGCCGAGAGGCGCGCGCGGGTCGCGCCGTCCGACAGCAGGCGCACGATGGCCCGGTCCAGCACGGCCTCGAAGTCGGCGTCCTGGGCGTCGACCACCAGGGCCGCGTCCCGGGCGGCCAGGGCCAGGGCCGCGGGGCGCTGGTTGTCGGCCAGGATCAGCAACGCCGAGGGCAGGCCGAGCACGCAGCGTTCCCAGGTGGTGGAGCCCGCCGCCCCGATGGCGACGTCGGCCGCGGCGGTCAGCGCCGCCATGTCCTGGGTGTCCACATGCAGGGTGATGCGCGGATCGTGGGCGGCCACGCGGCGCAGGCCCGGCAGGCTGCCGGCGCTGCTTCCCAGCACGATATCGAGGGCCACCTGGCCGTTGCGCTGGCGCAGGTGGTCGACGACCCGGGCGGTGATCTTGCCGAGGTCGGTCAGGCCCAGGGCCACCAGCACGCGAGCCACCGGACCGCCGCGCCGGGCCAGGGCCTCCTGGCGCAGGGCGGCGAACTCGGGACGCACGGGCGCGTAGTCGGGCCCCAGCAGCAGGCGCGCTTGGTCGGCGAAGAAGGCGTAGTCGGCCGCCACCCGGGCAGGCCCGGAGTCCAGCACAAGGTCGGCGGCCAGGGGCCGGTCGGCGAGGTCGTCGATCACCAGGGTCGGGCGGCCGTGGGCCACCGCCTCGTGCTCGGCGCGGGCCAGGCCGTAATGGTCGAACACCACCGCGTCGAACTGCACGCCGGTGGCCGCGTCGGCCAGGTGCTCGGCGTCGACGGAGGTGGCGTCCTCACGCGGGATGTCGGGGCCGAAGGCGTCCAGCACGGCGGCCACCTCGGGAGGGGCCAGGAAGGCGCAGGCCGCGCCCTTGGCGATCAGCGCGCGGGCCAGGGTCAAGGAGCGCATCACGTGACCGCCGCCGACGTCAGGGCCGGCGTTCGCGATGAACAGGATGCGCGGGCGGAGAATCATCTCGCAGCCATGGAAGGCCTAAACCTTCGCTGTGGAAAGGCGGCGTTACAGCGCGGGCCGCGCGGCCTTCCAGGCGTCGTAGCGCGTCAGAACCTCGGCGGCGGCGCGGTCGGTTTCGGCCAGGGGTTCGTAGCGCCAGCTATGGAAGCTGTCGCCCATGGGCCGCGCGGCGCCCAGGCGTTCCAGGTCCTCGTGGAAGCGGCGCAGCTTCAGGCTCTCGCCGTCCATCTTGAGGATGAAGACCGGCTTGCCGGTGGAGGCCGCGTCGGTGGCGAGGTTGGTGGAGTCCTCGGTGACCAGGATGTAGTCGGCCGCGGCCAGGTAGGCGAAATAGGGGTTGTCGCCGGTCCCATCCCAGATCACCCCCGGCAGATGCCGCAGCCGCGAGGCCAGGATCGCCTGGGCCTGGGGCGGGGTGCGACGGGTGAAGGTGACCATCACCGAGCCGCTTTCCTGGGTGACCGGCAGCTCGATCTCCCGGGCCATGGCCGCAGCGCGGATCGGCGACAGGTCGTGGGCTTTGGACTTGCCGCCGATCACCACGGCCACGCGGGGGCGGGGCAGGGGCCCCAGCACGTCCTTGAAGCGCGCCAGGTCGCCATCCAGCCGGTCGGCGTTCACCCGGCCGGGCGAGCCGATGATCGGGAAGACATTGTCGCCCGCCAACCGGTCATGCTTGGGCGGGATGACCAGGTCGAACTTCGAGGGCGGCAGGCGTGGATCCTGGACCTGCACCACATAGGCCTGACCGCCCGACCAGCCCTTGATGCGCAGCGAGAGCGGCAGGGTGGCGCGGCCCGCGGCGATCCAGAGGTCCGGCCACGGGGGCGCGACCTCGCTCTCCGGGGAGAGGAAACGCTTGGGCAGCAGGTTGAGCCACCAGGGCAGGCGGCCGATCCAACCCTTCCAGCCGACCCGCTTGATCACGACCTTGGCCTTGCGGCGCGCGGCCACGGCGCCGGCAAGCCCGGTGACCTGGGCCTCGATGCCGGCGCGGCCGTCGGAGACGGCCCAGACGATCAAGGGACGTTCGGTTGCGGGTGTCGCCACGTCGCAAGCCCTCGGGCCGGAGCCGGGTGCTAGGCCCAATCGACCTTGGTGATCTCGTAGGCCTTGCCGCCGCCGGGGGTGTGCACCTCGACGACGTCGCCGGTTTCCTTGCCGATCATGGCGCGGGCCAGCGGGGACAGGATCGAGATCTTGCCCTTCTTCACGTCGGCCTCGTGCTCGCCGACGATCTGGTAGCGGGCCTTTTCCTCGGTGTCCTCGTCAACCACGGAGACGGTGGCGCCGAACTTCACCTGGCTGCCGGACAGCTTGGAGACATCGATCACCTGGGCGCGCGCCATCTTGTCTTCGATGTCGGCGATCTGGCCTTCGATCCAGCCTTGGCGTTCCTTGGCGGCGTGATACTCGGCGTTCTCGGAAAGGTCGCCATGCGAGCGCGCTTCCGAGATCGCCGCGATCACAGCGGGGCGCTCAGCGGTCTTCAAACGCTTTAGTTCGTCGTCGAGAGCTTTCCAGCCCTCGGCGGTCATCGGGACTTTTTCCATGGTAGATGGGGACTCGGGTTCGCCCTTGAGGTGTTCGTTGCCGGCCGCGGGCGCAGGCGTCCGGGGGGGTAGAGGATAGAAGCTTGCCCAGGAAAACTCAAGGGGTGCGATGCAACATGACGTTGGAAGACGGCTGCCGCCGTCTGGCGCCCAGTCTGCGGCCAACCTAGATAGACGGCAAGTCTGAAAGGCCAAGCATGACGCCCAAGCGCGGGATAACCCTCTATCACTCGCCGGCCAGCCGCGCGTTCACCGCCTATTGGCTGCTGGAAGAGCTGGGCGTTCCGTTCCGGGTCGAGACCGTCGACATCCGCAAGGGCGACCAGAAGAAGCCTGAGTACCTGAAGCTCAATCCGTCCGGGAAGGTGCCCACCATCACCGACGGCAAGGTGGTGGTCAGCGAGAACCCGGCCATCTGCATCTATCTGGCCGACCGCTACGGCTATGGCGGCCTGGCGCCCAGGATCGAGGACGTCGATCGCGGGCCCTATCTGAAATGGATGGTCTATTCGACGGCGGTGCTGGATCCGCTGATCAGCCTGCACCACAAGCATATCGACCTGCCCGGGACTGAGACCGGCTTCGGCGCCTTCAACGACATGCTGGGCGTGATGGAGGGGGCGCTGAAGGGGCGGAACTATCTGCTGGGAAGCCGGTTCACCGCCGCCGACGTCATGCTGGGCTCGACCCTCTCGGCGGCCTTGCACCGCAAGGACTTGCCGGAGCTTCCGGCGATCATGGACTACAACGCCCGCCTGGCGCGCCGCCCGGCCTATCAGCGCGCCGCCGACGCCACCTGGCCCGCGTGGCTGTTCGAGGGAACCTAGGCGCTTTCCGACACCACGCAGCCGGCCAACTCGACGGTGTCCGGCGCCTCATAGACCCCCTCGATGAACTCGAACATCTCCGGGTTCACCTCGATGGCGAAGGTCTTGCCGCGGATCTCGTTGCGTTCCATCACCCGGGCGCGTCGCACGGCCGCCGGGGCGGTGACGAAGTGGAACTGCAGGGGCAGTTCGACGGCCTGGGCGATCTCGGCCACCCGCGCGCGGTCGGCCCTGCGCATCAGGCCCAAGTCCAGGACCACCGAGGTTCCCGTCGCGATGGCGGCCGCGGCCGTGGACCAGATCTGCGCCTCGCAACGCTCGACCCGCTCCATCATCCACTCGAACTCCAGCGGATCGGGCATGTCGGCGCCGAACAGGCGGGCCATCCAGTCGTCGAGCGCGAAGTGGACGGCCGGCTCGCGGCGGGCGAGCTCCTGGGCGTAGGTGGACTTCCCGGCGCCGGAAGGGCCGAAGACGACGTGCAAAGTGGCAGGCATGAGCCGCCCTTACTTCACGCTCAGCCCGCCGTCGATGACGATCTCGGCGCCGGTCACATAGCGGCTCTCGTCGGAGGCCAGCCACAGGACGCCATTGGCGATGTCCAGCGGATAGCCCTTCACGCCCAGCGGCACGCCCTCGGCGCTCATGGCGTCCAGCACCACCGGCCGCGCGGGCCGCGCATTGTCGCCCGGTTCGCCGGTGCCCATGATCGAGTCCCAGATCGGCGTCTCGATGATGCCGGGGTGCACCGAATTGACCCGGACGCCGTCCTTGGCGTTGGCGCATTCCATGGCCACGGCCTTGGTGAACAGCCGCACGCCGCCCTTGGTGGCGCAGTAGCCGGCCAGGATCGCCGAGCCCTTCAGCCCGGCCACCGACGACATGTTGATGATCGAGCCGCCGCCGCCCTGGCGCATCAGCGGGATGGCGTGTTTCACGCCCAGGAAGACGCCGTCGAGGTTGATCGCCGTTTGGCGCTGGAAGTCGGCCAGGGCCATCTCCAGCACCGAGCCCGAGATGCCGATACCGGCGTTGTTCACTAGGATATCGAGGCGGCCATGCCTGGCCTTGATGGCGGCGATGACGTCGATCCAGGCCTGTTCGGCTGTGACGTCGTGATGCAGGTAGTCGGCTTTGCCGCCGCCGGCGATGATCGCCGCCACGACGTCGGCGCCCATCTTGTCCTGCAGGTCGGTCACGACAACGGTCGCGCCTTCCTCGGCCAGGCGTTCGGCGCAGCCGCGCCCGATCCCGCTCGCGCCGCCGGTGATCAGCGCCACCTTGTCCTCGACCCGTCCCGCCATGGCTCCCCTCCCAATAGTGATCGTTGTTCAGTTACCTCTACGCCTAGCCTAGCTCTTCGATCAGGGCCAGCCTCACGCCGCGTCGCTTAGATTCGGGCCGCAGAGCCCACCAGTAGGGAGAGCGTTCATGAGCATCACCATCCGGGCCTGTCGCCCGGGCGATGAGGCGGCCCTGGCCCTGGTCGGCCAGGCGACGTTCCTGGAGACCTATGCGGGGGTGCTGCCGTCCGCCGATATCGTCAGCCACTGCAGGAGCGAGCACGGCGAGGCGCTGTACGCGGACTGGTTGGCCAAGCCCGGCTACAGCCTGTGGGCGGCGGAGATGGATGAGGGCGGAGCCGCGGTCGGCTACGCCGCCCTGACGCCGCCGGACCTGCCGGTGCCGACCGGCGAGAAGGACGTGGAGCTGAAGCGCATCTATGTGCTGAACCGGTTCCACGGAACCGGGCTCGGGGCCAAGCTGATGACCACGGCGATGGACGCCGCGGCGCAGGCCGGATTCACCCGGATGCTGCTGGGCGTATTCGGTGGAAATTCGCGCGCAATCGCCTTTTACGCCCGCCAAGGCTATGTCGAGGCGGGTGTGAGGAAATTCCGCGTGGGCGCGAACGAGTACGACGACCTGGTGCTGGCTAGGGCGCTCTGACCAGATCGGCGTCTCGTTGGGTCCTGACGCTTACCAGGTCACCTTGCCGTTGGCGGTCAGAAGACCGACCAGCATGGCCGCCCCGAGCGCGATGATCAGCCCCACAATGATCAAGTCTGTGTAGCCTTCGAAGCGCTCGAGCAGGTGCTTGTTCTTGTGGTGGTGGACCTCACCCTCGTGGTGTCCGGATTGCATGGCGTTTCCTTCGCATACTGTTCAAGAGGACAAGTCCTCCGCCAGACTGCGACAGGCGCCCAGGTGGGCCTTCCGGCTGGTCATCAGGGGCCGCCGGAGCTCGCCCACTACGCGCCTGCCGAAGCGAGGCGACACGCAAAGGGTGCGCTCGCCAAGAACCTCGGTCAATCAGAGTCTTAAGCTGAGCCATTCACGAGCGCGTGCGCCGGGGGTTACCGGCTTGCCCGTTCACCATGCCTATGATACCAAGTTACCATGGTAACAGTCGAGCGAACCCAGACCGGCGTGCGGATCGAGCGCCGCCTGCTGAAGGTGCTGAAAAGCCTCGCCGAGTACCTCGACATGTCGCTGGGCGACCTGATCGAGGGGATGACCCTGCACGCCTTCGAGGGCAAGTCGCCGTTCTCGCCGGAGACCCTGGAGAAGATAGCCGCGCTCAAGGGCGTCTACGGCCTGGACCTCACCTCGGCCGACGCCCACCGCCTGACGGAGACTCCGAAATGAACGAAACGGCGGCCCTTTATCTATATCGTTGCGTCTATGTCGCCTTCATCGTCTTCGCCTCGGCCAAGACCTTCGTCGAGGGCTGGCCCGCAGCCCATGGGGGCGGCTCGGCGGCCCATATGGGGACCTTCATCCGGCTGCTGGCGGGCGCCGAGATCCTCGCGGCCCTGGCCTTCCTCTGGCTCCCGGCGCAGCTCTGGGCCGGTGCGGCCCTGATCGCGATCTTCGTCATCGCCACCGGGGTGGACCTGGCGCACGGCGGCGTCCCGGCCCGCTTCGCCTATTACAGCGCCACGGTGGCGATCCTGGTGTTCCTGGAGACGAAGCTGCGGGCCGCCGCGTAGCGGCGCGGGCGAGGAGAAAACGCAAGCTTCCAGTGGGCGGAACCCACGCCGAGCGCGTTGAACATCCAATTGCAAGGCCCAGCTAGCTCGGAGCGGACATGCCGAACCCCTGGACATTGAAGATGGAGATGTTCACCGTTTTCTCCGACGAGGAAAAACAACGCCTCGACAAGCTGATTTCCGGCAAGGCGCTGCACCACGCTCCGCGTGAGGACATCATCTCCGACGGCGCCCATTCCGCCGACTGCCACGTGGTGCTCTCAGGCCTGGCCTGTCGCTACAAGATCCTGCGGGACGGCCGCCGCCAGATCATGGCCTTCCTCATTCCCGGCGACCTCTGCGACGCCGAGATATTCGTCCTGAAGGTGATGGATCACGGGGTCGCGGCCATGACCCCGACGACCACGGCGCTGGTCTCCGGGGCGGCGATGAAACAGATGCTGCGCGAGACCAGCAATCTGGGCGAGGCCCTGTGGTGGGGCACCATGACGGACCTGGGGGTCCTGCGCGAACGCATCATCGACCATGGGCGGCGTAATGCGAAGGAACGGATCGCCCACCTTCTCTATGAGATGCTGGTCCGGTACCGAATGGTCCAGCTGGCCCCTGACGACAGTTTCGACTTTCCCATCACCCAGACCGACCTGGCCGACGCGACGGGCCTCACGCCCGTCCACGCCAACCGAACCCTCCAGAAGCTGAGGGCGGAGGGTCTGATCGAGAAGAACGGACGGGTGATAAAGGTCACCGATGCGGAGGGTCTGAAGAAGGTCGCTCAGTTCAGCGGGGAGTATCTTCACCTCGATCGCGTGCACGGCGGCGCGGGCATAGGTCAGCGCGCCGGCGACCTCGTGTAGCGCGGGTCAAACGGGACTAACCCAGGTGAGTAACTCAGGTGAGAGAACGATTTCGCGCGGTCTGACACCCTGTCGCGATGATGTCCTCAGCTGCTTGCCGCCAGAACGCCGAGATGTGCGAACGTCGCGCGTCCGCCTGCGGCGAGCCCGGGATGCGCGCCAACTGGCTGGAGATGGCCGGGGAGTGGCGCCGCCTAAGCGATGATGAGAGCGCCCAGGCGACGACAGCGCGCCTCATGCGAGGGGCTACCGGCTAAATTCAACCCGCCGCGGCCCTAGGTGTAGCTCTGCAGGGGCCGGACTTCGAGGGTGTCTTCCACGGTTGCGGCGATGGCCTGGGCGGCGGCCAGCGCTCCGGCGGTGGTGGTGAAGTAGGGGGTCTTCATCATCAGGGCCGTGCGGCGGATCTCGAAGCTGTCGGCCAAGGACTGCTTGCCCTCGGTGGTGTTGAAGACCAGCTGGATCCCGCCGTTCTTCATGGTGTCGACGATGTGCGGCCGGCCCTCCAGCACCTTCTTGACCGTCTCCACCGCCAGGCCTTCGCCGGATAGGTAGGAGGCGGTGCCCGAGGTGGCGAGGATCTTGAAGCCGAGCTCGATCAGCAGGCGCACCGGCTCCTTGATCCAGGTCTTGTCGGCGTCCTTCACCGAGACGAAGACGCAACCGGACTTGGGCAGGTTCACCCCGCCGCCGAGTTGGCTCTTGGCGAAGGCCCGGGCGAAGGCCGGGGCGCTGGAGCTCTCGCCCTCGCGGATCCAGTCCAGGCCCATGACCTCGCCCGTGGACCGCATCTCGGGGCCCAGGATAGTGTCGACCCCGGCGAAGCGGGCGAAGGGGAAGACGGCTTCCTTCACGGCCACATGGTCGTAAGGCTTTTCCACTAGGCCAAAGCTCGCGAGCTTTTCGCCGGCCATGACCTTGGCGGCGATGGCGGCGATCGGCTGGCCGATGGTCTTGGCCACGAAGGGCACGGTGCGGCTGGCGCGGGGATTGACCTCCAGCACATAGATGCGCGGAGCGGCGGAGTGCGGCTCCTCGATGGCGAACTGAACGTTCATCAAGCCGCGGACGTTGAGCGCGAAGGCCATGGCCTCGGTCTGGCGCTTCAGCTCGGCGATGGTCTCGGGCTTCAGCGAGAAGGGGGGCAGGGAGCAGGCGCTGTCGCCCGAGTGCACCCCGGCCTCTTCGATGTGCTCCATGACGCCGCAGACGAAGACGGTCTCGCCGTCGCACAGGGCGTCCACGTCGACCTCGGTGGCGCGGCTGAGGTACTGATCGATCAGGACCGGGCTGTCGCCCGACACCTGGACGGCGGTGTTGACGTAGCGCTCGAGCTGCTCGTCGTCGCGGATGATCTCCATGGCGCGGCCGCCCAGGACGTAGGAGGGCCGGATCACGATGGGGTAGCCGACCGCGTGAGCGCCGGCGAAGGCCTCGTCGCGCGAACGGGCGATGGCGTTGACCGGCTGGGCGATCTTCAGCCGGTGCAGCAGTTGCTGGAAGCGCTCGCGGTCCTCGGCCAGGTCGATGGCGTCGGGGGAAGTGCCGAGGATCGGGATGCCGGCGTCTTCCAGCGCCTGGGCGAGCTTCAGCGGCGTCTGGCCGCCGAACTGGACGATGACGCCCAGCAGAGTCCCGCGGGTCTGCTCGACGGCGATGAGCTCCAGCACGTCCTCGGCGGTCAGGGGCTCGAAATAGAGCCGGTCGGAGGTGTCGTAGTCGGTCGACACGGTCTCCGGGTTGCAGTTGACCATGATGGACTCGACGCCGATGGCGTCGAGCGCGAAGGCCGCATGGCAGCAGCAGTAGTCGAACTCGATCCCCTGGCCGATCCGGTTGGGACCGCCGCCCAGGATGATCGCCTTGCGCGCCTCGGTGGGCTCGCTCTCGCATTCGGGTGTCTGGCCCAGCGCCCCGGTCTCGTAGGTCGAGTACATGTAGGGCGTGGCCGCCCGGAACTCGCCCGCGCAACTGTCGATGCGCTTGAACACCGGCCGCACCCCGTGGGCGCGGCGCTGCTCGCGCACTTCGCGCTCGGTGGTGTGGGTCAGCTTGGCCAGGCGGGCGTCGGAGAAGCCTTGGGCCTTGAGGCTGCGGAACTCCGCGGCGTTGGCGGGCAGGCCCGCGACCATGATCGCGGCCTCGGCGCGTATCAGGTCTTCGATCTGGCGCAGGAACCAGGGCTCGTACGAGCAGGCCTCGTTGATCTCGTCCACCGACAGGCCATGGCGGAAGGCCTGGGCGATCACCCGCAGGCGGTCGGGGGTGGGCTGGCCGAGCGCGCGGATCACCGCGGCGCGGCCGGTCTCGGGGTCGTTCGCCCCCTCGATCTCGATGTCGTCGAGGCCGGTCAGGCCGGTCTCCAGCCCCCGCAGGGCCTTCTGCAGGCTCTCGGCGAAGGTGCGGCCGATGGCCATGACCTCGCCCACCGACTTCATGGCGGTGGTCAGGTGAGGCTCGGAGCCCGGATATTTCTCGAAGGCGAAGCGCGGGATCTTGGTGACCACATAGTCGATGCTGGGCTCGAACGAGGCGGGCGTGGCGCCCGTAATGTCGTTCATCAACTCGTCGAGGGTGTAGCCCACGGCCAGTCGGGCGGCGACCTTGGCGATCGGGAAGCCGGTGGCCTTGGAGGCCAGCGCCGACGAACGCGACACCCGCGGGTTCATCTCGATGACCACCATGCGCCCGTCGGCCGGGTTCACGGCGAACTGCACGTTGGAGCCGCCGGTCTCCACCCCGATCTCGCGCAGGACGGCGATCGAGGCCGCCCGCATGCGCTGGTATTCCTTGTCGGTCAGGGTGAGCGCCGGGGCGACGGTGATGCTGTCGCCGGTATGGACGCCCATCGGGTCGATGTTCTCGATGGAGCAGACGATGATGCAGTTGTCCGCCTTGTCGCGGACCACCTCCATCTCGAACTCCTTCCAGCCCAGCACGCTCTCCTCGATGAGGACTTCGGTGGTGGGGGAGAGGTCGAGGCCGCGCGCCACGATCTCGTGGAACTCTTCCAGGTTATAGGCGATGCCGCCGCCCGTGCCGGCCAGGGTGAAGGACGGGCGGATGATGGCGGGCAGGCCCACGAATTCCAAGCCCTCCAGGGCCTCGTCCATGGTGTGGGCGGCCTTGGACTTCGGGCTCTCGAGGCCCAGCTTGTCCATGGCGTCGCGAAACTTCTGGCGGTCCTCGGCCTTGTCGATGACGTCGGCCTTGGCCCCGATCATCTCCACGCCGTATTTGGCCAGCACCCCCGAAGCCTCGAGGGCGAGCGCCGTGTTCAGCGCCGTCTGCCCGCCCATGGTCGGCAGCAGGGCGTCGGGCCGTTCCTTGGCGATGATCTTTTCGACGATCTCCGGTGTGATCGGCTCGACATAGGTGGCGTCGGCCACGTCCGGGTCGGTCATGATCGTGGCCGGGTTCGAATTGACCAGCACGATGCGGTAGCCTTCGGCGCGCAGCGCCTTGCAGGCCTGGACCCCCGAATAGTCGAA
>NZ_JAUYOJ010000142.1 GCF_030697925.1 Phenylobacterium sp. | reverse complement strand
CCTTTCGCCGCTCCAGGAGACGCCTGCCGAACCCATCGCCGCGCCGCAAGGCCGTACGGTCATGACCAAGATCTTCGTGACCGGCTTGAAGATCGACGCCGAGATCGGCGTCTACGCCCACGAGAAGGGCCGCGCCCAGCCCCTGGTGGTGGACGTGGAGCTCGACGTCCCGGCCGCCGGGGTCGAGCGCCTGTCGCAGACCGTCAACTACGAGATGATCGGCGAGCACGCCCGCGCCATAGCCGCCGAGGGCCATATCCAGCTGGTCGAGGCCTTCGCCGAACGCCTGGCCCGCGCCTGCCTGTCGGACCCGCGCGTGATGCGCGCCCGGGTGCGGGTGGAAAAGCCCCTGGCGCTCGCGCCGCACGCCATGGCCGCGGGCGTGGAGATCACCGTCGTCCGAGGCTAGTGTGCTGGATCTGTAGTTCGCCCTGGAGTTGGATCGAGCTCTGAGCGAACTCAGATCCAAGAAGCACACTAGAAACATAGGCTTGCTAGTGTCCTTCTCGATTCCGAAGTTCGTCGGAGCCCGCCACTACCGCAGTCGAACTTCGGAATCGGGACACCAGGCCGTGGCGGCCAGCCACAGCGCCCGGCTTTCCCCGATCCAGGCGCAGACGGTCTGGACCCTGGAGGACGGCTGCGTCGTCGAGCGCCGCGGCGGCCAGGTCCGGCGCTTTCCCCTGGCCGAGCTGAAGGGCGTGCGCCGCGCGCAGCGCGGGGCGGTGCTGCTGTTCGGACGTCGCCGCCTGACCATCCCGGCGCTCAGCTATGAAGGGCTTACGCCCCAGGACCGTTCGGCGAGCTTCGAGGCCTTCATCGCTGAGGTGACCGGCGAGGTCCCGGTGCGCCGGGCGCGGGCCTTCGGGCGCGAGCCGGTCTACTGGATCATGGGGCTGATGGGCCTGGGCGCTGCGGCCCTGCTGGTCTTCGCCGCGATGGGCGGGGCCTGGACGCTGGGCGTGGCGCTGGCCGCGCGCCTGGTGTTCGTGCTGATCCTGGCCGCCGCCGTCCTGCCCTGGCTTGACCGTCAGGACGGATGACGAAGAATTAAAGTGGCGCCGAGGCGAAACGGGCCCACATATTTCCTCAGCAACCCAACGAGGAGACCGAATTGAGCCATACCGAAACCACCGTCAGCACGACCGAAGACCGCACGCTTCCGGCTGTGGTCTATGGTCTATACCTGCTGGGCCTGGTGAACGGGCTCACGATCATTATCGGCCTGGTGATCGCTTACGCGAGCCGCGAAAGCGCCGGACCGAAGATGGCCTCGCACTATCAATTTCAGATCAGGACGTTCTGGCTCGCCCTGGTGGCCAGCATCGTCCTGGGCGTCATGACCGGCGTCGGCGTGGTGCTGTCGTTCATCCTGATCGGCATTCCGATCCTGCTGCTGGCTGGCCTGCTCTGGTGCGTGCTGGGGATCTGGTTCGCCGTCCGCTGCATCGTGGGCCTGATCCACCTGTCCAACGGCGACGGCCATCCCCGCCCTGAGGCCCTGCTGGCCTAAGGCCCACACGAAAAAGGCCGCCCTTCCTCGCGGAGGGGCGGCCCAATTCGTCATGCCGGGAGGGTCAGGCGGGCACAAGCTCACGCCGCACCATCTTGGCGTAGTCGTCCATCAGGCCAAGCGAGAGCGCGCCAGGCGTGAAGCTGTACTCGCCGATCTCGGCCACCGGAGTGACCTCGGCCGCCGTGCCGACCACGAAGCACTCTGTGAAGCCCGAAAGCTCCTCGGGCCGGATGTGGCGCTCGACCACCTCGACGCCCTTGCCCTTGGCCAGCGCGATCACCGACTGGCGGGTGATCCCGTTGAGGAAGCAGTCGGGCGTGGGGGTGTGCAGCACCCCGTCCTTGACGAAGAACACGTTCGAGCCGGTGCTCTCGGCGATGTAGCCCCGGTAGTCGAGCATCATCGCGTCGGTATAGCCGGCCTTCTCCGCGGCGTGCTTGGAGATGGTGCAGATCATGTAGAGGCCGGTGGCCTTGGCGTGGACCGGCTCGGTCTCCGGCGACGGGCGCTTGTACCTGGCCCAGGTCATGCGGATGCCCTTGGCGCGTTCCTCCGGCTTGAAATAGCTCGGCCAGTCCCACACCGCGATCGCCACGTGGATCTTGGTCATCTGGGCCGAGACCCCGATCATCTCCGAACCGCGCCAGGCGATCGGACGGATATAGGCGTCGGTCAGCCCGTTCTTGGCGCAGGTGTCCTTGCAGGCCCGGTCGATCTCGGCCACCGTGAACGGGATTTCGAAATCGAGGATCTCGGCCGAATTGAACAGGCGCTCGGTATGCTCCGTGAGCTTGTAGATCTCTCCCCCGTACATCCGCTCGCCTTCGAACACCGCCGAGGCGTAGTGGAGGCCATGGGTCAATACGTGCACCGTCGCCTCGCGCCAGGGCACGAACTGGCCGTCCAGCCAAATCCATCCATCGCGGTCGTCGAAGGGAACCAGAGACATGAGGGAAAGTCCTCCTTTCAATACGGGCTCCTTACAGACTCCCGCGCCGTCCCCGTCAAACAAAATGGGCTTTGCGCTTGATGGCCGCCGCCGATCCTAGGCTAATCCTGCGCGACGAAGAGCTGGATGCGGGGCTTGAGCTGATGATGCTGGCCGAAGCCGCGTTGTGGGCGGGCGTCGACGCCGGGCTGGAGGCCGAGGGCCTCAGCCTGGGTCGGTCCCATTGGCGCGCGGCCTTCCTGCTGAAGCGCCGGCCGGGCGTGGGCGTCCAGGAACTGGCCCACCTCACCAGCCTCTCAAAACAGGCCGCCAGCCGCATCCTCAGCGACCTGGAGGCCAAGGGCCTGGCCGAGAAGGTCGCGGGCGACCTGGACGGCCGCCGGCGCACGGCCAGTCTGACCACGGCGGGCCAGGCCTTCGAAGGCCGGATCGCCGAACGCCTGCGCGGCCAGCTCGCCAGGTCCTATCGCGCGGGCGGCCTGGACGGCGTGGCGGGAACGCGGCGCATCCTGTCGGCCCTGGCCGGGGCGCGGACCAAGACCAGCGGAGGCGGGCTGTGAACGACACCCTCGAGCGGCACCTGCTGGTCGTCGACGACGACGACCGCATCCGCGACCTTCTGAAGGAGTACCTGGCCCGCAACGGGTTCCGGGTGACCGCCGCGCCCGGTGGCGCCGCGGCCCGCCGGCTCATGGAGACCCTCGACTTCGACCTGGCGGTGTTCGACGTGATGATGCCGGGCGAGGACGGGTTCTCGCTGACCAAGTGGCTGCGCGAGCGCAAGGGCACGGCCGGCCGAACGCCGGTGCTGATGCGGACCGCCAAGGGCCTGCCCGAGGACCGCATAGAGGGCCTCAAGCTCGGCGCCGACGACTACCTCGGAAAGCCCTTCGAACCGGAGGAGCTGCTGCTGCGGATCGAGGCCATCCTGCGCCGCGCCCAGAGCCGGCCGCAGAATGGCGCCAACGTCGCGATTTCCCTGGGCCGCTGCCAGTTCGACCTGGAGCGTGGCGAACTCAGCTGCGGCGAGACGCCGATCCGCCTGACCGAGGCCGAGGTCGCCTTGCTCAAGCGCCTGGCTCGCAGTCCGCACGAGCCGGTGGACCGGCTGGAGCTGGCGCGCGAGACCGTCGATCCCTCCGGCCGGGCCGTGGACGTCCAGGTCACCCGCCTGCGCCGCAAGATCGAGGCTGACCCCAAGACCCCGCGCTACCTGCAGACCGTCCGCGGCGTGGGTTACCTGCTGGCGCCCGACTGATGGACATTCCCGGCCTATCCTCATCGCCGGACGCGCCCCGCGCGCCTGCCAGGCGCTCCACCTCCTCTCCCCCCAAACGGCGGGGGGAGAGGAGGAAGCCTCAGGCGCGGGAGGACGAGCGATGAACCTCCGGCTGTTCACGCCTCGGCATTTCCAGCGGCTGATCAAGCGCAGCCTGCCGACCACCCTGTTCGGCCGCTCGCTGCTGATCATCGTCCTGCCCGTGGCGTTGATGCAGATCGCCGTGACCTGGGTGTTCTTCGACGCCCACTGGCAGACGGTGACCAGCCGGCTCTCCGACGGCCTGGCCGGCGACGTGGCCTGGGCGGTGGAGAGTTATCAGGACGACCCCAGCCCGGCGGCCATGGCCCGCCTGTCGGACCGGGCGGAGAAATCGCTCAGCCTGTCGCTCGCCCTCCAGCCCGGCCGCGCCCTGCCGGTCGGGCGGCGCGCCAATCCTTTCGCCGTGGTGGATCGTTCGCTGGAGCAGGCGCTCGCCCAGCGGCTGGACGCGCCCTTCTGGTTCGACACCACCCGCTACCCGGCCTATGTCGACATCCGGGTTCAGGTGAACGAGGGGGTGATCCGCATCCTGGCGCCCCGCGACCGGGCCTTCGCCACCCAGGGCCACATCTTCGTCCTGTGGATGACCGTGGCGACCCTGCTGCTCACCGCCATCGCCATCCTGTTCATCCGCAACCAGACCCGCTCCATCGAACGCCTGGCCTCGGCGGCGGATGATTTCGGCAAGGGGATCGACGCCCCGGCCTTCAAGCCACACGGCGCGCGTGAGGTGCGCCAGGCCGCCCACGCCTTCCTGGCCATGAAGTCGCGCATCCAGCGCCATATCGACCAGCGCACCGCCTTGTTGGCCAGCGTCAGCCACGACCTGCGCACCCCGCTCACCCGTCTGAAACTGGAGCTGGCCCTGGCTGAGCCCGGTCCGCGCAATGCGGAGATGAAACGCGACCTGGCCGAGATGGAGCACATGATCGACGAATACCTCGCCTTCGCCCGCGGGGAGGGCGGCGAGGCCATGGAGACCATCCGGCTGAAGGGCCTGATCGACGAGGTGAGCGAGGGCGCGCTGCGCGCCGGCGCCGAGGTGCGTGTGGCCGCCGACCCGGAGCTCACCGCCAGCGTGCGACCCAACGCCTTGAAGCGCGCCCTGTCGAACCTGGTGATGAACGCCGCCGTCCACGGCGAGCATATCGAGGTGTCGGCCGCCGCCCGGGTGGCCGGCGGGGTGGAGATCACGGTGGACGACGACGGCCCCGGCATCCCGGAGGACCGCTACGAGGACGCCTTCAAGGCCTTCAACCGCCTGGACGACGCCCGCAACCAGAACGACAAGGGGGTGGGGCTGGGTCTGGCCATCGCCCGCGACGTGGCGCGCGGCCACGGCGGCGATGTGACCTTGGACCGCTCGCCCATGGGGGGCCTGCGCGCGGTGGTGCGCTTGCCAGGTTGACGTTCATCGAGAGTTCACAGGCGCAGGGCACAGCTACGCCAAACCTTGGGGAGAGAGTCGCATGAAGCTTGGTCATCTGTTCGCGGGCTTGGCGCTCGCCTCCGTCGCCGGCGCCGCTCAGGCCGCCGATCCCGTGGAAGGCCAGTGGCTGGTCGAGAGCGGAACGGCGAAGATCAAGGTCGCGCCCTGCACGGCCGACAAGGCCAAGATGTGTGGGGTGATCACCTGGGTGAAGGCGCCTGCCGGCGTCACGCCGAAGGACACCAACAATCCGGAGGCCGGCCTGCGCGCCCGTCCCCTGGTCGGCCTGTCGATGATCCGCGACTTCAAGCCCGTCGGGGCCGGAAAGTGGACCGGCGGCAAGATCTACAACCCGTCCAACGGCAAGACCTACGCCTCCAAAATGAGCGCCAATCCGGACGGCACGCTGAAGATCGAGGGCTGCATCGCGGTGATCTGCCAGGCCCAGACCTGGAAGCGAGGGACCTGAGGGCCGCTTAGGTTTCATTTAGGAACGGGGGTCTTGGGAATAGGAACCATTTAGGATGAGGGGCTGATCGCCGGCCCCTAGACAGCGCCTCACGAGGCCGCCCCATCCCTGAGCGGCCCAAATCGCGAGGCGCTCCATGACCAGACACCACCTTCATCGCCAGGGCTTCGCCGCCGTGGCCACGCTCGCCCTGGGACTGTCGGCGCTGACCGCGGCGCCCGCGCACGCACTGGCGACCTTCGGGACCTACGCCGCGGTCTCCGGAGCCGGCTTCTCCATCGACGAGGGCGGATCGGGCCATTTCTCCGCGTCCCGGGCCATCAACCTGGACAACGGCTACTCGGCGATCAGCGCCTATGGGGCCGCCGACCTGGCCGGCGGCAAGCTGCACGCTTCGTCCTTCGGCATGCGCGGCCCCTGTACGCCAAACCCGCCGCTCTCCAGTTGCGATGGGGTGGGCGCCTCATCGCGCGCGGCGATGTGGGACCAGGTCACCTTCCTGCAGAAGGACGGCGGCCCGATCGAGAACATCTCCCTGATCCCGGTCTCCATCGCGATCGACGGCCATTTCGCCGGGTATGGCGCCAGCGCCAGCTACCGCAGCTACTACGGCTATGACGCCAATGTCGACGTCGACAGTCTGGAGTGGATCAGCTTGTCGGAAGGAACGACCGAGAGCCTCGACAACCTCTTCGTGCCCCTCACCGCCGCGCCGATGTTCATCTATATCGAGCTGCGGACGTCCGCCGGCACCAACGGCTCGATCAGCACCTTCTCCCTGGCCGATTTCGGCAACACCCTGCACTTCAACTGGGAGCTGCCCGAAGGCGTCGTGGCGCAGTCGGCGTCCGGCGTGTTCATGACCGATGTTTCCTCGGCCGTGCCGGAACCGGCGACCTGGGCTCTGATGATCGCCGGCTTCGCCCTGACCGGCAGCGCGCTGCGCAGGCGCAACGCCGCCTTCTCCGCCGCCTAGCCCCAAGCCCCCCAAACACGACCGGCCTCAAGCCCCGCTGACGCGGCGGCGGGCGCCGGCCCATGCCCGAAGAGGACCACTCCATGACCAAAATCACCGGAACCACCGGCGCCGACACCCTGACCGGGGGCGTCGACAGCGACATCGTCGAAGGCCTGGGCGGCGACGACATCGTGACCGGCGGCCTGGGCGACACCCTGCTGGCCGGCGGTGCGGGCGCCGACCTCGGCCGGCTCGACTTCTCGGGCGCGGGCGGAAGCCTAAGGTTCGCCGTGGCGGCCAACCTGACGGGCGTTCAGACCCTAGCCGGCGTCCAGGTCTCTGGATTCGAGCGTGTCGAGCTGGTCGGGGGCTCGGCCGGCGACTGGCTGACCGGCGGATCCTTGTCCGACCTGCTCGACGGGCGGGGCGGCAATGACTGGTTGAAGGGCGGGGACGGCGACGACCGCCTGCTGGGCGGTGGCGGCCACGACATCCTCGACGGCGGAGCCGGCGCCGACACCCTGGACGGCGGGGCGGGCTCCGACCAGCTCATCGGTGGGGCTGGCGATGATCTGCTCGTTGCGGCCACCGGCGATGTCTCGGTCGATGGAGGGAGCGGCCGCGACCACGGCCTGCTCGACTTCATGTCCGCCGGCGCGCCGATCAGCTTCTCGATCGCCGCGAACCTTGCCGAGGCCGTGAAAGTCGGCGCGACGCCCATCCGAGGCCTCGAGAGCATCGACTTCTCGGCCGGCCCCGGCGCCGACAACCTGACGGGCGGAGCGTTCTCCGACACGCTGCGCGGCGGGAGCGGCGCCGACGTGCTGGCCGGCGAGGGTGGCGACGACAGCCTCTCGGGCGGTGCGGACGCCGACACCCTGACTGGCGGCGCGGGCGCCGACACGATCGATGGCGGCGCCGGCTTGGACACCGCGCGCTTCAGCGGGCAGCTTAGCGACTATCGCGCCACCCTGCTGGGCGATGGCGAGGTGGCCGTCACGGACCTGCGCGCCGGGGGCGACGGCGCCGACGTCATCCGCGGCGTCGAAAGATTCACCTTCGCCGACCGGACGGTCTCGTTCTCCGAACTGGTGACCGGCGAGCCGAACCACGCCCCGGTCGCCATGGACGACACGGCGACCACCGCCGAGGACGCCGGCCTCAGCCTGTCGCTGCTGGCCAATGACAGCGATCCCGACCTCGGCGACACATTGAAGGTGGTGTCGATCGACACGGCGGGGGTCCAGGGCAGCGTGAGCCTGGGGTCGGACGGGACGATCTTCTACACCGCCACCGCCGCCGTGCAGGCGCTCAACGCCGGCGAAACCTTGACGGAGCACTTTACCTACACCGCGGCCGACATGCAGGGCGCCACGGCGACGGCCGGGGTGACGCTCACGGTCGTCGGCGCCAACGACGACCCGACAGCCTTGGACAACTTCGCCAATCTCGGCGAGGACGGCGCCACGATCGACGTCCTCGCCAATGACTTCGACATCGACGCCGGAGATCAGGTCGCCCTGACCCGCGTGACATCCGGGGTCCGTGGAGCGGCCCGCATCACGGCCGAGGGTACGGTCGTCTACACGCCCGGCGCGGTCGCCCAATCCCTCGCCGAGGGCCAGACCCTCGCGGACAGCTTCACATACACGGTGAGCGACACGGCCGGGGCGACGTCCGAGGCGCGGGTCTCCGTCGTCATTCACGGCGAGAACGACGCCCCGATCGCGACGGCCGACAGCTTCACCATCGCCAAGTCCGGCGTGACGATGCTGGGCGACCTGCTCGGCAACGACATCGACGTGGATCAGGGCGACCACATCTCGCTCAGCGCGATGCAGACGATCTCGGCCAAGGGCGCGACGGTCACCGTCGACGCCCAGGGCCAGTTCGCCTACGACCCCGGCGCGATCTTCGCCGACCTCGCAGCCGGTGCGACGACGAGCGACAGCTTCACCTACGAGATTGTCGACAGCCACGGCGCCGCATCGACGGCGACCGTCGCCCTGACCGTCACCGGCTCCCCGGTCGCCGAGCCGGCGCTAGCGGCTTCAGCCTTCGTCGAGGAGGACGCCTCCAGCGACAACCTCTATCAGTCGGTCCTGGATCTCGCCGAGTTCGTGCTGGGCGAGAGTGTGACCCTGGTCTCCATCGACACGGGCGGGACGCTCGGCTCGGTTTCCCTGGGCGATGACAGCCTGGTCTACACCGCCGATCATCCGTCGCTCGACGCACTCTGGGGCGACCATGGCGGGGACACCCAGTTCCTCTACACGGTGCGCACGGCGGGCGGCGAACTGCACACGGGGGCCGTCCAGGTCACCTTGACCGGCGTGAATGACGCGCCCGAGGCCAGGCCGGACGCGCTGAGCATCGGCGAGGGAGGGTCGAGCGGCAACCTGTGGACCAGCCTGCTGTCGAACGACCTCGACCTCGACGCGGGACAGCGCCTCGATGTCTGGTCCGTCGACACGACCGGAACGGCCGGCCGCGTCACCTTCGACCTGAACGCCCGCAGCCTCGTCTACAACGCCGACACGCCCGCGATCTCATCCCTCGACGCCGGCGAGACGCTGATCGACTCCTTCACCTACACGGTCAGGGACGAGTTGGGCGCTTTCAGCACGACCACGGTCACTGTCACGGTGGCGGGGGCCGATGGCGCGGCGACGGGCTGGGCGGTTTTCTAGCCGCCCAGCTCCTTGGACCGCCGCACCGCAGCGGCGACGGCCTCGCGAAGCAACGGCGCCAGGCCGCTCTCGCCCATCAGGACATCCAGAGCCGCCTGGGTGGTGCCGCCCGGCGAGGTGACCTGGCGGCGCAGCTCCGACGGCTCCTCGCCGCCCTTGGCCATCAGGGCCGCGGCTCCGGCGATGGTGGCCCGGGCCAGGCGCGCGGCGTCGGCCGGCGGCAGGCCGGCCCGGGCGCCGGCGGCCTCCAGGGCCTCGACGAAGGCGTAGAGATAGGCCGGCGCGGAGCCCGACACCGCGGTCGCGGCGTGCAGCAGCTCCTCATCCGCCAGATCCACCACCGTCCCGACCGGGGCGAACAGGGCGTGGGCCCGGGCTCTGGCGGAAGCGCTCGCCGCATAGATACTGGTCGTGCCCTGGCCGATAGCCACCGCCGTGGTGGGCATGACGCGGGCGACCCCGCGGTCGCCGAAGGCCTGGGAGATGTCTTCGGCCCGCACGCCCGCCGCCACCGAGACGATCACCGCGTCGGGGGCCAGGTGCGGCGCGACGACGGCGGCCTCGCGCCAGACTTGCGGCTTCACGGCCAGCAGCACGGTCCTGGCTTCGGAGAGGATCGAATCGGCGGGATTGAGCCGCGCTCCGGCGTCGGCCAAGGCTTGGACGGCGGCGCTCACCTGCGGCTCGCGGATGATCAGGTCGGCGGGCTTGAAGGCCCCGGCCAGGCGCCAGCCTTCGATCAGCGCCCCGCCCATGCGGCCCGCGCCCAGCAGCAGGATCGGCGTCATGGGCTAGCCCTTAGGCCTCGCCGACCGTCTCGAACATGCAGGCGGCGATGGCGTCGGCGGGCGACTTGGCGCCCTTCACCAGGAAGTCGAAGGCCGGGTAGAACCGGTCGGCCGCCTCCATGGCCACGTCGATCATCGCCGCGGCCTGGGCCAGCGTCGGGCGCTCGCCGGTCATCAGGGCCATGGCGTGACGGAAGATGATCTCGCCATCGTCCCACACCTCGAAGTGGCCCAGCCAGACGCGCTGGTTGACCGTGGAGACCAGTTCGAAGGCGGCGGGCCGCTGTTCGGCGGTGACCTGCTGGTCGACGGAGAGGCAGAGCTGCAGGCAGTCGGCCTCGGGCCGCCAGGCGAACCACAGTTCGTAGTCCTTCCAGTCGCCGGCCAGGGTGAAGGCGAGGTCGCCGTCCTCGGTGCGGTCGAACTGCAGGTTTTCGGCCGTCAGAACGTGCTCGACCACATCCAGCGGATCGAGGGCGATCAGGACGTCTTCGTCAGACAGAGGCGTATCCATAAGACCGGCGGTCCTTTCGCATGGGGCTAAGGGGCCCAGCGGGCCCCCGAATCGCCTGCGATCTCGAAACTAATCTGCTTCGCGAGGAGTGCGTCACCGGCTTCTTCATCCGGGCGAGCCACATTCGCGTGTTTGCGTAGGCGTGCGCCGGCCTAATCCTTCTTGGCCGACTTCTTGGCGGCGGGCGCCTTGAGCGAAGCGATCTCGGTCCGCAAGGCGGCGATCTCGGCCTTCAGGGCCTCGAACTCGTCGCGACGGATCAGGTCGAGCTCGGCGGCGAAACGATCGGCCTGGGCGCGAAACGCGGCCTTGGCTTCCTCGCCGGCGGTCTGGGCGAGGCCCATGGCGGCGTTGGTCAGCTTGGCGAATTCGTCCAGGAAGGGGTTCTGGGTCTGCATGGCCTCTATATGGCGCGCCGGGGGATGAAAGCGAAGGGGTTCTCGTCTAAACCCGTTGAAGACCTCACGGAGAACCCCGCCTTGCCGTTCCCGGACTTCGATCCCGTCCTCGTCCAGATCGGGCCGTTCGCCATCCGCTGGTACGCCCTGGCCTATGTGGCGGGCATACTTCTGGGGTGGCGCTATGTCGCATCGCTGATGAGGCGCCAGGAGCTGTGGGCGCCGCGCTCGGCCCCTGCCACCGGCGGCCAGGTCGACGACCTGATCGTTTGGCTGACCCTAGGCATCATCGTCGGCGGGCGGCTGGGACACGTGCTGTTCTACACCCCCTCCCTGATCTGGGAGGATCCGCTGCAGATCCCACAGACCTGGAACGGCGGCATGAGCTTCCACGGCGGGGCGATCGGGGTGCTGGTCGCCGTGTTCGGCTTCTCGCGGGTCAACAAGATCGACATGCTGCGCGTGGGCGACGCGATCTGCGCGGCCAGCCCCTTCGGCCTGTTCTTTGGGCGCATCGCCAACTTCATCAACAGCGAGCTGTGGGGCCGGCCCACCGACGTGCCCTGGGCCGTGGTCTTCCCCAATGGCGGCGTCTTCGCCCGCCATCCCAGCCAGCTCTACGAGGCGGCGTTGGAGGGGGTGGTCCTGTTCATCCTGCTGCGCTGGGCGACCCATCACGCCAAGCTGCTCCGCCGTCGGGGCGTGGTCGCCGGCATCTTCATGCTGGCCTACGCCGTGTTCCGCATGGCGCTGGAGAACGTGCGCGAGCCCGACGCCTACCTGCCCGACTTCCCGCTGGGCCTGACCATGGGGATGATGCTGAGCACGCCCATGGCCCTGTTCGGCGCCTGGCTGATCTGGCGCGGCATGAAGGAGCCGATCCCTGACGCCGCCCCCAGTGAGGCCCCGGCCGCCCCCGCAGCCGGCGAGCCCGCCAAACTCCGGTGAGCCTGCGCGACCGTCTCGCGGCCCAGATCCGCGCCGGCGGTCCGCTGACCGTGGCGCAGTACATGGCCGCCTGCCTCTACGATCCGCAGGACGGCTACTACGCCACGCGCCCAGCGCTGGGCGCGCGCGGCGATTTCATCACCGCGCCCCTGGTCAGCCAGATGTTCGGCGAACTGATCGGCCTGTGGGCCGTCGAGGCCTGGGAGCGGCTGGGCCGTCCTGATCCCGTGCGGCTGGTGGAGATGGGCCCCGGCGACGGCTCGCTGATGAGCGACCTGCTGCGCGCCGCCCGGCTGGCCCCCGCCTTCCTGGCCGCCGCCGACATCTGGCTGGTGGAGGTCTCCGAACCCCTGCGCATGCGCCAGCGCCAGGTGCTGGGCGACCAGGTCTCCTGGGCCCGCACGCTTGAGGACGTCCCGGGCGAGGCGCCGCTGCTGCTGGTCGCCAACGAACTGCTGGACTGCCTGGCCGCCCGGCAATTCGTCCGCACCGAGCGCGGCTGGGCCGAGCGGATGGTGGGGCTGGACGAGGCCGGTGAGCTCGCCTTCGGCCTGACCTCGGCGCCGCTGAACCGCGACGCGCCGCTGGGGGCGATCCTGGAGCATTCCCCGGGCCAGGAGGCCCTGGGCTCGGCGCTGGGCGAGCGCATCGCCCGCGACGGCGGCGCGGCCCTGCTGATCGACTACGGCCGAGCCGTCCCGGGCTTCGGCGACACCCTGCAGGCCCTGCGCGCCCACCGGAAGGAGAGCCCCCTGGCGGCCCCCGGCGAGGCCGACCTCACCGTCCATGCCGACTTCCCCGCCGTCCTGGCCGCCGCCCACGCCCGGGACGCCCAGACCGCCCACATCCTCACCCAGGGCGAGCTGCTGGTCCGCCTGGGAATCGGCTCGCGCGCCGAGGCCCTGGCCCAGGCCCGCCCCGACAAGGCCGAGGAGATCGAGCGGCAGCTGGAGCGGCTGGTCTCCCCAGACCAGATGGGCGAGCTGTTCAAGGCCGCCTGCATCCATTCGCAGGGCTTCACCCCGCCGGGGTTCGAGGCCATGACGTGAGCGGCCTGCCGGTGCTCACCTCGCCGCTGCTGCAGCTGGAGGGCGTGCGCCATGCCTTCTTCACGCGCCAGGGCGGGGTCTCCACGGGCATTTACGAGAGCCTGAACGTCGGCCGCGGCTCGGCCGACGCGCCGGCCGACGTGGTCGAGAACCGCCGCCGCGCCGCCGCCCATTTCGGCGCGCCGGCCCAGGCGCTCAGCACCTGCTACCAGGTCCACTCGGCGGTCGCCCTGGTGGCGGAGGAACCCTGGGGCGACGCCCGTCCCGAAGCCGACGGGGTGGCGACGGCCCAGCCGGGGATCGTCTGCGGCGCCCTGGCCGCCGACTGCGCCCCGATCCTGTTCGCCGACGCCGAGGCCCGAATCGTCGCAGCCGCCCACGCCGGCTGGAAGGGCGCGCTCACCGGGGTCGCCGAGGCCACGGTGGCCAGGATGCGCGAGCTGGGCGCCCGGCGGATCGTCGCGGCTATCGGGCCTTGCATCGGCCCGGCCTCCTACGAGGTCGGGCTGGAGTTCTTGGACCGCTTCGTCGCCGAAGACTCCGCCAACGCCGCGTTCTTCGCCGCTAGCGAGAACCCCGACAAGCGGATGTTCGACCTGCCGGGCTTCGTGCTGAACCGACTGCGCGGCGCGGGCGTGGAGACCTGCGAATGGATCGGGCGCGACACCTGCGCCGAGGAGGCGCTGTTCTTCTCCAACCGCCGGGCCTTCAAACGCGGCGAGCCCGACTTCGGCCGCCTTTTGTCGGCCATCGCGCTGGCTTAGCCCGTCTGGGGTCTTGCCCCCCGGTCGCGGCCTGCTACAAGCCCGCGCATACGAAAGTCCTCGGGGGTCCGATGAAGCTGCTGGCCGGCAACTCCAACCGCACGCTCGCCGAGGCGGTCGCCTCGCACCTCGACCTTCCGCTGACCAAGGCCCAGGTCAAGCGCTTCGCCGACAACGAGGTCTGGGTCACCATCGACGAGAACGTGCGCGGCGAGGATGTCTTCGTCATCCAGTCGACGAGCTACCCCGCTAACGACAACCTGATGGAGCTGCTGATCTGCATCGACGCGCTGAAACGCGCCTCGGCCAAGCGGATCACGGCGGTCATGCCCTATTTCGGCTACGCCCGGCAGGACCGGAAGACGGGGGGCCGCACCCCGATCTCGGCCAAGCTGGTCTCCAACCTGATCACCCGGGCCGGCGCCGACCGGGTCCTGACCATGGATCTGCACTCGGGCCAGATCCAGGGCTTCTTCGACATCCCCACCGACAACCTGCTGTCGGCGCCGATCCTGGCCGCCGACATCAAAGAACACCATTCCAAGACCGCCGAGCTGATGATCGTCTCGCCCGACGTCGGTGGCGTGGTCCGGGCGCTCGCCGTCGCCACCCGGCTGAACGCCGAGCTGGCCATCGTCGACAAGCGCCGGTCGGGCCCGGGCAAGAGCGAGGTCGCCAACATCATCGGCGACGTCTCCGGACGCCGCTGCATCCTGTTCGACGACATGATCGACGGTGGCGGCACCCTGACGAACGCCGCCCAGGCCCTGGTCGACGGCGGGGCCCTGGAGGTCTCGGCCTATGTCACCCATGGCGTCCTGTCGGGCGCGGCGGTCGAGCGGGTGAATTCCTCGATCCTCAAGGAGCTGGTCATGACCGACTCCATCCAGCCGCCGGAACGCGCCACCGAGGGCGGCAAGATCCGCTATGTGAGCTGCGACAAGCTGATCGGCGAGGCCATCCGGCGAATCGCCAACGAAGAATCGGTCTCCAAGCTGTTCGACTAGCGCTCGGCGGCTGTCCGCAGCGGCCAAGCTTGGTGAACGCCAGTTAACGGCGTCGAGTCACATTCTCGCCCGTTCGGCCGTGCTATGTTGGCTCAAGAAAACACCGGGGAAGGCCTAGGATGACTTCCACTCTGCGCGTGGGCCTGACGGTCGCCGCCCTTGCCGCCGCGAGCCTGCTCGCGGCCTGCTCCTCTGAACCCGCGCCGCCTCCGCCGCCGCCTCCGCCGCCGGTTGTCTCGGCGCTGCCGGCCTCGCTGATCGAGCGGGCCAGCGCCTACCGCTACTATGTCGACCACGCCACGGCGATCTCGCCGGCGTTCACGGACGGCGCGGCCGTCGCCGACGCCGTGCGGGTCGGCGTCGCCTATGAACCCAAGCAGCTGATGCAGGGCGCCACGGCCTATGGCGCGGTCGTGGCCCTGGGCGATCCGGCCTTCGTCGCCGGCGTGCGCAGCTACGGGACCACCGCCGACGCGCGGCGCAACATCGCCTACGAGATCATGAAGGACCCGGCCTATGTGGTCGCCCTGACCGGCTCGAACTCGGCCGCCGGCCTGGTCATGGCCGCGCTCGGCGACGACGGGAACCGGTTCTACACCGCCGGCAAGGCGGTGAAGCAGTCGGCCTACGACGTCCAGAAGCAGCCCTGGTCAAAGGCCGAGGTGCCGAATCGCGACGTGCGCCTGCTGCAGGCCAAGTCGCTCTCGACCACGCCGCTGGTGGGCGACGTCGCCCAGACCGTGCGGCTGCAGCAGGCCGCCGCCGGCCTCCAGCCGCTGGGCGTCACCGCCGCCCCGGCCAGCGCGCCCTACACCCCGACCGTGGTCCGCAGCCTGGCGATCGCGGCCCTGGCGGTGCTTGGCCACGCCAGCGACTCCAACATGGAAATCATCAACGCCATGATGGTGGAGCCCAACACCGGCTCCTGCATCAACATGTCCAAGCTGAACCTCTTCCAGTGCCTGGCGGTCTCCAAGCCGCACTACGAGGACGTCTTCTGCCTGGGCCAGCACGCCATGATGGACACGGCCCGCTGCGTGATCAAAGCCTCGGGCCAGGCCGAGCCCTTCGAGCCTCGGTTCGTCCCCGTGGCGCGCACAGCGGCGGAGATGGCCAAGAAGCCCTACAAGACCTCCACCAAAAAGCGTTAGGAATCCGCACCCCGCACCGTTGCAACGGCCGGGAGTTTTGTGTATTTACGCCCACCTTTCGGCCCCAACGGGTCGTTCCGTCGCCGCGCGGGTTTCGCGCGGCGGCTTCGTTTTGAGGCGAAGGCGCCATGGCCGAGATCATCCTGAACGTTGAAGTCCGCGAACGCACCGGTACGGGCGGCGCCCGCGAAGCCCGTCGCTCGGGCATGGTCCCCGGCGTGCTGTACGGCGGCTCCAAGGCGCCCGTGGCCATCGCCGTGAAGTCCAACGAGTTCCGCAAGGCGCTCTATACGGGCAAGCTCCTGGGCCACCTCGTGACCCTGAAGTACGGCAAGGAAAGCCAGCCGGTCATCGCCAAGGCGATCGACATGCACCCGGTCACCGACGAGCCGGTGCACTTCGACCTCTATCGGGTCGACGAGCACCAGAAGATCAAGATCGCGGTCCCGGTCCACTTCAAGAACCACGAGGCCTCGCCGGGCCTCAAGAAGGGCGGCACGATCAATGTGGTGCGCCACGAGGTCGAACTCTCCTGCGCCGCCGACGCGATCCCGGAAGAGCTGGTCTTCGACCTGACCGGCCTGGACATCGGCGACACCATCCGCATCTCGGCCTTCGAACTGCCCAAGGGCGTGACGGCGGCCATGGATCGCGACGTGGTCGTGGCCACCATCGCCGGCTCCTCGGCCTCGGCCTCGGCCGACGCCGCGGCGGACGACGAAGCCGCTTCGGCCGCGTCGACCACCGAGTAGATCAGACGATCTCTTCGTCCTGAGGAGATCGAATGCTCATCCTGTCAGGCCAAGGCAATCCGGGAGCCCGCTATGCGGGCAACCGGCACAATATCGGCTTCATGGCCGTCGATGCGATCGCGCGTCGCTGGCGCTTCGGGCCCGAGCGCTCGAAGTTCGGTTCGTTGATCCGCGAGGGCGAGATCGACGCCGAGGGCGGTCCCGTGCGCGCCCTGACCCTCAAGCCGCAGACCTTCTACAACGAGAGCGGACGCAGCGTCGGCGAGGCGTTGAAGTTCTACAAGCTGACCCCCGCCGACCTCGTGCTGTTCTATGACGAGATCGACCTGGCCCCCGGCCGCTTCCGCATGAAAACCGGCGGCGGCGCGGCGGGCAATAACGGGGTGCGCTCCGTCACCGCCCATGTGGGCCCCGATTTCCGCCGCGCCCGGCTGGGCGTCGGCCACCCGGGCCAGAGCGAACTGGTCCAGGGCCATGTGCTGTCGGACTTCCACAAGGTCGACCAGAACTGGGTGGCCGACCTGCTGGCCGCCATCGCCGACGCCGCCCCCCTGCTGGCCGCCGGCGAGGACGAGAAGTACCAGACCGAGGTCATGCGCCTGGCCCCCGCCGACAAGGCCGACACCCGCCAGGCCCGAAGCCGCGACCCCTAGGACGAGGCTATCCGGATCCATCGCACGGGGATATGATACCGGTGTCATTTCCCGATGAGGTCTCCGATGCTCCGTGTCTCGATCCTGACCGCCGCCCTGCTTCTCACCGGCCAAGCCGCGGCGCAGCCAGTGGCGGCGTCCGCCATCCCCGCCGAGGTGCTGGCCGTGGTGAAGGCGGCCCAGCCCAGCATGACCATCCAGGAAGCCGAGCTGAAGGAACGCGAGGGCCGCCGCTATTACGACGTCGGGGGAACCCTTCCGGGCGGCGCGGAGATCGAACTCGACCTGCTCGAAACCCCGAAGGGCTGGGAAGTGGTCGAGACCCAGCGCGACATCCCCTGGGGCGAAGCGCCCCATCCGGTCCATGCGGCCGCCGCGGCCCCCACCAAGGGCGCCGCCCCCGCCCGCGTCATCGAGAGCAGGCAGAATGACGGGATGATCATCTACGAACTCTTCGCCCCGGGTCAGCCCAAGACCCCGGCGGTGGAGATCTCGTGGAAGGACAGCGTCGCCAAGGTCCTGACCGAGACCTGGCCGCACTAGCTCTTTTGCCCCGGTAGCTTGGGCTGCCGCGCCGGACATGCTAGGTCGCGCCCTCGCATAGGAAACCGGACTCCCCATGGCTCTGAAAGTCGCCATCGTCGGCCTGCCGAACGTCGGCAAGTCGACCCTGTTCAACGCGCTCACCCAGACCGCGGCGGCCCAGGCGGCCAACTACCCGTTCTGCACCATCGAGCCCAATACCGGCGACGTGGCTGTGCCCGAACCGCGCCTGGAGAAGCTGGCGGCGGTCATTCCGTCCAAGGAGATCATCCCCTCGCGGATCAACTTCGTGGACATCGCCGGCCTGGTGCGCGGCGCCTCCAAGGGCGAGGGCCTCGGCAACCAGTTCCTGGCCAATATCCGCGATTGCGACGCCGTTGCCTTCGTGGCCCGCTGCTTCATCGATGACGACATCACCCACGTCGAGGGCAAGGTGGATCCGCTTTCGGACCTGGAGACCATCGAGACCGAACTGATGCTGGCCGACCTGGAGAGCCTGGAAAAGCGGGTCGCCAACCTCGAGAAGCGCGCCAAGGCCGGCGACAAGGAAAGCGCCCAGACCCTGCGCCTGGTGCAACTGGCGCTGGCCGAGCTCAACGCCGGTCGGCCCGCCCGCAAGGCCAAGGTCGCCGCCGAGGACGACAAGGCCTGGCGCATGCTCCAGCTCCTGACCTCCAAGCCCGCGCTCTACGTCTCCAATGTCGACGAGGCCTCCGCCGCCGACGGCAACGAGATGTCGAAGCTGGTGGCCGAGCGCGCGGCGCGCGACGGGGCCGACCATGTGGCCATCTCCGCCCAGATCGAGAGCGAGATCGCCATGCTCGATCCTTCCGAACGCGCGGAGTTCCTGGAGACCCTCGGCCTCACCGAGCCCGGCCTCAACAAGCTGATCCGCGAGGCCTATCACCTGCTGGGCCTGCAGACCTATTTCACGGTCGGCCCCAAGGAAGCGCGCGCCTGGACCATCCACAAGGGCGACACCGCCCCGCAGGCGGCCGGCGTGATCCACACCGACTTCGAGAAGGGCTTCATCCGCGCCGAGACCATCGCCTTTGACGACTATGTCCGGCTGAACGGCGAAGCCGGCGCCCGCGACGCCGGCAAGCTGCGCGCCGAGGGCAAGGAATACGTCGTCCAAGACGGCGACGTGATGAACTTCCGCTTCAACGTCTGACCCACGCCCCCTAGCTTAGGGGAAACGGGAGAGACGCATGGGCGAGACCATCACCCTCGAGGGCGCGGACGGGTTCGCATTCTCGGCCTATCACGAGCAGCCGTTCACGCCGCGCAAGGGCGGGGTGATCGTGATCCAGGAGATCTTCGGCATCGACCGCCACGTGCGCGCCGACGTCGAGCGCTGGGCCAAGGCCGGCTACGAGGCCATTGCGCCCGCCCTCTACGACCGCCGCGAACGCGACTTCGTCTCCGCCCACGATCCGGACGGGATCGCCGCGGGCGTGGCCCATGCGCGGGCGACACCCCTGGACCAGGCCCTGGCCGACATCGCCGCCTGCCGCGACTTCCTGAGCGCGCGCGGCAAGGTCTGCGTGGTGGGCTATTGCTACGGCGGGTCGCTCACCTGGCTGGCGGCGGGCAAGGTCGAGGGCCTGGCCGCGGCGTCCAGCTATTACGGCAGCCTGGTGGCCGCCAACGCCGCCCTGAAGCCGCTCTGCCCGACCATCATCCATCTCGGCCACACAGACCCCGGCATCAAGGCCGACGAGGTCGAGAAGGCGGTGCATGAGCACCACCCCGAGGTGCCGGTCTATATCTACGAAGGCGCCGGCCACGGCTTCAACAATGAGAGCCCCGAACGCTACGCCGAGGAGGCCGCCGACCTCGCCCGCGCCCGGACCCGCGAACTGTTCGAAAGCGCCTGAGGATGGGCGAGACCATCAAGCTCAAGAGCGGCTTCGACGGCTTCGAGCTGGGCGCCTATCACGTTCAACCCGGCGACGCGCGGCGCGGCGGGCTGGTGCTGATCCAGGAGATCTTCGGGGTCACCGACCATATCCGCGAACTGGCCGACAGCTTCGCGGACGAGGGCTACGAGGTGATCGCGCCCTCGCTCTACGATCGTCTGGAGCCGGGCTTCGAGGCCGACTACAGCCAGGAGGCCGTCGCCAAGGGGGTGAGGTACTCGCAGGAGACCCCGTGGGACCAGGTGGCCGGCGACCTGCAGGCGGCGGTGGACGCGCTCAAGCCTCCCGTGTTCGTTACCGGCTTCTGCTGGGGCGGGGCGGCGACCTGGCTGGCCGCCTGCCGCTGCACCGGGCTTTCGGCCGCCTCGGCCTTCTACGGGCGGCGGATCAGCGAGCAGAAGGACGAGACCCCCAAGGTCCCGATCATCCTGCATTTCGGCAAGACCGACGCCTCGATCCCGCCGGTTCGGATTGACGAGATCGCCGCGGCCCATCCCGACATCCCGATCCACATGTACGACGCCGGCCACGGCTTCGTGTCCGACCGGCGCGCGGACTACGACGCCGACTGCGCGCGGCTGGCCCGCCTAAGGACACTGGCCCTGTTCGCCAACAACGGCGGCGGGCGCAGCTCGGTCTAGGAGGTCGGTTCTTCGATCAGCTTGCGGATCGGCGGCTGCAACTCCAGCACCCGGACCAGGATCGCCTGGGCCGCCAGGATGCCGATGCCCGCCGCGTAGCCGGAGAAGACTCCCGCCGGATAGCGACCGCCATGGGCCACCGCCCCCACCTGCCAGTAGATGAACAGGGCCGCGCCCGCGAGCAGGCCGACGCCCGTGATCACCGAGACCGGGCTCTGGCCGAAGCCCGCCTGGAAGCTCAGCCAGACATAGCGGGCCAGCATCCGCTTCATCCAGGGCACGACCAGCGGCAGGACCAGCGAGGGAATCAGGAACACGGCGGGCCAAACGAGGGTGCGCTGGGCGATCAGGTCCGTCCCGCCGGGCAAGACCTGGAAGGCGTTGACCACCGCACCCGCATAGATCAGCGACGCGGCGGCGAGCGCCACGTCCTGCATACGCTTGAAATCCCGCCAAGGGCGAATGAAGGCCATCCCCGAAAACTTAGCGGTTCGATGGGGCAGGCGTAAGGCGTGTTCCCACGCCGCGCGCCTTGGCTATGCTCGCGAGGCTCCTGAGTCTCGGACCTTCATGACACCCGCCGCCCTCGCCACGGCCGCCACGCTGATCGCCCTGGCCCCGGCCGGAGCCCACGCCGGCGAGGTCGCCTGCATCTATGAGCGCGGGGTGGTGGTGATCCCGGCCTCGGTGGCCGGGATGGCAGGGGACTACATCCTCGACACCGGCTCGCCCGACACCCAGCTCCACGACACCAAGGCCCAGATGGCGGGCCTCACCGGGACGGGCGTGCTCGCCCGGGTGCTGATGGCGGGCCTGGCCTTGCGCGACCGGCCCGTCGCGGTGGTCGACCTAGACGCCCGCGCCGCGGCCTTCCCCACTCCGATCGCGGGCGTGATCGGCGCCGACCTGCTCGCGCCCTATGTGGTCGATATCAGTTTCAACCCCTGCCGGGTGGCTATCCGCCGACCGCGCTACGCTGGCCGCTTCCGGGCGATGGCGGTGCTGCCGATGGGCGCGGCGGGCGTCGCCTCGGTCCGGGCGGCGGTGGCCGATGGCCCGCACGCCTATGCCGGCGAGATGGTGCTGTCGACCGGCGCGGACGCACCCTTGCGGATGTACCAGAAGGTGGCGGTCGCCGCCGGGACCTCTCAGCCCGACACCCTGCTGCCCTATGGCGAGCGCCGCGCGACCCTGCGGGCCCTGTCGCTGGGCGGAGCGCTGTTCGAGAACGTGCCGGCCGGGTTGCTGGCAGACGGCGACGGCGCCCGCCTGGGGGTGATCGGTGCGCCGCTGCTGGCCCACTGGCGGATGCGTTTCGATTTCCCGCGCCGGCGGGTGCTGCTGGGGAAGCCGAGGCGCTAACGAAAAAGGCCCCGGAAAACCGGGGCCTCAATCGTCTCATCGGAAAGACCTCGCCTAGTGGGCGACGTTCTTCCAGACCCGGCGGTAGCTCCAGTAGAGCAGGCCGGTGAAGATCAGCAGATAGGCCATGGCGGCCAGGCCGAACTCCTTGCGCTCCTGCATCTTGGGCTCGGCGGCCCAGGCCAGGAAGGCGGCGACGTCCTTGGCCTGCTGGTCCATCGTCGACGGCGAGCCGTCGTCGAAGGTCACCTTGCCCGGCGCCAGCGGCGGGGCCATGGCGAGCACGCCGCCCGGCGGCACGTGATGCGGATCGGCCGAGGCCGAGGTCAGGTCGCCGGGGAAGAACTTGTTGTAGTACTGGCCGGGCGCGACGGTCAGGCCCTTGGGCGGGTTCACGTAGCCCGAGCCGACCAGCGAATAGATGTAATGGGCGCCGTGGTGACGGGCCTTGGCGATCACCGACAGGTCGGGCGGCAGGGCCCCGCTGTTCGACGCCCGGGCAGCCGGCTCGTTCGGGAACGGGTTCGGGAACCGGTCGGCCGAGGTGCCGGGACGCTGGACGACGTCGCCGGTCTCGGAGTCGATGTCGTTGATCTGGTACTCGGCGGCGATCGCCTTCACGTACGGGTTGTCGTTCGAGTTCGGGTACTTCTCGTCGTAGAACGGGCCGTTCTTGTCGCCGAGGTTGCGGAACGACAGCAGGCTCATCGCGTGGCAGGCCGAGCAGACCTCGCGATAGACCTTGTAGCCGCGTTGCAGCTGGGCCTGGTCGAACGTGCCGAACGGACCCTCGAAGCTGAACACCGTTTCCTTCAGGGGCGCGGGCGCGGGGCCCGAGGCGAGGGCGGCGGGCGCAGCCAGGACAGCCAGCCCAAACGCCGCGAGCGCGATACCTTTACGCAGCATCTTAGGCTCAACCCCTCTTTTCAGGCGAAGCCGCGGCGCCGG
>NZ_JAUYOJ010000233.1 GCF_030697925.1 Phenylobacterium sp. | reverse complement strand
TTTCGGCGCGGGCGACCGCCCGAACGCATCGGACCACGTCATGCTGCTCGGCATTCTGCTCACCATCCACATCATCGTCTGCATCTCGCTCATCGGCGTGGTGCTGCTGCAGCGCTCCGAAGGCGGCGCGCTCGGCATGGGGGGCGGACCCACCGGGTTCATGAGCGCGCGCGGCGCCGGCGACCTGCTCACCCGCATCACCTGGATTCTGGGCAGCATCTTCTTCGTGCTCAGCCTGGTCCTGACCCTGATGGCGGGCCGCGAACGCGGCGCCTCCTCGGTGGTCGACCGCCTGAAGATCGACGCCATCAACCCCAACAGCCTCAACCAGCCGCCGGCGGCCGCCCCGGCCCCGTCCGCGCCGACCCAATCCAGCGACGCGCCTGCGCCGCTGACCGCGCCGACGCCGACGGTCCGCAATCCCTTCGCCGGCGAAGAGTCGCAGCCGGCTGCGCCCCCGCCGTCCAACCCCTGAGTTCAGCGTGATCGTGAAACCATCCCAAGGGCCGCGAAAGCGGCCCTCGAGCCATGTATTGGCTAACATGCCGCAGGCCCGAGCGGTGCGATCCACAGCTCAATGCGAATCACCACGGGGCGCCGTCTCCGAATCAGAGCTAACCTGAACGCCCATGACCCGGTACATTTTCATCACCGGCGGCGTGGTCTCCTCCTTGGGAAAAGGTCTCGCGTCCGCCGCCCTCGGAGCCTTGCTGCAAGCGCGCGGCTACGGCGTGCGCCTGCGTAAGCTCGACCCCTATCTGAACGTCGATCCGGGGACGATGAGCCCCTATCAGCACGGCGAGGTCTTCGTGACCGACGACGGCGCGGAAACCGACCTGGACCTGGGTCACTACGAGCGCTTCACCGGGGTGAACGCCACCAAGGCCGACAACATCACCACCGGCCAGATCTACAAGACCATCATCGAGAAGGAGCGGCGCGGCGACTATCTGGGCGCCACCGTCCAGGTGATCCCCCATGTCACGGACGAGATCCGCAACTTCGTGCTGAGCGATCCGGGGGAGGGCGTCGATTTCGTGCTTGTCGAGATCGGCGGCACGGTCGGCGACATCGAGGGCCTGCCGTTCTTCGAGGCCATCCGCCAGCTCGGCCAGGAGCTGCCGCGCGGCCACGCCTGCTACATCCACCTGACCCTGCTGCCCTACATCAAGACGGCCGGGGAGATGAAGACCAAGCCGACCCAGCACTCGGTGAAGGAGCTGCGGTCCATCGGCATCCAGCCCGACATCCTGCTGTGCCGTTGCGAGCAGCCGATCCCGGCCAGCGAACGGCGCAAGATCGGCCTGTTCTGCAATGTCCGCGAGAGCGCCGTGATCCAGGCGATGGACAGCACCAACATCTATCACGTGCCGCTGGACTACCACGCCCAGGGCCTGGACCGCGAAGTGCTGGACGTGTTCGGCATGAGCGAGACCGCGCCGGCCCCGGACCTCACCAGCTGGCAGGCGATTTCCGACACGCTCACCAATCCCGACGGTGAGGTGAACGTCGCCATCGTCGGCAAATATACCGGCCTGACCGACGCCTATAAGTCCCTGGTCGAGGCCTTGATCCACGGCGGCGTGGCCAACAATGTCCGGGTGAAATTCGATTGGATCGAGGGCGAGGCCTTCGAACGGGAGGAAGGCCTCATCTCCGAGCGCCTGACCGGAGTGCACGCCGTACTGGTGCCAGGCGCGTTCGGCGAGCGCGGCTCGGAAGGCATGATCCGCGCCGTCCAGTTCGCCCGCGAGCATGAGGTGCCCTATTTCGGCGTCTGCTTCGGCATGCAGATGGCGATGATCGAGGCCGCCCGGAACCTGGCCGGCATCAAGCACGCCTCGTCCACCGAGTTCGGCCCGACATCGGAGCCCATTGTCGGCCTGATGACCGAATGGACCCGGGGCAACGAGCGCGAAGTCCGCAAGGAGGGCGACGCCCTGGGCGGCACCATGCGCCTGGGGGCCTATGAAGCGGTCCTGGCGCCCGGCTCCAAGGTCGCCGAGATCTATGGCGGCCTCTCCATCAGCGAGCGCCACAGGCACCGCTACGAGGTCAATATCGAATACCGCGACGCCATCGAAGGGACGGGGCTGGCCTTCTCTGGCCTGTCGCCGGACGGGGTCCTGCCGGAGATCTGCGAGCGGGCCGACCATCCCTGGTTCGTCGGCGTCCAGTTCCATCCGGAGCTGAAGAGCCGGCCCTTCGACCCGCATCCGCTGTTCGCCAGCTTCATCGGCGCGGCCAAGGAACGAAGCCGGCTGGTCTAGGCGGCCCCGATTTCGAACGGTGTCGCGAGACGCTTGAAACGAGTCAGGGTTTGGGGCATACACCCGCGCTCACGTCGGCGGCCGGTCGTTCGGCCGCCGTCTCTATTTTCCACGCCTGCGAGATCCTCCCATGGCCGTTCCGAAACGCAAAGTATCCCCGTCGCGGCGCAACATGCGGCGCTCGCACCACGCCCTGGGCGCCAACTCCTTCGTCGAAGACAAGGAAACCGGCGAACTGAAGCGTCCGCACCACATCGATCTGAAGACCGGCATGTACAAGGGCCGTCAGGTCATCACGCCGAGGGAAGACTAGTCTTCCCGACTGGCGCGCCGCTTCGGCCGCGCCAGGCAATCCAACCGCCCCCAGGCTTGGCCTGCGGGGCGGTTTTGCTTTGGGCTCAGCCCTGGCCGCGACCGCGGGCCTGGATTCCGGCGCGCCGAGCCTCGACCATCTCGGGGGTCACGTGCCGGTTGTGGACCGTGGAGCGGGCGTGCTCCAGCTCCAGGCCGCGGCGCAGGGACAGCTCGTACCCGTCGTCGATCATCGCCTTGTAGGTGACCAGCATGTCGGCCTCGATGGTGGCCATCTCGGCCGCCAGCTTCAGCGCCGCGGGCATCAACTCGGCGGGCTCCACAACGCGGTTCGCCAGGCCCCACTCATAGGCCGTCTTGGCGTCGAGGAAGTTGCCGCTGAGCGACAGCTCCTTGGCGCGATAGGGCCCGATCGTGCGCGAGAGCTTCTGCGAAAGGCCCCAGCCCGGTGTGATGCCCACCCGCGCGTGGGTGTCGGCGAACCGGGCGTTGGTCGAACAGATCAGCACGTCGCAAGCCAGGGCCAGTTCGAACCCGCCGGTGATCGCCACGCCGTTGATCGCCCCGATCACCGGCTTCTTGCAGGCGATCACCGCCCAGGCTGGGTTCTCTGAGGGCTCGACCGCGTTTGCGGCCCGCAGGCCGTCCGGATCGCCGCCCAGCTCCTTGAGATCCAGGCCCGCGGTGAAGGCCCGCTCGCCGGCGCCGGTCAGGACGATGACCCGCACCTCGGGATCGGCCTCCAGGGCCTGCAGCGCCTTGTGCAGTTCCGCGCGCAGCGCCTTGGACAGCGCGTTCATGGCCTCGGGCCGGTTCAGGGTCACGACGGCGACGCCGTCGGCGGTCTTTTCGATGAGCAGCATAGGCGCATCAGTCGGAGCGGGCCGGTTCAAGTCAAGACGCGCCGACGGCCAGAAGCTCGACGACCCGATGCTCGGTCGGCGACTGATCCTCGCCCAGCGAAAAGGCGGCGGCGGTGCGGCGGCCCCCTTCGGGCCGGCTATAGACGGCCACAACGCTGCCTGGTCCGCCGCCGGTATGCCCCACGGCCACCCAACCCTGCGCCGTCGTGGGGCACATGAAGCCGAGCCCGTAGGCGGCGAGCGCCCAGGGCGGTCGGTTGTGTTCCGGCAGCTCACGCCGCCGCGTCATCAGGTCTTGGGAGGCCTGCGACAGGGGTGAGCTTGGGCCGAGGAGCCCGTCGAGAACCTCGGCCGCGGCCGTCAAGGGACCGACGAACAGACCGTGATAGACCCAGGCGGGATGATAACCTTGCGCGGTGCCCACGCGGACACCGTCCAGGTCGTCGGTCGTGAGGGCGAGCTCCACGCCTTCGACGTCCAGCGGCGCGAACACCAGGTCTCGCGCGGCCTCGCCGAGGCCGGCCCCAAAGGCCTGCTCGATCCGCTCGCGCGCCGTCAGATAGCCGATGTTCGAATAGGCCCATGCCTCGCCTGGCGCGAAGATCGACCGCTCGGCCTTGGCTCGGCCCCGCATCTCGGTGCGGCTCCAGGGCGTGGCTCCAGCCGCCACGGCCCGGTGATAGTCCGGCAGGCCGCCATAGTCCCTCAGCCCCGCCTCGTGCGTCAGCAGGCGGCGCAGGGTGACGCCGTCGCGACCCTGGTCCAGCGACAACCGACCCTGTTCGACCAGCCGAAGCGCCGTGGCGGCGATCACTGTCTTGCCAAAACTCCACCAAGGCACCAGCAGGTCGCCGCGCGCCTGGGCTGTCGGCTTTCCGTCTTCCAGCAGGACGAAGGCGTCGCTCACGGCGTCAGGACGTCACGAACCGACGCTAAGCTCAAGGCCGCTCAAGATTGCCCCGATGGTCGAAGCTGGCTAAGGGTCCCGGCGAAACGCCAAGGAGCTTCCATGACCGAGATCGTCGACATCACCGCCCGGGAGATCCTGGACAGCCGCGGCAATCCGACGGTCGAGGTGGACGTGATTCTGGAAGATGGCGCCCTGGGCCGCGCCGCGGTGCCCTCGGGCGCCTCCACCGGCGCCCATGAGGCGGTCGAGAAGCGCGACGGCGACAAGACGCGCTATCTGGGCAAGGGCGTCCGGCAGGCGGTGGATGCGGTCAATGGCGAGGTCTATGACGCGCTCTCCGGCGTCGACGCCGAGGACCAGCGGCGGCTCGACAAGCTGCTGATCGAACTGGATGGCACGCCCAACAAGTCGCGCCTGGGCGCCAACGCCATCCTGGGCGTCAGCCTGGCCGCCGCCAAGGCCGCGGCGATCAGCGCCGGCCTGCCGCTCTACAAGTATGTGGGCGGGGTCTCGGCCCGCGTCCTGCCGGTGCCGATGATGAACATCATCAACGGCGGCGCCCACGCCGACAATCCGATCGACATCCAGGAATTCATGATCCTGCCCACCGGCGCCGACACCTTCGCCGAGGGGCTGCGCATGGGCGCGGAGATCTTCCACGCCCTGAAGAAGGCGCTGCACGACGCCGGCCACAACACCAATGTCGGCGATGAGGGCGGCTTCGCCCCCAATATCGGGTCGGCCGAAGAGGCGCTGGCCTTCATCGTCAAGGCGGGGGCGGCGGCGGGCTACAAGGCCGGCGATCATTTCCACCTGGGCCTCGACGCCGCCTCCACCGAGTTCTTCAAGGGCGGCAAGTACGTCATGGACGGGGAGGGCAAGAGCCTCGATCCGGCCGGCATGGTCGACTACCTGGCCGGCCTGGTCGCCAAGTTCCCCATCGTCACCATCGAGGACGGCATGGCCGAGGACGACCTCGAAGGCTGGAAGCTGCTCACCGAGCGGCTGGGCGGCAAGATTCAGCTCGTGGGTGACGACCTATTCGTGACCAATCCGGCGCGGCTCTCGACGCTGGGCGTGCAGCAGGGCCTGGCGAACTCGATCCTGGTCAAGGTCAACCAGATCGGCACCCTGTCGGAGACCCTGGACGCGGTCGACATGGCCCACCGCGCCGCCTACACGGCGGTGATGAGCCACCGCTCGGGCGAGACCGAGGACGCCACCATCGCCGACCTGGCCGTGGCCACCAACTGCGGTCAGATCAAGACCGGCTCGCTGTCGCGCTCGGACCGCACCGCCAAGTACAACCAGCTGCTGCGCATCGAGGAAGAGCTGGGCGACCAGGCCATCTATCTGGGCGCCAAGGCGATCAAGCACCTCTAGGCAGACGCCGGGTTTCGAATCTGCGCCGAGCGCCTGTAGGCTCCCGCAACTGGGATCCTGGGGGGGCGATGAAGCGGCCTGCGACATCATCGGCGGCGTGGGTGATCGCCGCTCTGGCGCTCGGCCTGACCCTGGGCATCCTGGGTCACGGCGCGTCCTGGGGCGAGCGCGCGCAGGAGATCGCGGCGCCGATCGGCCAGCTCTGGGTCAACGCCCTGCGCATGACGGTCATTCCCCTGATCGTCCCCCTGCTGGTGGTCGCCATTGCCGGAGCGGGCGACCTGAAGCAGACGGGCGCGCTCAGCCTGCGGATGGTCCTGCTGTTCCTGGGGTTGCTCGCAGCCTTCACCCTGGCCAGTTTCGCGGTCAGCCCGGCCCTGATGAGCGCCGTGCGCCTGGATCCGGCCGCCACGAGCGCCCTGATGGCTCAAGCCGCCCAGCCTCCGCCGGCCGCGCCCGTCACCGCGTCAGAGTGGCTGGTCTCGCTGGTGCCGGCCAACGCGTTCAAGGCCGCGGCCGACGGCGCCTTGCTGCCGCTGCTGGTGTTCACGGTGGCCTTCGCGCTCGCCGCCGCCAACGCCGCGCACGCGACCCGCACTAAGATCGTCGAGGCTTTCCGCGCCGTGGCCGAGGTGATGATCATCCTGGTCCGCTGGGTGGTCGCCCTGGCGCCGATCGGGGTGCTGGCCCTGAGCTTCGCCCTCGGCGTTAACCTCGGCGCGGCCGGGGCAGGGGCGGTGGGCTATTTTCTGGCCGTCTCCATCGGGCTCTACCTATTGGGGACCCTGTTTCTCTATCCGTTGGCCGTCTTCGGCGGACGGGTCGGCTGGCGCAGGTTCGCCATGGCCATGCTGCCGGTCCAGGCTGTGGGCTTGAGCTCCCGATCCTCGCTCGCCAGCCTGCCGGCCCTGATCAAGGCCGGACATGACGACCTGCGCCTACGGCCCGAGGTCGCCGACCTGGTGCTGCCAGTAGCGGTCTCGACCTTCAAGCTGCAGCACGCCATCGCCACCATCCTGGGCGTCGCGTTCGTGAGCCGACTCTACGGCCTGGAGCTCACCCCTTTCGCCATCCTCGCCAGCGCCGGGGCGGGCATCCTGATCGGCGCGACTACGCCTGGCGTGCCTTCCGCCGGCCTGATGCTGCAGGCGCCGCTCTATTCGGCGCTCGGCCTGCCGCTGGAGGGTCTGGCCCTGCTGATCGCCATCGATTCCATTCCAGACATGTTCAAGACGTTGTTCAACGTCACGGCGGACATGGTCGTGGCCGTGCTCCTGTCGCCGCAGGAGGTGGTGAATCCAGGCGACGTAACCGGAAATTAAGCACGAATGCGTGAGATAGCGGCGTTCAGGAGTCTCAGATTCGCCCGTGTTCGCCCGCCTTCGTTCCTACCTGCCCACAGCGGCCCTGGCGTTCCTGATCTTCTATTTCGGGTTCCACGCCTTCACGGGCGACCGGGGCCTGCTGTCGTCGACCCAGCGCGACGCCACGCTCGCCGCCAAGACCCACGAGCTAGAAACCCTGCGCGCTCAGAGGCAGGACCTCGAGGCCCGTGCTCAGCTTCTGAGAGATACGAGCCTTTCCGCCGATCTTCTGGAAGAGCGCGCGCGTTCCCTGCTAGGCTTCGCGCATCCGAACGACTATGTGATCCGCGTGAAGCCTTAGGGCGGACTCAGTCGTTCTAAGCGATCGGAAACGCGGAGCGTAACCGCGATGATGCATTCCTACGGGAGAGACGTATGGCGCGTGGGCAAGCGGCCTCTGCTGCTCGGCGGAAGAGTACTGACACCGGTGTCAATGGTGTAGTAGAAGGACCTGTGACCCAGGACGAGCTTCTCAAATATTATCGCGACATGCTGCTGATCCGCCGCTTCGAGGAGCGGGCGGGACAGCTTTACGGCATGGGCCTGATCGGTGGCTTCTGCCATCTCTACATCGGCCAGGAGGCGATCGCGGTCGGCGTCCAGGCGATCAAGGAGCCCGGCGACCAGGTGATCACCGGTTACCGTGACCACGGCCACATGCTGGCCTGCGGCATGGATCCGCGCGAAGTCATGGCCGAGCTGACCGGCCGGGCCGGCGGCTCGTCCAGGGGCAAGGGCGGCTCGATGCACATGTTCTCGACCGAGGCCGACTTTTACGGCGGCCACGGCATCGTGGGGGCGCAGGTGGCGCTGGGCACCGGCCTGGCGCTCGCCAACCACTATCGGGACAACAAGAAGGTCAGCTTCACCTATTTCGGCGACGGCGCGGCCAATCAGGGCCAGGTCTATGAGAGCTTCAACATGGCTCAGCTCTGGAGCCTGCCGGTCGTCTACGTGATCGAGAACAACCAGTACGCCATGGGCACGTCCATCGAGCGCTCCTCGTCGGAGACCCACCTCTATAAGCGCGGCGCCTCATTCCGTATCCCGGGCGAGGAGGTCGACGGCATGGACGTGCTAGCGGTCAAGGCCGCGGCCGGCAAGGCCGCCGCCCACGCCCGGTCGGGCAAGGGGCCCTACATCCTCGAGATGAAGACCTACCGCTATCGCGGCCACTCCATGAGCGACCCGGCAAAGTATAGAACCCGTGACGAGGTCGATGAGGTGCGCAAGACCCGCGATCCCATCGACCACCTGCAGGAGCGGCTGGCCAAGCTGGGCTGGGCCGACGAGGCGGCGCTGAAGGCCATCGACGCGGAGGTCAAGCGCATCGTCGCCGACGCCGCGGAGTTCGCCCGCACCAGCCCCGAACCGGAACCCTCCGAGCTCTATACGGACGTCTATCTGGAGGCCGCCCAGTGACCGACGTCCTGATGCCCGCCCTGTCTCCCACGATGGAGGAGGGCACGCTCGCCAAGTGGCACGTGAAGAAGGGCGATTCCGTACGCTCCGGCGACGTGATCGCCGAGATCGAGACCGACAAGGCGACGATGGAGGTCGAGGCTGTCGACGAGGGCGTGATCGAGGAAATCCTGGTTCCCGAAGGCACCGAGGAGGTGAAGGTCAATACGCCTATCGCCCGCCTGTCGGGCGGCGACGGCGCGGCGGCTCCGCCTCCCAAGGCCAATGGCGAGGCCAAGGCTCAGCCTGTCGCCGAGGCGCCTCAGCCGCAACCCGCCGAGGCTTCGTCGCCGGCCGCGCCAGTCGTCCCGAAGGTCGAGCTGCGCGACCCGGAGCTCCCGGAGGGCGTGAAGCTGGTCAAGACCACCATCCGCGACGCCCTGCGCGACGCCATGGCCGAGGAGATGCGCGCCGACGACAAGGTGTTCCTGATGGGCGAGGAAGTCGCCCAGTACCAGGGCGCCTACAAGGTGAGCCGCGACCTGCTGCAGGAGTTCGGCGACAAGCGGGTGATCGACACCCCGATCACCGAGCACGGCTTCGCCGGCCTGGGCGTCGGGGCGGCCATGGCGGGCCTCAAGCCCATCGTCGAGTTCATGACCTGGAACTTCGCCATGCAGGCGATCGACCACATCATCAATTCGGCGGCCAAGACCCTCTACATGTCGGGCGGCCAGATCAAATGCTCGGTCGTGTTCCGCGGGCCCAATGGCGCGGCCTCGCGGGTCGGCGCCCAGCACAGCCAGGACTATTCCTCCTGGTACGCCCAGGTGCCTGGCCTGAAGGTGGTGGCGCCCTATGACGCCGCCGACGCCAAGGGCCTGATGAAGGCCGCGATCCGCGATCCGAACCCCGTCGTCTTCCTCGAGCACGAGATGATGTACGGCCAGGAGTTCGACGTTCCGGAGGGGGTCGACTGGGTCGTGCCCATCGGCAAGGCCAAGGTCCGCCGGCAGGGCAAAGACGTCACCATCACCGCCCACTCGCGGATGGTCGGCATGGCGCTCAAGGCCGCCGAGGAACTGGCGGCCGAGGGCATAGAGGCCGAGGTCATCGACCTGCGCACCCTGCGCCCCCTGGACCACGAGACCATCGTCGAGAGCGTCAAGAAGACCAACCGCCTGGTCACCGCCGAGGAGGGCTGGGGCCCTATGGGCGTCGGCGCCGAGGTCATCGCCCGGGTGATCGAGCACGGCTTCGACTATCTGGACGCCCCGCCCGCGCGGGTCTGCCAGAAGGATGTGCCGTTGCCCTACGCCGCCAATCTGGAGGCCCTGTCGCTGCCGTCGGTGGAGGACATCGTCAAGGCGGCCAAGGCGGTCTGCTACAAATGACCCCCCGATACCGCTCAGTCCGACAGGGAACGGAACGGCGTAGGGGAAGGCGATGAACCAGGAACCCTTCACCTGGCGCGCCGGGGGCTGCCATTGCGGCGGCGTCCGGTTCGAGGTGGCCTTGCCGGAGGTCGTCGAGGCGCAGAGCTGCAACTGCTCCATGTGCGCCAAGACGGGCTACATCCACATCATCGTGCCGGAGAGCCGGTTCCGGATGACCAAGGGCGCCGAGCGGCTGGCGGAGTACACCTTCAACAGCCGAGTGGCGCGCCACCTGTTCTGCTCGGAGTGCGGCATCAAGAGCTTCTACCGGCCGCGCTCGAACCCGGACGGCTGGTCGGTCAACGCCCGCTGCCTGGACGAGGCCCTCAACCTCGAGATCACCGCCTTCGACGGCGCCAACTGGGAGGCCAACGCCGACCAGCTGGCGCGCCTGTCGCTGGAGCCGTCATGACCCAGACGCTCACCGGCCACTGTCACTGCGGCGCGATCCGGATCAGCCTGGAGTCCAGTGTCCCGGTCGCCAAGCTGCCCCTGCGCGCCTGCCAGTGCGGCTTCTGCCGGCGGCACGGCGGCCTGACCACGGGTGACCCGGATGGACGGCTTCACATCGAGGTCGCGCCCGGCGCGCTCTCGACCTATCGGTTCGGCCAGCGCCAGGCCGACACCCTGATCTGCGATGAGTGCGGCGTCTATGTCGGCATGACACTGTCGACCGATGTCGGCCTGATCGGCGTCCTCAACGTCCGCGGGGTCGGCCTAGAGGCCTTCGACGGCCGTGAGCCGCAACCCATGACCTACGATCACGAATCCGACGAAGAACGACTCGCCCGGCGCAAGGCGCGCTGGACGCCGACCGTCCTCGTCGAAGCCCTGCCTAGCGCCTGAGAGCCTGTCCATGTCCATCGATGTCCTGATGCCCGCCCTGTCGCCCACCATGGAGGAGGGCACCCTCGCCAAATGGCACGTGAAGAAGGGGGACAAGGTCTCCTCGGGCGACGTGATCGCCGAGATCGAGACCGACAAGGCCACCATGGAGGTGGAAGCCGTCGACGAGGGCGTCATCGAGGACATCCTGGTCGCCGAGGGCTCGGAAGGCGTCAAGGTCAACACACCGATCGCCCGGCTCTCCGGGGAGGACGCTGGCGGGAGTCAAAGTCCCCCTCAGTCGGCTGCGCCGACAGCTCCCCCAAAAGGGGAGCAACTGAAAGCGCCTGAACCCGCCGCCGCGCCGCCGCCAAGTTCCTCCCCCGCTGGGGGAGGTGGCATGCGGAGCGAAGCGACGCGTGACGGAGGGGGAGACCGCGTCTTCGCCTCGCCGCTGGCGCGCCGGATTGCCGAACAGAAGGGACTCGACCTCGCGCAGGTGCAGGGGTCGGGCCCGCACGGCCGGATCATCAAGCGCGACGTCGAGGGCGCAACGCCCTCAGCCAAGGCGCCTTCCGCGGCCCCGGCCGGCGCGCCTGCTGCGGCCCGCCAGGTCCAGAGCCTGGCCCAGATGGGCATTCCGGACGGGACCTACGACCTGATCCCGTTGGACGGCATGAAGAAGACCGTGGCGCGGCGAATGACCGACAGCTTCCGCGACGTGCCGCACTTCCCGCTGACCATCGACCTGGAGATCGACGCCCTGCTGGCCAGCCGCGCCAAGATCAACGCCATGCTGGAGAAGCAGGGGATCAAGGTCAGCGTCAACGACCTGGTGCTGAAGGCCGCGGCCGTGGCCTTGAAGCGGGTGCCGGAGGCCAACGCCTCCTATTCGCCCGAGGGCATCGCCATGCACCACAACGCCGACATCGCCATGGCCGTGGCCATCGACGGCGGCCTGATCACCCCGATCATCCGCAAGTGCGAAACCAAGGGCCTGGCCCAGATCGCGGTGGAAGCCAAGGACCTGGCCGAGCGCGCCCGGACCCGCAAGTTGAAGCCCGAGGAGTTCCAGGGCGGCACCTTCTCGGTCTCCAACCTGGGCATGTTCGGCATCAAGTCGTTCAATTCGATCATCAACGAACCGCAGGGCGCGATCCTGTCGGTGGGCGTGGGAGCCCAGCAGCCGGTGGTCAAGAACGGCGAACTGACCATCGCCACGGTGATGAGCGTCACACTCACCTGCGATCACCGGGTGGTCGACGGGGCCATCGGCGCCCGCTGGCTGCAGGCCTTCAAGGCCCTGATCGAAGACCCCATCACGATGATCGTCTGAGGCTAGCCACATGGATTTCGACGTCATCGTCATCGGCTCGGGCCCGGGCGGCTATGTGACAGCCATCCGTGCCAGCCAACTCGGCTTCAAGACCGCCATCGTCGAGCGCGAGACCCTGGGCGGGGTCTGCCTGAACTGGGGCTGCATCCCCACCAAGGCCCTGCTCAAGTCCGGCGAGGCCTATGAAAACCTAAGCCATCTGGCCGACTACGGCATCAAGATCGACAAGGCCTCCTTCGACTTCGGCAAGGTGATCGAGCGCTCGCGCAAGGTGGCCGGCCAACTCAACGCCGGCGTCACCTTCCTGATGAAAAAGCACAAGATCGAGGTGATCGAGGGGACCGCCAAGCTGGAGAAGGGGCAGGGGGCTCCGAAGGTCGTGGTGGCCCTCAAGGCCGGCGGCGTCCGCAGCGTCCAGGCCAAGCACGTGATCCTGGCCACCGGGGCGCGGGCCCGCACCATCCCGGCCATCGGCCTGGAGCCGGATGGCGACCGGGTCTGGACCTATCGCGAGGCCATGGTCCCCAAGGCCGCGCCCAAGTCGCTGATCGTCGTGGGTTCGGGCGCCATCGGCATCGAGTTCGCCAGCTTCTACCGGGCCCTCGGCTCGGAGGTGACCGTGGTCGAGGCCCTGCCGCGCATCCTGCCGGTGGAGGACGAGGAGGTCTCCAAGGCCGCTCACAAGGCCTTCGAGAAGCGCGGGCTGAAGTTCCGGGTCGGGGCCGGCGTCAAGAAATTGACCAAGTCAAAGACCGGCGTTTCCGTCGAGCTCGAGGCCGGGGGCAAGGCCGAGACGCTTAGCGCCGACGTGGCCATCGTCGCCGTGGGCATCGCCGGCAATGTCGAGGACATGGGCCTGGAGGCCCTGGGCGTGAAGATCGAGAAGAGCCACGTGGTCATCGACGGCCACGGCGGCACGGGGGTCGCGGGCCTTTACGCCATCGGCGACGTGGCCGGCCCGCCTTGGCTCGCCCATAAGGCCAGCCACGAGGGGGTGCACTGCGTCGAGCACCTCGCCGGGCTGAAGCCGACCAACCTCAACTCGCCTATTCCCGGCTGCACCTATTCCAGCCCGCAGATCGCCTCGGTGGGCCTGACCGAGGCCCAGGCCAAGGAACAGGGGATCGCCGTCAAGGTCGGCCGCTTCCCCTTCAAGGTGAACGGCAAGGCCATCGCCTCGGGCGAGACCGAGGGCTTCGTGAAGACCGTCTTCGACGAGAAGACCGGGGCGCTGATCGGGGCTCACATGATCGGGGCGGAGGTCACCGAGATGATCCAGGGCTACGTCCTGGCCATCACCATGGAGGCCACCGAAGCCGAGCTGCAGGCCACCGTCTATCCGCACCCGACCATGAGCGAGGCCATGCACGAGGCCGCCCTCGACGCCTACGGGCGGGTTTTGCATATCTGACGGGCGGTCGGGCTAACTCTTCTTCCGAACGATCGCGTCCAGGCTCCACGGGCCGGGGCCGGCGAAGACCAGGTAGAGGAAGACGAAGCAGAACAGGATCGCCCCCTCGCCGCCGTTCAGGGCCGGCCAGAAGCCTTGGCTGCCGTGAGCGACGAAATAGGCCACCGCCATCTGGCCCGAGCAGACGAAGGCCGCGATGCGGGTGAAGAGGCCCAGCGCGATCAGGCCGCCACCGACCACCTCGATCCAGGCTGCCGCCAACAGTATCGGGGGCAGCGGATCAGGCGCGCCCGGCTGGGGCGCGGGGAAGTCGAACAGCTTCATCAGGCCGTGCTGCATGAAGAGCAGGGCGGTGATGATCCGCAGGATGCTGAGCACCCGCGGCGCCCAGAGGCTGAGATTCGGCATGCGGTCTTCCCCCTAATCCGGCCCCACGGCCGGCTGATCGTCAGGCGGCCCGGCGGCTGTCGGCCTCCGCCATCCGCTGGATCGCCACATAGTCGGTCTTGCCGGTGCCCAGGACCGGGACCTCGGTGACCTTGATGATCTTGCGCGGCACAGCCAACTCCGGGGCGCCGATGGCCTGGGCGTGGGCCACCAGCGGCGTGGAATCGGCGTCGCGGCGGTCGGTGACCAGCACCAGGCGTTCGCCTTTCTTCGCGTCGGGCATGGCGATCACCGCGTGGCGGCTATCGGGCCAGACGGCCGTGGCGATGTCCTCGGCCGCGGTCAGAGAGACCATCTCTCCGCCCACCTTGGCGAAGCGCTTCACCCGACCCAGGATTTTGATCCAGCCGTCCTCGGTGATGTCGACCACGTCGCCGGTGTCGTGCCAGCCGTCGGGGGGCGATTCGATCACGCCGCCGGCGACCAGATAGCCGGCCATGATGTTGGCCCCGCGCACGAATAGGCGTCCGCCGCCGGGGATGCCCTCAACCGGCTCCAGCCGCGTCTCGATGCCCGGCAACAGGCCGCCGACCGTGCCGCGGCGGTTGTCCGTGGGCTTGTTCACCGCGATCACGGGCGCGGCCTCGGTGGCGCCGTAGCCCTCCAGCACCGGCACGTCGCCGAACCTTTCGCGGATCAGGTTGTGGGTCTCTTCGCGAACCTTCTCGGCGCCGCAGACGATGAACTGCAGGCCCGAGAGCTCGCCCTGGTCGGCGGAGCGGGCGTACTGGTTAAGGAAGGTGTCGGTGGCGAACAGGATCGAGGCGCCTGTGTCCTTGATCAGCGGCGGAATCTGTTTGACGTGCAGAGGCGAGGGATACTCGAAGGCCTTCATGCCCTTGAGGATCGGCAGCAGCGCCCCGCCGGTCAGGCCGAAACAGTGGAAGGTGGGCAGGGGATTGAACATCACCCAGGAGGGATCGAGCGGGATGTGCTCGGCGATCTGGTTCACATTGGCGATCAGGTTCGCCTGGGTCAGGACCACGCCGCGCGGTGCGCCGAAGCTGCCGGAGGTGAACAGGATCACGCCGGGGTCCGAAGGTTTGGTCTCGGCGCGGAAGTTCTTCGGGAAGGCGCCGGCGGCGGCGGCGAACAGCTTGTCGGCCACCCCGATCTTCTCGCGCACGTCCTCGAGATAGGTGACCTGCGCCACCGTCTCCAGGGCGTCAATCAGGTCGTGCAGCTTGCCCTGCTCGACGAAGCGATGCGAGGTCAGGACGCGCTTCACGCCCGCCAGCTCGCAGGCGGCTTTCAGGTTGCGGATGCCGGCGGTGAAGTTGAGCATGGTCGGCGTGCGGCCGAAGGCGTGCAGGGCGAAGAAGGTGACCACCACCGCCGAGCTGGACGGCAGCAGGATGCCCACGTGCTCGCCCTTGGCGGTCATGCCGGCGATCTTGCGGCCGAGCGCGAAGGCGCCGCGGATCAGGTCGGTATAGGTGAGCGGATTGCGTTCCTGGTCTTCCAGGATCGGCTTCTTCGCGCCGTACTTGGCGCGCGCCTCGATAAGGGCGTCGAACAACGACAATCCGGCCCCGGTGGATTCAATGGTACGCGACAAAGGCGACAACCTCCCCGATCGTCTCGCCATATTCATTGCGGCGGAGCCTATCGCTCGGACCTGTCATTGAAAAGAAATGTTACAGGCCGTGAGCGGGCAGGCGTACGATCCGCCCGAAAAGCCGCGCCGAACCTACTGATCCAGCTGCATATTCCGGTGGGCCTCGACGGCCTCGGCCATGAAGCCGAGGGTCTCTTTTCGCCAGGCCTGACGCCATGGGTCGGCTTCCAGATGCAGTGCGCGCCGTGCGCCGGGGACAGCGACGGCGCGGCACAGAGGCGCTTGCCGACACAGGGAAACGCCATCCTTTCCAGGGTTGAGCATCAGGATGGGCGCCCGCGCGGCGGAGGCGCGCTCGATGGCCTTGCGGCTGGCGGCGCGGTGCGCGCCGATCCAGCCACGGCTCGGTCCGGCCATCCGCAGGTCGGGATTGGCGGTCTGCCAGGCCTGGCCGATCTTGCCCCGCCAGCCATCGTGGGTGAGGCCGCGGACCAGATCGTCGGGGCCGTCCCGGGTCCAGGCCTTCCAGCCCGGGGCGGCCAGGCGGTCCAGGCCGGGCGCCCATTTGGGACTTGGAGCGGCCACATCGGCCGCCAGCCAGGGCGAGGAGGCGATCAAGCCGTCGACCTTCAGGCCGGATTGGACGGCGGCCAGGGCCACGATCGCCCCGTCGGCGTGCCCCAGCAGGACCACCGGCGTCTCCTCTGGAGCTCGGACCACCACCTTCAGCAGGTGCATCAGGCCGGTGACGTCAGGGTCGAAGCTGGGCGCATGGCCCAGGTCGCGGGGCAGAATGAAGCGCTCGGAGCCGCCCTGGCCGGCGCGGTCCAGGATCCAGACCGTATAGCCTTCGCCCACCAGGTCGCGGACCGTCTCGAACCAGACCTCCGCGCTCTCGCCATAGCCAGGGGCGATCACCACCACGGCGCGGGGCACGCGCGCGGTGCTGGCCACGCCGTAGCGCTGCACGGGATTGAGGCCTGTGCGGATGAAGCCCCAGGCCCAGCCCTCGGGCGGTTGGAACCGCGCGCCGAGCGAAGGTGGGACCCGGCTTTCGGCGAACGGCGCGCGCGCCTCGTCGCCTCCGCAAGCCGCGAGAACCAGGAGCACGGCGGCGATCACGGACGCACGGATCATGGCCAAGTTTGAGCATGCGGCGCGTGGCCGCTCAATCACGGCTTGATCCGGAGGCCCTGAAAGACGATCTAGGCCCCATGGCGACCGTCATCGATACGCTCAACGGCGCGCGTCCGCGCCACCCCGAGAAACAGGCCCGGCCGGATACGCCGATGCTGCGCAAGCCAGAGTGGCTGCGCGTCCGCGCGCCGGGTTCGCCCGGCTACAACGCCACCCGCGCCATCGTGAAGGAACACGGCCTTACCACCGTCTGCGAAGAGGCGGCCTGTCCGAACATCGGCGAGTGCTGGACCCAGAGTCACGCCACCATGATGATCATGGGCGAGATCTGCACCCGGGCCTGCGCCTTCTGCAACGTGACCACCGGCAAGCCCAACGCGCTCGACGCAACCGAGCCCGCCCGGGTCGGCGACGCGGTGGCCAAGATGGGCCTGAAGCACGTGGTCATCACCTCGGTGGACCGCGACGACCTGTCGGACGGCGGGGCGGCCCACTTCGCCGCCGTGGTCCATGCGATCCGCGCCGCCGCGCCGGGAACGACCGTGGAGATCCTGACGCCGGACTTCCTGCGCAAACCGACGGCAGCGGCCGAGGTCGTCATCGACTCCCGGCCCGACGTCTTCAACCACAACCTGGAGACCGTGCCGCGGCTCTATCTCTCGATCCGGCCCGGCGCCCGCTACTACCACTCCCTGCGCCTGCTGGAGCGGGTGAAGGAGCGCGACCCCAACCAGTTCACCAAGTCCGGCCTGATGGTCGGCCTGGGCGAGGCCAAGGAAGAGGTCATGCAGGTGATGGACGACATGCGTTCGGCCGGCGTCGACTTCCTGACCATCGGCCAGTACCTGCAGCCGACCCGCAAGCACGCCGCCGTCGATCGCTTCGTGCATCCCGACGAGTTCCGCGCCTATGAGGAGATCGCCCGGGCCAAGGGCTTCCTGATGGTCTCGGCCAGCCCGCTCACGCGGTCCTCGCACCATGCCGGCGAGGATTTCGCCCGCCTGAAAGCCGCGCGGCTCGCCAAGGACGCGGCGGCCTAGACCCCTTGCAGCATCACGTCGAGAAGACGCTGCCCTATACGTCCGACCAGCTCTTCGCCCTGGTGGGCGATATCGAGGCCTATCCGCAGTTCGTGCCGTGGATCCAGTCCATGCGCACCTGGAACGCCCGCCCAGACGGGGAGGGCGTCAGCCTGATCGACGCCCAGGCCGGGGTTGGGTTCTCGTTCCTGAAGGAGAAGTTCTCCACCCGCGTCCGCCGCGACGCCGGCGCCCGGCAGATAGACGTTACGCTTCTATCTGGGCCGTTCCGCCACCTGGCCAACCGCTGGAAATTCGTCGAGGTCCCAGGCGGCACGAAGATCGAGTTCGATATCGATTTTGAATTCAAATCCCGTCTGCTGGACGGTCTGCTTTCCGCCAACTTCCACCATGCGGTGGACAAGCTGATGGCCTGTTTCGAGGCGCGGGCCAAGGCGCTCTACGGCTAGCTCATCCGGTCGCGCAGGGCCTGCAGCGCTGCCTGGACCGCCATTTCCTGGATCTCCGCCCGGGTTTCGCCCTCGAACAGTTCGGAGCGATGCATCAAGCCGTGATTGGCGCGGGCGGTGGCGATGTGGACCGTGCCGACCGGCTTCATCGGCGTGCCGCCGCCGGGGCCGGCGACGCCGGTGACCGCGACGGCGATGTGGGCGTTGGAAGCCTCAAGGGCGCCCTCGGCCATCATCCGGGCCACCGGTTCGGACACCGCGCCCAGGTCGGCGATCAGGTCGCCGGGCACCCCCAACATCTCCTGCTTGGCCCGGTTGGTGTAGGTGACGAAGCCACGCTCGAAGACATCGGAGGCGCCGGGGATCGAACAGATCGCGCCGGCCACCAGCCCGCCGGTGCAGCTCTCGGCGGTGACGATCCGCAGGGACCGTTCCCGGGCCTCGTCGATCAGCAGGCGCGCCAGGGTGACGATCTCCAGGGAAAACATGGCGCGAACTCCAAAGGTCTAGGCAAGGCGAAGGCGAGACCACAACATCGCCGCTGGTGCGGATACAAGCCGAATCGAGCCCATGACCACCCTTGAAAAGGCCGAACGGCCAAGCCTGAGCGTCTCTCATGCGCTCTTCGCCGTCACCATCTTCGCGAGCGCCGGCCTGGTCTTCATGGTTCAACCCATGGTGGCCAAGCTGGTCCTGCCCCTGCTGGGCGGCAGCCCGTCGGTCTGGAACACCTCCATCGCCTTCTTCCAGACGGCCCTGCTAGCCGGCTACGGCTACGCTCACCTGCTGCAGAGGATCGCGTCGATCCGCACCCAGGCCCTGGTCCACATCGCCGCCCTGCTGTTGGCGGCCCTGACCCTGCCGCTGCATGTGTCGGGCGTGTTCGGGGAGCCGCGCTCGGAGCATCCGTCGCTCTGGCTGCTAGGGGTGCTGACCATGTCCATCGGGGCGCCGTTCGCGGTGCTGTCGGCGACCGCGCCCCTGGTGCAGGCCTGGCACGCGCGAACCCTGCACGCCGAGACCGGGGCCGAGCCGTATGTCCTCTACGCCGCCTCCAACCTGGGCAGCCTGCTGGCCCTGTTGGCCTATCCGGTCGTCATCGAGCCCCTCGCCACGCTGCGCAACCAGACCGTGGGCTGGAGCGTCGGCTATGGGACCTTCATCCTGCTGATGGGCGGCCTGGCGATGGCTGTCTCCCGCGCGCGTTCGGTCCTGGCCGAGACCGCCAGGACCGAGGCCGGGCCCGCCCCGACCTGGCCCCAGCGCCTGGTCTGGATCGCGCTCGCGGCCATTCCGTCCAGCCTGATGCTGGGGGTCACCACCCACCTGACCACGGACGTGGCCTCGGCGCCGTTCATCTGGGTCGTGCCGCTGGCGCTCTATCTCGGCACCTTCATCATCGCCTTCTCAGAGAAGCCGCTGATCTCGCAGCGGACCACGCTGTTCCTGCACGCCGCGGCGCTCGCCGCCTGCGCGGCGCTGCTGCCGTTCAAGCACTTGCACCTGCTGCTACAGGTCTTCGTCCACCTGGCGGCCTTCTTCCTGACCGCGCTCATGTGCCACCAGGCCCTGGTCGCCCGGCGGCCAAATCCGGCCCACCTCACCGAGTTCTATCTGTGGATGTCGTTCGGCGGCGTGGTGGGCGGATCCTTCAACGCCTTCGTGGCGCCGGTGATCTTCAACAATGTCTGGGAGTATCCCCTGGTCCTGGCCTTGGCCTGCTTGGCCAGGCCTGGCTGGGGCCCCATCGCCCCGTGGCGCTGGGCCATATTCCTCGTGGGTGCGGCGGGCACCCTCCTGGCGCCGATAATGGTAGGTCTCTTCGGGCTTGAGGGCCCGATGGGGCTGTGGATCAGGCTGGCCCTCGGCCTGGCCGCCGTCCTGGCCTTCGCCTCGCGCGAGCGGACCATCGTCTTCTTCGGTATGATCGTCATGCTGTCGGTGAGCGCCGAGGTGGTGGGCGACCGCGTCGATGTCCGCAAGAGCTGGCGCAGCTTCTTCGGCGTGGTTCGCCAGTCTGAGATGCCCGTTCCGGGCATGAAGGGCCAGGTGCGGATGCTGTCACACGGCACCACCCTGCACGGCGCCCAGGCCCAGCATCCGGACTATGACTGCCGGCCGCTGGTCTATTACGCGCCGGAGACCCCGATCGGCCAAGTCTTCACGCGCGGCTACGCTGGGACCAAGCCGCTGCGGATCGGGGCGGTGGGCCTGGGTACGGGCGCGGTGGCGGCCTACACCCGGCCCGGCGACCACCTGACCTTCTTCGAGATCGACCCGATGGTCATCGCGATCTCCACCGACAAGACGCACTTCAGCTACATCACCACCTGCGCCAGCGGCGTGATCGACTTCGTCCTGGGCGACGCACGCCTGACCTTGGCCAAGCAGCCGAACGACAATTTCGACGTCCTGCTGATCGACGCCTTCTCCTCCGACGCCGTGCCGGCCCACCTGCTGACGGTCGAGGCGGTGAAGGGCTATCTGGCCAAGCTCAAGCCGGACGGGGTGCTGATCCTGCACCTGTCGAACCGAAACCTGGAGCTCCGCAGCCCGGCCATGGCGGTGGCGGAGGCCGCCGGCGGCTTTGCGGTGATCCAGCGGCACGACGCGGCCGAAGACAGCCCGCCGCTCTGGGAATCCACCGAGGACGCCATCCTGATCACCAAGACCCTGAAGGCCATCGAACCCTACGAGGCCGACCCGCGCTGGAAGCCGACCGATCCCACCGCGACGCGGCCCTGGACCGACGACTACATGAACCTGATCGGCGCCCTCTACGCCCAGATCAAGGAACGTTGGACCTGGTTGCCGTAGCGGTTAAGCCGGCGTCTCGACGGACACCACGGCCTGGGCCAGCAGGCCTTCCTCGCGGCCGGTGAAGCCCATGCCCTCGGTCGTGGTGGCCTTCACGCTGACCCGGTCGAGAGGCAGCCCCAGCAGCTCGGCGAGCCGCTGGCGCATGGCGTCGCGGTGCGGCCGGATTTTGGGGCGTTCGCAGACCAGGGTGACGTCGGCGTTGAGGATGCGTCCGCCCTTGGCCGCCACCAGGCCGACTGCGTGGCTGAGGAAGCGGTCAGACGAGGCGCCCTTCCATTGCGGGTCGGACGGCGGGAAGTGTTCGCCGATGTCGCCCTCGCCGATGGCCCCCAGGATCGCGTCGGTCAGGGCGTGCAGGCCGGCGTCGGCGTCGGAATGACCAATCAGGGTCGCGTCGTGGTCGATCTTCACCCCGCAAAGCCAGACCGCGTCGCCGGGACCCCAGCGATGGGCGTCCAGCCCCTGGCCTATGCGGACGATGCGGGTCCGGCCGGTCAGCCGTTCGGCCATGGCGAAGTCCTCGGGATAGGTCAGCTTCATCAGCATGGGATCGCCGGGGGTCATGACCACCCGGCCACCGGCCCGCTCGACGACGGCCGCGTCGTCGGTGGGCTCGGCGTCGGCGGGCCAGGCGGCATAGGCTTCGCGCAGGGCTCCGAGCCGAAAGGCCTGGGGTGTCTGGGCGCGCCAGAGGCCATCGCGGGAGACGGTCTCGGTGATGACCGCGCCGCCGCGCTTGAGAGTATCGGCCACCGGCAGGGCAGGGACCGCACCATCGGCTCCAGCCAGGGCGGCGAGCAGGGCCTCGACATGGGTGGTGCTGACGAAGGGGCGGGCGGCGTCGTGGATCAGCACCGGCGCGTCCGCAGGACAGTCGAGGGCGGCGAGACCGGCCTGGACCGACTCTGCCCGCGTGGCGCCGCCTGCCACGACCTTCCAGGTCGCCAGGCCGGCCAGGATCTCGTTCGCCGCCTCGAGGCGATCGGACGCGGTCACGACCACGATCTCGCGCGCGCCGGCTTGCTCCAGGGCCTCCACCGACCAGCGCAGGATTGGACGACCGCCCAGCATCCGCCACGGCTTGGGCGCTCCGGGCCCCGCCCGCGTGCTAGATCCCGCCGCCACGATCACCGCCGAAAAGGTCATCCGGTGTGTTTAACCGAGGGCGGGGGTCTGTCCAGGCTTTACGGCGCCGCACAATATGCCTAAAAAGGGTGCGATGGGGATGCGTAAGAAATGAGCAATCGGCTCCAGATCGGGGATGTATCAGTCGGCGGCCGGGCGTGGATCGCGCCCATGACCGGCGTCTCCGACCTTCCGTTCCGCCGCGCGGCCAGCAAGCTGGGCGCGGCCTATGTGGCCACCGAGATGGTCGCCTGCGCGGAGTTCTCCAAGGGCCGCCCCGATGTGGTGCGCCGCGCCGCCGTCGGCGAGGGCCTGCCGCTGATGGTGGTCCAGCTGGTGGGCCGCGATCCTGTCCACATCGCCGAAGGCGCGAGGTTGGCCGCCAAGGCCGGCGCCCAGATCATCGATCTAAACTTCGGCTGTCCGGCCAAGGAGGTAACCGGTGTCCTCTCGGGCTCCGCCCTGATGCGCGATCCGGACCTCGCCGAGAGCCTGATGGCCGCGGCGGTGGATGCGGTCCCCGATATCCCGGTGACGGTGAAGATGCGCCTGGGCTGGGACCACGCCAGCAAGAACGCCCCAGACATCGCCGCCCGCGCCCAGGCCCGAGGGGTCAAGGCGGTGACCATCCACGGTCGCACCCGCAGCCAGTTCTACAAGGACGCCGCCGACTGGTCGGCCGTGGCGGCCGTCAAGGCCGAGGTCTCGATCCCGGTCGTGGTCAATGGCGACATCATCGACGGCGGCAGCGCCCGGGCGGCCCTGCTGGCATCCGGCGCCGATGCGGTGATGGTCGGCCGCGGCGTCTACGGCCGGCCGTGGATCGCGGCCCAGATCGAGGCGGCCTTGGATGGACGACCCTTCCTGGTCCCGGAGGCCGAGCAGCGCCTAGCCATCGCTCTGGACCATTTCAACGACAGTCTGAAGTTCTACGGCGACCGTCTGGGCCTGCGGATATTTCGCAAGCACCTGGCGGCCTATGTCGACAACGCGCCCTGGCCCAACGAGGCCGAGGCCCGGCGAAGCGCTCGCTCCACGCTTTGCCGTATGGAGGATCCGGGAGAGGTCGAACGTGGCCTGATCGCGCTGTGGCGCGATCCCCAGACGAGATTGGCGGCATGAACGGTCAATTTAGATCCGCTTCCGGCGGCGCGAACCTGGAGGCGATGAAGGCCCAGGCCTTCGATCTGGCCCCCGAACCGGCCCTGGTCGTGAACCGGGACGGCGCCCTGGTGGCGGTGAACGAGGCGGCCGAGCGGCTGTTCGGCCAAGGTCTTAGCCTGCTGGCGCGAGGCCGGTTCGGCGCGGCCCTCCCGACCGGATCGGCCCTGGTCTCCCTGCTGAACCGCGCCATCGAGGAGGGCGCGCCTGTCCGGGAGCGCGGGGTGGAGATCAGCCTGTTCGGCCATCCGTCCTTCGAGGCCGACGGCGCCGCGGCCCCGCTGGGCGACGGCTCGGTGCTGCTGACCCTGCACGTGAAGGGCGGATCGCTGGGCGGGGAACGCACGGGCGCGGAGGCCGCGGGCTTGCGTACCATCGTCGGGCTGGGACGCATGCTGGCCCACGAGATCAAGAACCCGCTGATGGGTATCCGAGGCGCGGCCCAGCTGCTCAAGTCCGGAGCCAAGGCCGAGGATGCGCCCCTGGCCCAGCTCATCGTCGACGAAACCGACCGCGTGCGCCGGCTGGTCGACCGGATGGAGGCCTTCTCCGACGACGCCCTGCCGGACTGCCAGCCGGTCAACATCCACCAGGTTCTGGACCGGGTGAAGGCGCTGGCGGCGAACGGGGTCGCCGACGGCCTGTCGCTCACCGACGACTATGACCCGTCCCTGCCGCCGGCCTTCGGCGACGAGGACCAGCTGATCCAGATCTTCCTGAACCTAGTGAAGAACGCCGCCGAGGCCGCCCATTCGCGCGGCGACGGCCGCGGGGCGATCACGGTCCACACCGCCTACCGCCACGGCGTGCGGGTGCGGGCCTCCAAGGGCCAGACCCTGCGCGGCGCGCCGCTGGAGATCCGGGTGCAGGACAACGGCCCGGGCGTCCCGAGCCATCTGCGCGAGAGCCTGTTCCAGCCCTTCGTCACCACCAAAACCCACGGCGCGGGCCTGGGCTTGGCCCTGGTCGCCAAGCTGGTGGCCGGTCATGGCGGCCTGATCGATTTCGAGTCCGAGCCAGGTCGCACGACCTTCCGCGTGCTGCTGCCCATCGCTTCCCAAGAGGACGTCACCGCATGAACGTCGCGGCCAACGCCAATAAGAAAATCCTGATCGCCGACGACGACGCCTCCATCCGACTGGTCCTCAGCCAGGCTTTCAGCCGCCTGGGCTACCAGGTCCGCGCCACGGGCAACGCCACGACCCTGCTGAAATGGGTCTCAGACGGGGAAGGCGACCTGGTCGTCACCGACGTGGTCATGCCCGACGAGAACGTGTTCGACGTCCTGCCGCGCATCCGCAAGGAACGGCCGAAGCTGCCGGTCATCGTGATGAGCGCCCAGAATACCTTGCTGACGGCGGTGAATGCGGCCGAGGTGGGCGCCTTCGAGTACATCTCCAAGCCCTTCGACCTCGACGACATGACCTCGGCGGCCCGCCGGGCCCTGGCGCGGCCCGCCGACGCCGACGCCTCCAAGGCCCAGGCCCGCGCCTTGCGCGACGAGCGCCTGCCGCTGATCGGCCGCTCGGGTCCGATGCAGGACGTCTATCGCACCATCGCCCGGCTGGTGGGGGCGGACCTCACGGTCCTGATCCTGGGGGAGAGCGGCACCGGCAAGGAGCTGGTGGCCCGCGCCCTGCACGACATGGGCCGGCGCAAGGACGGCAAGTTCGTGGTCATCAACCTGGCCGCGGTGCCGCGCGAGCGGGTCGAGGCCGAGCTGTTCGGCCGCGACGACGGCGACTACGGCAAGCTGGTGGAGGCTGACGGCGGCACCCTGTTCCTGGACGAGATCGGCGACATGCCGCTGGACGCCCAGACCCGGCTGCTGCGGGTGATCGACGGCTCCGAGCAGACGCTCAACCCTCGCACCGGCCGGCGGCCCAATGTGCGGATCATCGCGGCCACCAACCGCGACCTACGCGGGCTGATCCAACAGGGCCTGTTCCGCGAGGACCTGTTCTTCCGTCTGAACGTGGCGCCGCTGCGCTTGCCGCCGCTGCGCGACCGCACCGACGACATCCCGGACCTGGCGCGGGCCTTCCTGCTGCGGGCCAACCGCGAGGGCCTGCCCTCCAAGACCATCGACGCCACGGCGCTGGAGCGCCTGAAGCTGCACGCCTGGCCGGGCAATGTCCGCGAGCTGGAGAACCTGATCCGCCGGATCTGCGCCCTCTATGGCGAGGAGCTGATCAGCGCCCGGATCGTGGAGCGCGAACTGGCCGACCAGCAGCCGGTGATCCCCGGCCACGAGGGGCCCGTGACCCTGGCGACCTTGGTGGAGCGCCACCTGGGCGGCTATTTCGCCGAACAACCCGACGGCATCCCGCCCACCGGCCTCTATGACCGGGTGCTGGAGGAGATCGAGCGACCGCTGATCCAGCTCACCCTGACGGCCACGAGAGGCAACCAGGTGCGCGCCGCCGAGATCCTGGGCCTCAACCGCAACACCCTGCGCAAGAAGATCCAGGACCTGGGCGTCGAGATGAGCCGCGGCCGGCGGTAGCGTCTTTGGCGTCCTTCTCCCCTTGCGGGAGAAGGTGGCCCCGCGAGAGCGGGGTCGGATGAGGGGTCGAAAGCCCTATCCGACTAGCGGCGGCGAAGCCGCGAATGTTGGAAGAAGATGAATCACAAAGGGCACAAAGGACACCAAGGCGCGGCCGCGCGGCCTGGGGAGTTCGGCTCCCTTCCTGCCCTTGGTGTCCTTCGTGGTTCAATTCGGCTTCGCCGGGAGCGTTAGCCGTCGAATTCTGAGAGACCCCTCATCCGACCTTGCTCCGCAAGGCCACCTTCTCCCGCAAGGGGAGAAGGACAGCCACTTGTCCCTCAACCGTTGCCGGCTCCTATGCCATCTCGCCCATCGCGGTCGTGTCCACGCGCACACCGCGCGCCCGCCGCGCGCGAACCGCGGCGGCCAGGTCGTCGAGCACCTCGACCGAGGTCGCCCAGTCGATGCAGCCATCGGTGATACTCTGGCCGTAGGTCAGGGGCTGGCCCTCCACCAGGTCCTGGCGGCCGGCGACCAGATGGCTCTCGACCATCACCCCCACGATCCGGGTGTCGCCGCCGGCCACCTGGCCCGCCACGTCGTGGACCACGGCCGGCTGGTTGGCGGGGTCCTTGCGGCTGTTGGCGTGGCTGGCGTCGACGATCAGGCGCGGGGCGAGGCCCGAAGCGATCATCTCGGCGGAGGCCGCGGCGACGCCGGAGGCGTCATAGTTCGGGACCTTGCCGCCGCGCAGGATCACATGGCTGTCCTCGTTGCCACGCGTCGAGGCGATGGCCGAACGGCCGTGCTTGTCGACCGCCAGGAAATGGTGCGGCTGGCTGGCGGCCTTCACGGCGTCCACGGCGATGCGCAGGTCGCCGCCGGTGCCGTTCTTGAATCCCACCGGACAGGAGAGGCCTGAGGCCATTTCGCGGTGGATCTGGCTCTCGGTCGTCCGCGCCCCGATGGCGCCCCAGGCCACCAGGTCGGCGATGTATTGCGGGGTGATCACGTCCAGGAACTCGACCCCAGCCGGCAGGCCCAGCTCATTGATCTCGCACAGCAGGCGGCGACCAAGGCGCAGGCCCTCGTCGATGCGGAAGCTGCCGTCCAGGCGCGGATCGTTGATCAGGCCTTTCCAGCCAACCGTGGTGCGGGGCTTCTCGAAATAGACCCGCATGACGATCTCGAGGTCGCCGGCCAGGCGCGCGCGCTGCTCCGCCAGGCGATGGGCGTAGTCCATGGCCGCGACAGGATCGTGGATGGAGCAGGGGCCGATCACCACGATCAGCCGGTCGTCGCGGCCCTGCAGGATCTCGTGCTGGGCGCGGCGGGACCGGGTGACGGTCTGCTCGGCCGCCGGGCTGGCGGGCAGTTCGGCCATCACCGCCACCGGCGGCGCCAGCGGCTTGATGTCGAGGATGCGAAGGTCGTCGGTCGTGTGGGGCATGGGGCGCTCCGGAGGGTTGGTCGGGTCCGGCGGCGCTTATGAAAAAAGCCGCCAGAACCTGGCGGCTTGAAAGGGTTGGTGGCTATGACCGTCTGGTCAGGTCACGCGATCCCCTTCCTCCGCCCAGGGCGTCGGAATAGCCAAAATACCAAAACGAATATTGGTTGGCCGCGAGGATCATCGAACGACGAGATAGTCCAACCGCCGGCGTTTGTCATCCCATGACGCCGTGACACGGCGCGAACGACGTCCGATAGTCGTCGCCAAGCGGCCCTCAGAGGCCCGATGGAGGGAAATCATGGCCTATGCCCCGGACCACCGCGCGGTCTACGACGCCGACAGCCACATCATGGAACTGCCGGATTTTCTGAAAAAGTACGCCGATCCCGGGCTGCGCGACGAGATCCCCGAGGTCAGCTACAGCGCCTCCCTGGTCACCGACGAGGAGGTGGCCGTGATCGTGGGGCAGGGCGGACGCCACAGTCCCGAGCACGTGGAGGCCCAGATCGCCCTGGGCGATAGGCTGATCGAGAGCTCCAAGGAGATCCAGGCCCTGGGCGCCTTCGACCGCGGCGACCGCAGCCGGGCGCTCGACCTGCTGGGCTTCAAGAAGCAGCTGGTCTTCGCCACCCACAGCGTGGCCATGCCGTTCTCGGCCAGCTCGAAGATCGCGCCCGAACTGCGCTACGGCGCGACGCGGGCCCACAACCGCCACATGGCCGACTTCTGCGCCGACGACGCCCGCCTGCTGGGCGTGGCCATCGTTCCGCTGGATGAGCCGGCGCTCGCCATGGCCGAGCTGGACGCCGCCATCGCCGCGGGCCTGAAGGCGGTGTGGATCCCGCACCGCCCCTGCGGCGAGCGCTCACCAGGCCACGTGGACTTCGACCCGTTCTGGGCGCGGCTGGCCGAGAGCGGCACGCCGTTCCTGCTGCATGTGGGCGGCGCGCCGCTACAGCAGGCCCGGGCCTGGATGAACAACGGCAAGGGGCCGACCGCCGACTGGATGGGCGGCGGGGAAAACCTGCGCAGCAAGGACATCGCCATCCTGCACCAGGGACCGGAGACCTTCCTGTCGGTGATGATGATCGACGGGGTGTTCGAGCGCTTCCCGGCGCTGCGCGGCGCCAGCGTGGAGCTGGGGGCCGGCTGGGTCCCGTCGCTGCTGACCCGGCTGGACTGGGTGGCCAAGAACTGGATCCGGGCCGACAAGAACCAGACCCCGTTCAGCCGCAAGCCGTCGGAGCAGCTCACCCAGCAGATGGCCTTCACCCCCTTCGTCTTCGAGGACGTCGGCGCCCTGATCGACCAATCGAGCCCGGAACTCTACCTGTTCTCCAGCGACTATCCGCACGTGGAGGGTGGGCGCGATCCGATCAAGCGCTTCGAGGGCTTCCTGGGCGAGCGCGGCGAGGCGGTGCGCGACGGCTTCTATGCGGAGAACTTCCTGCGCATCTTCCCAGAGGCCCGAGTGTCCGCCTGAGCCGCCCGCTACGGTGAAGCCCGGGTGCAACATGACTGTTGCGCCACGGGTACACTCCCCACTAGGATCGGCCAGTGATGGCGTTTCTGGTCCAAGACGGCGGTGCTGAGGCGACCCCGTCCGCACGGCTCTGGCGGACGCTGCAATCGCGCTATGTGCTTGGCGGCGGCTACGCCCTGGCCGCGCTGCTGACCGCGGTGGCCATCCTGCTGGCCGCCTCGCCGCCCGAGACCGGGCCGCTGGCGCCGGCCTCCAAGAACATCCTGGCGATCCTTGGCTTCAATCTGGTGCTGATCCTGGCCCTGGCGGCCCAGGTCGGCGTTCGCCTGGCGGCCCTGCTGCGCGCCCGGTCGGAAGACGCCGGCGCGCGACTGCACCTGCGGTTCGTGACCCTGTTCGCGCTGGCCGCCGTGGCTCCGGCCGTCGTGGTGGCGCTGTTCTACGGGGTGCTGGTCAATCGCGGGGTGGAGAACTGGTTCTCCGAGCGGGTCCAGACGGTGATGGAGAACTCCGCCACGGTCGCCCGCTCCTATGTGGAGGACCAGAAGCGCTATGTGGGCGACCACGTCTCGCTGATGGCGGTGGACCTGAACCGCGCCGCGCCGGCCCTGCAAGCGAGCCCCGTCACCTTCAGCCACTTCCTGGCCTACCAGGCCTCATACCACGCCTTTCCGGCGGCCTATCTGATCGACCGGCAGGGCCGAATCCTGGCCCGCGCCGAGGCCGTGGACGCGCCGAAGTTCGTGACCCCGCCGGAACCGAGTTTCAAGGCCGCCGACGAGGGGGACATCTTCGTCACCACGGACCTGACGCGGGCGCTCTACAAGCTCTCGGCCTATCCGGACGGCTACCTCTATGTGACCCGGCCCGTGCAGAAGGGCATCGTCAACCACCTGCAGGAGGCCGACCGATCGCTGGCCGCCTATCGCGAGGCCGCCGAGAGCCGTTCGCGCATCCAGACGGTGTTCGCGCTCTCCTACATGGAGACGGCCATGCTGGTGCTGGTGGGCGCGGTCTGGCTGGGCCTGGGCGCGGCCAACGCCATTTCCGCTCCTGTCGGACGGCTGGTGCAGGCCGCAGGCCGGGTGGCCGGCGGCGACCTCAACGCCCGCGTCGACGCCGACAACGATCCCGAGGAGATCGCCGTGCTGTCGCGGGCCTTCAACAGCATGACCCACGATCTGCAGGCCCAGCAGGCGGCGCTGAAGGCCGCCGGCGACGAGGCCGAACAGCGGCGGATGTTCATCGAGACCGTGCTGGCCGAGGTCTCGGCCGGAGTCATCGGCCTGGACGCCGAGGGGCGCATTTCCGCGGCCAACCGGCAGGCCAAGGTGCTGCTCGACCTGGTCGACGGCGGGGTCCGCGGCCGGCGGCTGAGCGAGGTGGCGCCTGAGTTCGCCCTGATCGCCGAAAACGCCCTCATCGCCGGCGAGGCCGAGGAAGAGGTCGACGTGGCCCGCGACCGCGAGACGCGGCGCCTGCGGGTCCGCGCCAGCCGCTCCGAGGGCGGGCTGGTGCTGACCTTCGACGACATCACGCGCCTGGTCTCGGCCCAGCGCAACGCCGCCTGGCGCGACGTGGCCCGCCGCATCGCCCACGAGATCAAGAACCCGCTGACCCCGATCCAGCTCTCGGCCGAGCGCCTGCGCCGAAAGTTCCGCGGCGGGGTCGCGCCCGAGGACCTGGAGGTGTTCGACCGCTGCACCGACACCATCGTGCGTCAGGTCGACGGCATCGGCCGGATGGTCGACGAGTTTTCGTCCTTCGCCCGCATGCCCGCCCCCAAGTTCGCCGAGCAGGACGCCGTGGAGCTGTTGCGCGCTGCGGTCTTCGCCCAGCGGGTCGCCAGCCCCGATATCGATGTGGAGATGATCGAGCCGGCCCCGGAGGTCACGTTGCTGGCCGACGGACGGATGCTGTCCCAGGCGCTCACCAACCTGCTGAAGAACGCCGCCGAGGCGGTGAGCGCCAGGATGGCGACAGACCATGGCGTCCGCGGCCATATCACCGCCCAGCTCGTATCGAGCGAGCAGGGGGTGGAAATCTTCGTCGAGGATAACGGCGTCGGCCTGCCCGACAAGGACCGCGACCGGCTGACCGAGCCCTATGTCACCACCCGTGAAAAAGGTACGGGGCTGGGCCTGGCCATCGTCAAGCGCATCCTGGAAGACCACGGCGGCGAACTGATACTGACCGACGCGCTGAGCGGCCAAGGCGCGCGCGCGGTGCTGAAATTCCCGACGACGGCGCGGGTGAAGGCCTCCGCGGCCTCGGCGCAAGGCTTAGGAGTGACCTGATGGCGGCTGATGTTCTGGTTGTCGACGACGAGGCGGACATCCGCGAGCTGGTGGCCGGCATCCTGTCGGACGAAGGCTATGGCGTGCGCACGGCGACCGACTCCGAGAGCGCGCTGGCGGCGATCAAGTCGCGCAAGCCGGCGCTGCTGATCCTCGACATCTGGATGCAGGGCGGGGGCATGGACGGGCTGGAGCTGCTCGACATGGTCAAGGCGCTGGACCGCGACCTGCCGGTGATCATGATCTCGGGCCACGGCAATATCGAGACCGCGGTCAGCGCCATCAAGCGCGGCGCCTATGAGTTCCTGGAGAAGCCCTTCAAGTCTGACCGGCTGCTGCTCTGCGTCGAGCGGGCCCTGGAGACCAGCACGCTGAAGCGCGAGAACCGCCGGCTGCGCACCCAGGCGATCCAGCCGGAGGGCCTGATCGGCCGCTCGGTGGCCGCCCAGCAGCTTCGCGGCCTGATCGCCAAGCTGGCCTCGGCCAACAGCCGGGTGCTGATCGCCGGTCCTCCCGGGGCGGGCAAGGAGACGGTGGCGCGGTTGATCCACAACGCCAGTCCCCGCGCCAGGGGCGAGTTCGTGGTGATCAGCGCCGCGGGCATGACCCCTGAGCGGATGGACGTGGAGTTGTTCGGCGAGGAGGGCGCCAGCGGCCGCCCGGCCAAGATCGGGGTGTTCGAGAACGCCCACGGCGGCACCCTCTATCTGGATGAGGTCGCCGACATGCCGCGCGAGACCCAGAGCCGCATCCTGCGGGTTCTGGTCGAGCAGCGCTTCCGCCGGGTGGGCGGCGACAGCGACGTGCAGGTCGATGTCCGTGTGGTCTCCTCGACGTCCCGCGACCTGCGCGAGGAGATCGCCGGCGGCCGGTTCCGCGAGGACCTGTTCCATCGCCTGAACGTGGTGCCGGTGACGGTGCCCGGCCTGTCCGAACGCCGCGAGGATATCCCCGAACTGGTCGACTACTTCATCCAGCGGATCTGCGAAGCTAGCGGCATGGCTCGCCGCCGGCTGGCCGACGACGCTCTGGCCACCTTGCAGGTCAAGGCCTGGCCGGGGAACCTGCGCCAGCTGCGCAACAACGTCGAACGCATGCTGATCCTGGCCTCGGGCGATCCGTCGGAGGCGATCAGCGCCGACATGCTGCCCGGCGACGCCACCCCCAGCGACCAGCCCAGCACGCTCGGCGCCGAACGGATCATCGCGCTGCCGCTTCGCGAGGCCCGCGAGGTGTTCGAGCGCGAGTACCTGAACGCACAGATGCTGCGGTTCTCGGGCAATATCTCGCGGACCGCGGCCTTCATCGGCATGGAGCGCTCGGCCCTGCACCGCAAATTGAAGTCGCTTGGCCTGTCGGGCGCGCGGCCTGTTGAAGAGGAAGACGCGTAATGGGGCGCTACGCCTATGTGAACGGCGCCTTCGTGCGCCACGGCGACGCCTGCGTCCACATCGAGGATCGGGGCTACCAGCTCGCCGACGCGGTCTACGAGGTCTGGGCCCTGTTCGACGGCAAGTTGGCCGATCCGGAAGGTCATTTCGCCCGGCTGGAACGCAGCCTAGGCGAGCTGAAGATCGCCATGCCGATGAGCCGCGCGGCGCTGACCATCGTCCTGCGCGAGGCGGTGCGCCGCAATCGCGTGCGCGAAGGCCTGCTCTACCTGCAGGTCGGCCGCGGCGTGGCGCCGCGCAACCATGCCTTCCCGGACGGCGACGTGCCGCCCAGCGTGGTGATCACGGTCTCAGCCATCGATCGCGCCGCCACCGAGGCCAAGGCCGCCAAGGGCGTGGCGGTGATCACAACCCCGGAGAATCGCTGGGGCCGGTGCGACATCAAGACCGTCGGCCTGTTGCCCAATGCGATGGCCAAGCAGACGGCCAAGGAGCGCGGCGCGGTGGAGGCCTGGTTCGTCGACGAGCTGGGCTTCGTCACCGAAGGGGCCTCGTCCAATGCCTGGATCGTGGACGGCGAGGGCCGGCTACGCACCCGCGACACCAACGCCAACATCCTGCGCGGGGTGACCCGGTTCACCCTGCTGGACGTGCTGCGGAAGGAGGGGATGGAGGTCGACGAACGGCCGTTCACGCCGGCAGAGGCCAAGGCGGCGAAGGAGGCCTTCATCACCGGGGCGGGCTCCCTGGTGCTGCCCGTGATCAAGGTCGACGGCCACGCGGTGGGAAATGGCGCCGTCGGACCCATAGCGATGAAGCTCCGTCGCCTCTATATCGAGCGGGCGAGGGCGACGGCGATCTAAAGACGCACGCGCGATTGCGCCCGTCATGCGGGTCGGTCTAGCGTTCAACTTGTGTGTGGAGAGCGTCTTGCTCTTCGATCCAGAAAAAAGGGCGACAAGCCATGTCGAACAACGAAAAGAAACAGAACCTCCAGGACACGTTCCTGAACAGCGTCCGTAAGTCCAAGACGCCCCTGACCATCTTCCTCGTGAACGGCGTCAAGCTGCAGGGCGTGGTGAGCTGGTTCGACAATTTCTGTGTGCTGCTGCGTCGCGACGGCCAGTCCCAGCTGGTCTATAAGCACGCCATCTCCACCATCATGCCGGCCCAACCCGTGCAGCTGTACGAACCGGCGGAAGACGAAGCCGATTGACGTCAAAATCAGTTGATCGCGAGGCCCCGCCGCAAGGCGCCCTCGTCATCCATCCCGAGCGGGACGGGCGTGACTCGTCCCGCAGCGCCGAGGCGCGCCTGGAAGAGGCCGTCGGCCTCTCCCTGGCCCTCGACCTGGAAACCCGCGACGCGATCATCGTGCCGCTGCGCAAGCGCACGCCCGCCACCCTGTTCGGGTCGGGCAAGGTGCTGGAGATCGAGAAGCTCTGCGAGGAGCTCGAGGTCGACGTGGTGGTCGTCGACGACGCCCTGACCCCGGTCCAGCAGCGCAATCTGGAAAAGGCCTGGGAGGTGAAGGTCATCGACCGCACCGGCCTGATCCTGGAAATCTTCGCCCGCCGGGCGCGGACCCGGGAAGGGCGGCTGCAGGTTGAGCTGGCCAGGCTCTCTTACGAGAAGTCGCGCCTGGTCCGCACCTGGACCCACCTGGAGCGCCAGCGTGGCGGTTTCGGGGTGATGGGCGGCCCGGGCGAAACCCAGATCGAGACCGACCGCCGGCTTCTGGCCGAGAAGATCGGCAAGCTGAAGCGCGAGCTGGTGGAGGTGCGCCGCACCCGCAACTTGCAGCGCGGCGCGCGCCAGAGACATCCGTTCCCGTCCGTGGCCCTGGTCGGCTACACCAACGCCGGCAAGTCGACCCTGTTCAACCAGCTGACCAAGGCCGACGTGGTGGCCCAGGACATGCTATTCGCCACCTTGGACCCCACATTGCGGATGCTGGACCTGCCCGACGGGCGCCCGGCGATCATGTCCGACACCGTGGGCTTCATCTCCGATCTGCCCCACGAACTGGTCGAGTCCTTCCGCGCCACCCTCGAGGAGGTGAAGGAGGCCGACGTGATCCTGCACGTCCGCGACATCGCCAGCGCCGAGAGCGCCGCCCAGGCTCAGGACGTCCGCACGGTGCTGGAGCGCCTGGGCGTCAAGGTCGAGGACCGCAACATCCTCGAGGTCTGGAACAAGTCAGACCTCGTGGATGCCGAGCTGCGCGACGAGCTGGCCGGCGACGCGCGCCGCCAGAAACCGCCCGCGGTGCTGGTCTCCGCGGTCACCGGCGAGGGCTGCGAGGCTCTGCTAGCCACGGTCGCGGCCCTGGTCGACGACGCCGAGCCGGTGGAGGTGTCGACCGCGGTGGGCGAGGGCGGGGCGGCGATCGCCTGGCTCTACCGCAACGGTCGGGTCATGGGCCGCCACGACGACGACAAGGGCGGCGTGCAGCTTTTGGTGAAACTGACGCCCCAGGCGCTCGGCCAGTTCGAGCAGCTGTTCCCGCGGGTCGAACTGCGCCACTGAGCGGGATCAGCCGGCCGCCTTCTCCGCGGCCTTGGCGGCGTCCCACAGGGCGTCCATCTCCTCCAGGTCGGACTGGTCGGGGGTCTTGCCGCGCTCGGCGAGCGCCGCCTCGATGAACCGGAAGCGCCGCGCGAACTTTGCGTTGGTCGAACGCAGGGCGTCCTCGGGCTCGATGTCCAGAGCGCGGGCGATATTCGCCACCACGAACAGCACGTCGCCCAACTCCTGGCGGGCCTTCTCCAGGTCGCCGACGGCGATCTCATGCTCGAGCTCGGCCACTTCCTCGTGCAGCTTTTCGACCACCTTCTGGACGGTGGGCCAGACGAAGCCGACCGTGGCGGCGCGCTTGGAGAGCTTGGTCGCGCGGGTCAGCGCCGGCAGGCCGACCGGGACATTGTCCAGCAAGCTGACCACGGCGGCCTTGGTCGCCCGTTCCTGCGCCTTGATCACCTCCCAGGCTTCCGTCTGCTCGGCGCTGGTCCGGTAGCCCTCGTCGCCGAACACGTGTGGGTGGCGGCGGATCATCTTGTCGGAGATGGCGGCGGCGACGTCGTCGAAATCGAAGGCGCCCTGGTCCTGGGCCATCTGGCTGTGGAACACGACCTGGAACAGCAGGTCGCCCAGCTCCTCCTTCAGGTCGGAGAGGTCGCCGCGCTCGATGGCGTCGGCCACCTCGTAGGCTTCCTCCACCGTATAGGGGGCGATGGTGGCGAAGGTCTGCTCCAGGTCCCAGGGACACCCGGTCTCCGGCGTCCGCAAGGCGGCCATGATCGCGCGCAGGCGGTCGATGGGCGCGGGATCACTCGGCGGGTTTGACGGCGGCATGGATCTCTTCGGTGAACCTGGGGTCGGAGCCCATTTCGGGGGCGGCTTCGGCGAGATCGCGTCGGCTGAGTTCCTCGCGGATCTCGGCGTGGCGCGCGGAGGTCAAGGGGAAGCCCATGATCAGCCAGCTGGCCGCGAGCGCCATGGCCGCTGGCACGGCGGAGAAGACGATGGCGACCCCGTCGAGGCCGGAATCGACCCCCTTGGCGGTGGGATCGAAGCCCAAGGCCTGCAGGGCCGGGAAGGTCACGAACACCGCGAGCGCCGAGCCGATCTTCACGGTGCCGGCAAGGATGGCGTAGAGCAGGGCCGTGCGGTCCACGCCGCCCTGCAGCCGCTCCTGGTCGCTGACATCGGCCATCATGGCCCGCAGCAGGAAGGCGCCGGCCGCATAGGGCACGCCGATCAGGAACATCAGCACCGCGGCGATCACGAAATTGCCCATGGGGATCAGCAGGGCGCACATGGTCATGGCCGCATAGACCAGGCCGGAGACGGCGAGCGCCCGGTGCTTGCCGATCTTGTGGGCCATCCAGTTCCAGAGCGGGGCGCCGACTAGGCCGCCGATGAAATAGATCAGCAGCAGCAGGCTGGCGGCGCCCTTGTCGAAGCCCTTCACCCGCTCGAAAAAGAAGAAGAACAAGGCGCCGGTGATGGCCGGCCCGGTCCCGACCAGGAAGTCGGTGATCAGCAGGCGGACCACGGAGGGCCGCTTGAAGAGGTCGAAGTATTCGCGGAATCCTGCCCGCTTCGGCGGCGTGGTGACGGCCGGCTCGGGAACCTTCCAGAGCGCCCAGCCGACCGTCAGAGGCATCAGGGCGATGATGAACCAGCCCATGGAGGCCACGCCCGCGGCGTGGGCCGAGACGCCGATGAAGGGCAGGACGGCTGGCAGGGTGAGAACAAGGATCATCCCCACGACATTGCCCGCCTGCCACCAGGCATAGATGCGGGATCGCTGATTGTACTCGGGCGACAGCACCGCGCCCCAGGCCAGTTGCGACAGGCCCGCCATCGAGACCCCGGCATAGACCACCAGCAGCCAGAACCAGAGGTAGGCGCCGGTCACACCGGGCTTGGCCATGAACAGCATGTAGGTGGCCAGCATGAGGATCGGCGCGCTGAGTGCGAACCACAGCTTGAACCGGCCGAACCGCGAGCGGGTGCGGTCCATCACCCCGCCGATATAGGGGTCGAAGGCGACGTCCAGCAGCCGCACGGCGCCGAAGGCCGCGCCCACCGAGGCCAGGCTCAGGCCCAGCTCGCTGGCGTAGAATTCCGGCAGATAGACCACCAGCGGCAGGCCCAGGCCGGCAAGCGGCAGACAGGGCGCCGCCAGCGCCGCCAGAGTCCAGTTGGAGCGGCGTTCGGCCGGCGCGGTCATCACGAAATCCCCTAGGTGCGCCCTACTTTCGGCGCGCCCGGATCAGAACGCGCGTCGCTGGCAGAGGCAAGTCCTAACGGCGCGCATAGACCTTGCCGCGCCCCAGTCGGTAGGCGAACCGGTCGATGCCGTGCTCGGCGTCGGCCCAGGTGCCGCCGATACGCGAGTCGCGGATATCGGTCTCGTACCAGCTGTAGCGGATGGGCGTGACGTCGCCGTCGATGGAGATGGCCTTGCCCTCGATCGCCAGCCCGCCGGTGCCGAAGCTCTGGTAGGAGAGGCCGGGGCGGTCGCCCAGCTGCTTGAAGGTCGGGCGGTTGGGCCGGGCGTCGGTCAGGGTGAGTTCGACCCGCCCGCCGGCCAGGACGCCGGTGCGCTGTAGTTGGCGTTGGACGTCGGCCTGGAGCTCGGCGACCAGGCGGTCGACATCGCGGACGCCGTAGTCCTCCGCCGCCTTCTTGGCGAGTTCGGGACCGACGGTGACCTTGACGCTGGAAACGGTCGACAGGGGTTCGGCCAGGGCGGAACCGACCAGGCCGAGGAAGGTGAAGGCCGTGAAGAGAAGTGCGCGCATGGGGATGCTCCGGTGCGAAGGCGAGCGCTATGTCGATAAATAAGCCCACGACGGCCGAAGCGAAAGGCGCGCCCAAAGCGTGGCCTTAGTGTGGCGGCGAGTGTCGCCGGATCGTGGCTTGACGGCTCGCGGCGTACGGCCAAATCTCGCCAGGGGCGATCAACTCAACCCAGAAGAGGGAGGCCGCGCGTGGCCCATAAGTTTGAGATCTACAAGGACAAGGCTGGGGAATTCCGGGTCCGGTTCAAGTACAACAGCGAAGTCATGTTCTCGACCGAGGGCTATTCGTCCAAGGCCAGCGCCAAGGCGGCCATCGATTCCATGAAGAAGAACGGCCCCGACGCGCCGGTCGACGATACGACCGACTAGGCCTTTGCCGTCTCCAGGCGCGCAAGATCGTCGCGCGCCTGAGCGGCGATCTCGAACGAAGCCAGCCGCGCGGCGTGGTCGAACACTTGGGCGGTGACCATCAGTTCGTCGGCGCCGGTGCGTTCGACGAAGGCCGCCAGGCCGCGGGCCACCGTCAGGCGCGAGCCCACGATCGCGCAGCTCAACGCCTGGCGCAGCATCGGCCCGCCAAGCTGGTCCAGACGACCGTCCGGGTCGTCGATCGGCGGCGGCAGGGGACCGGGCCGTCCCTGACCCAGGTTGATGAAGGCCTGCTTCACTGAAGTGAAGAGCCGCTGGGCCTCGGCGTCGGTCTCGGCGCCCACCACGTTCACCCCCGCCATCACATGCGGTCGGTCCAGGTGCTCGGATGGCCGGAACTGGCTGCGATAGAGCGCTAGGGCCTGGTCCAGATAGGCAGGGGCGAAATGCGAGGCGAAGGCGAACGGCAGGCCCAGGGCCGCGGCGAGCTGGGCGCCGTAGGTGCTGGAACCCAGGATCCAAAATTCCACCTCCAGCCCCGCGCCCGGCACGGCGCGGATGAGCTGGCCCGGCTGGGCGGGCCGGAAATAGTCCATCAGCTCGATGACGTCGCGCGGGAACTGATCGACGTCGGAGGCGAGGTTTCGCCGCAGCGCCCGAGCCGTGGCCTGGTCCGAACCCGGCGCGCGGCCGAGGCCCAGGTCGATCCGGTCCGGATAGAGCGAGGCCAGGGTGCCGAACTGCTCGGCGATCACCAGCGGCGCGTGGTTGGGCAGCATGACGCCGCCGGCCCCCACCCGGATGGTGGTGGTCGCCTCCGCCACATGGCCGATGATCACCGCGGTGGCGGCGCTGGCCACCCCGGTCATGTTGTGATGCTCGGCCAGCCAATAGCGCTTGTAGCCCCAGCGTTCGGCGTGCTGGGCCAGGTCGCGGGTGTTGCGGAACGACTGAGCGGCGTCGCCGCCCTCGACGATGGGCGACAGATCGAGGACGGAGAGCGTTGTCATCCGCCCCATATGGGGCGCTTCGTCCGGGAGGCCAGCCTAGAGGCTGCCAAAGACCGCGTGGCACAGGCCGACGGCGCGGGGATCGCCCACCAGGCCGCCGCCCATCTGGTTCATGGCATAGCCGATGGCCACACCGCTTCCCGGATCGGCGCAGGCGAACGAGCCACCCCAGCCGGAGTGGCCGAAAGTCCCAGCATGGGGCCCGAACACGCCGGAGTCGTTGAGCGCCACGCCGTGGGCCCAGAACGGCTTGAAGCCGAGCATGACGTCCTCCCGCCGGGTCTGGACAGTCGTCAGCTTGCCGATGGTCTCGGCCGACATCAACCGAACGCCGCCCAGTTCGCCGCCATTGGCCAGCGCGCCATAGATCTTCGCCAGGCCGAGCGCGGTGGCGTGGCCATTGCCAGCCGGAACCTCGGCGGCGCGCCAGGCGCGGTCGTGGGGAATGGTCGGCTCCATGGCCGGGTTGGCCACCGCGGCTAGGGCCTCGGGCGGCATGGTCGCGGGATCGAAGGCCTCGCCGGCGCGGGGCGCGATCATCGGCGCCACCCGGGGTTCGTCGCGTTCGGCCAGGCCGATATGGACGTCGGCGCCCAGGGGGCCGGCGATCTCCTCGGCCACGAAGCACCCGACGCTGCGACCGCTGACCCGGCGGATGATCTCCCCGGCCAGGAAGCCGTAGGTCATGGCGTGATAGGAGTTCTTGGTCCCCGGCTCCCACATCGGCGCCTGGGCGGCCAGCCGGCCCGCCACCGTCTCCCAGTCATAGAAGTCGCAGAGCGGGGTCGGGTCGTCGAAGCCCGGCAGGCCCGCCTGGTGCGAGACCAACTGGGCGACCGTGATGTCAGCCTTCCCGGCCTGCGCGAATTCCGGCCAGTAGGTGGCGACCGGGGCGGCGTAATCGACCTTGCCTTGGTCCACCAGGCGGGCGAGGGCGATGGCTGTGATCCCCTTGGTGGTCGACCAGACATTGACCAGGGTGTCGGCGGTCCAGGGATCGCGGCGGGCCTCGTCGCGGAAGCCGGCCCAAAGATCGACCACCAGCGCGCCATGGCGATAGACCGCCATCGCCGCCCCGACCTCGCGGCTGTCGTCGTCACGCGTGAAATTGGCGGCGAACCGGTCCCGCACCGGCTCGAAGCCCGGGGCGACCGTGCCGTGAATCCGGATTTCGTCGTGGGTCGCCAGCGCCATGGTCAGCTCGCTTTCAGGCCTAGGGTGAAGAGGGCGACGATCTCGTCGCCGAACCGGCGCGGATCGCGCGCGTCGTCAGGGGTGATCCACTTGGGCAGCCAGCCGAAGGCGCCCGCGCCCAGTTGGGCGACGATGGGCACGTCGCAGGACCGGCACGAGCCGTCCGCGATCCCTTGGCGCATGAAGGCCGAGAACTGGGTGCGCAGCCGATTGGCGCGTCGGACGAAGGCCTGGCGCTGCGGCACGGGCAGGGCGTCCAGGCCCGGCTGCGGCATCAGCGGCGACAGTTCACCGACCTGGGCCTGGGCGTTGAGGTGCACGCCGATCATCGAGCGCTCGAAGCCCGTGGCGCCGTGGGCCTTGGCCGTCTGGACGAAGGCTTCGAACAGGTCGAAGGCGCGCTCGTAGCAGCGGACCACCAGGTCGGTCTTGTCCTGCATGTAGTGGTAGACCACGCCCTTGGTGGCCCCGAGCGCGGCGCTGACGTCGTCCAGCGACGTCGCCTCGATGCCGTTGCGGTTGAAGAGCTGCGAGGCCGTCATCACCAGCTGGGCGGTCTTCATCTCGGCGGCCTCGCGGCGGTCGAAGGCGTTGAAGCGGCCGGGCAGGAAGCTCTGGGCGTCGACAGGACAGGGCTGGACGTTGCGTGCGCCGCGGCCGACGCCGTTCTTCAGCAGGTCCAGTAGGGCCGCGCCGGTGCGCGCCCGGAAGCTCCGGCCCTTGGTCCCCTGCACCCAGTAGGGGGAGAGCTGGGACCAGGACAGCATGCCAATGATCGACTGGGCGGCGATCTTTGCGTCGCACAGCCGGATCCCGCCCTCGCGGACGCCCAGCTCGATCATCGCCTCCAGATGGGCGGCGTTGCGGCGGTTGGCGGTTTCCACCAGCTCACGATGGGGTGAGGTCAGGTAGCCAATCTCGCTGAGCACCGCGGCCGGGGGGCGGTCGGGGGCGGCCGCGCGCTCGACGAAGGCCAGGACCTGGCCCAGGCCGTCCGTCGCCGTTTCTGACGCGATGGCGAGGTTCTCGGCGGTCTGCTCGCAGGCCCGCATGTAGCACTGGAAGACCAGCTCGGCCCGGTCGTCGACATAGTAGTAGAGCGCCGCCCGCGTCAGGCCCGCCTCGGCGGCGATGTCGCTCAGGGAGGTGGCCGCGATGCCGCGCAGATTGAACAGCTGCGTGGCCTGGGCCAGCAGCGCCTCGCGCTTCAGGCCACGCTTGCGGGTTCGCCCGACGGGTTCGCCCGGCTTGGCGCTCCGATCGGAAAATATCTTTGGAATCTGCGACATGGCCTCGGCTCCCGGCGCTTCTGGACGCAGGGTTGAGAAAACATACGCAGATGTGGAATTCGTTGACAAGCAATTCTGCTCGTGCCGTTATCAACACATACTTTGATGTCAAATTTCTTCGGCGATGACCGCACGACGCGGTTCGGGACAAGCGGGGAAAGCACGGGGAGGGAACGATCATGATCCGCCAACACGGCAATCGCGCGGCGCTGCTGGGTTCCACCATGCTGGGGGCCGCGGTGCTGCTAACCGGCTTCCACGCGAGCGCCCAGGAGGCCACGGTGATGGAGGAGATCACCGTCACCGCCCAGAAGCGGGCCCAGGATGTGCTGGACGTCGGCGGGACCCTGGAGGTGGTCGGCGCCACGGAGCTGGCCGAGCGCCGCATCGAGCAGGTGAGGGACCTGACCTCCGTCGTCTCCAGCCTGGACATCAAGGAGCAGGTGGCCGGCGCCATGCCGATCATCACCATCCGTGGGGTGGGCCTGGACGACTTCTCGTCGACCAACAATCCCAGCGCCGGGGTCTATGTGGACGAGGTCTATCTGGCCTCCCTGGCCCAGATGAGCTTCGACCTCTTCGACCTGGAGCGGGTGGAGGTGCTGAAGGGCCCGCAGGGCACGCTCTATGGCCGCAACTCGACCGCCGGCGCCATCAACATCGTCACGGCCAAGCCCTCGACGGACCGATTTTCCGCCCGGGCCGCCGCCGGCCTCGGGAACTATGACAGCTACGACCTGGAGGGCATGGTCAATCTGCCGGTGTCTGACACCCTGGCCCTGCGCTTCGCCGCCAAGACCATCCAGCAGGGCGAGGGCTACTACTTCAACCGAGTGATCAACCGCGACATCGGCCGGCGCGACCTCTGGATCGGCCGCGCGCTGGCCCGCTGGACGCCCAACGACGCCCTCGACATCAACCTGAAGATCGAAGGCCAGCGGTCGCGGTCCGAGATGGGGCAGGGGGAGTATTTCGGCCAGTTCCCGTCGCCGCTGGCGCCCGGCGCGCCATGCCCCGGCAGCCCGCGCTGCAGCAACTTCTTCGGCTATGTGGACCTCGACGGCGACCCGTTCAGCGGCGACTGGTCGGGCCGGCAGTTCTACAATTTCGACCAGGTCGCCACGACCCTGAAGGTCGACTGGGATCTCGGATTCGCCACCCTGACCTCGGTGACGGGCTACGCCAATTTCGCGCGCAGCTTCTATATCGACACCGACGCCAGCCCCTTGCGGCAGACCGACTTCATCCAGACCGACAAGATCAACCAGCTCTCCCAGGAACTGCGCCTGGCTGGCTCGAGCGAACAGCTGGAATGGCTGGTGGGCGGGTTCCTCTCGACCGACCGGGTGAAGGTCACCACGCCGGGCTTCTTCGAGGACCTGTTCAACACCCGCACCATGAGCGTCGCCGACCAGTCGACGGACTCCGCGGCGTTGTTCGCCCACGGCGAATGGAAGGTCAGCGAGCGCCTGAGCGTCATCACCGGCCTGCGCTACACCTGGGAGGAGAAGTCCAATCGCGGCGGCGCGGTCGACCTGGTGGAGCTGTGCCCGGGCAGCGCGCTGATCCTGGCGCCCTGCGGAGCGGGACCGATCCCGCTCTCCATCATCGACCAGAAGATCGACGACACCAACTGGTCCTGGAAGCTCGGCCTCAACCTGAAAGCCGACCCGTTGACCCTATTCTATGTCAGCGCCTCGCAGGGCGTGAAGTCGGGCGGCTTCTTCTCCGGCATGACCACGGCCACGGCCCAACTCATTCCCTACAAGCCCGAGCGGCTGGTGGCGCTGGAGGCCGGCTGGAAGCGTCGGGTTCCCGACATTGGACTGCAGGCTTCGGCCAGCGTGTTCTTTTACGGGTATCACGACGTGCAGTCGTTCATCCGCGATACGTCCGGCGCGCTGCCGATCCAGCGCTTGGGCAATATCGACCAGGCCGACCTCTACGGCGCCGATCTCGACGTCACCCTGCGGCCGCCGAGCCTGGAGGGCCTGACCTTGCAAGCAGGCCTTGGCCTCCTGCACACCAAACTGGGGTCCTTCGCCATCACCAGCGGCACGGCGCCGTCAGGCAACGAACTGCCCAACGCGCCGTCGCTGACCTTCAACGGCTCGGCCCAGTACGAGGTCGACCTTTCTGCGGACTGGAGCCTCAGCCTGCAGGGCGGGGCGCACTATTCGGACGAGGTGTTCAAGGACGCCCTGAACGATCCGCTGCTGCACCAGGAGAACTATTGGACCTTCGACGGCCGCGTGGCCCTGATCTCCACCGCCCACGACCTGGAGATCGCCGTCTGGGGCAAGAACCTGACCGACGATCAGCACCTGACCCAGGGCATCAACCTGGCCGCCCTCGGCTACGGCAACCGCAACTACAACGCCCCGCGCACCTATGGGGTGACCCTGGCCAAGCGCTGGTAGGACGGGGCGGGCGAGGGCGGCTTAGAGCGCGAACGAATAGCCGAGCGCGGCGTCCTCGCTGTCATCGGCGCCCTCAGTCCCGCCGACCGAGACGTAGAGCGCCCGGGCGGCTGTGTTGCCGACGTTGGTCATGACCCAGGCCTCGCGGCAGCCATGGTCGCGACCGACCTGGAGCAGGGCGCGCATCACCGCCTTGCCAAGCCCCTGGCCGTGGTGGCTGGGGGCGACGCCCACCTCGTTGATCCAGAGCTCGGCGGGCTTGTCGGGATGGACGTAGTGGACGCCCGAGGCGAAGCCCACGACCAGGCCGTCGTCCACGGCGACGGCGATGTGGTGGCGGGGATCGGCCAGGAATTCGCGGGTGAGGGCCGGATCCACCGGATTGTCGAACACGTCCGGCGCGACGCGGCCGAGCACGGCCTCGTCACCGGCCTGGAGGATCTTGATCTCAACGGCCATGCTGGACCAATTGGTTGTCGCACCTAGTGGGTCGCGCCGGAATCCAGCGAAATGCAGACTCGAAAGGCAGTTATCGCGGATCAGGCGCAACTGAAAGACTGCGTTCAGGCGTCACTGGAGGCGACCTATGGCGGCCTATGGAGTTCGGAACCGCTGTCGGTCTGGGATGACGATTGGATCAGCGCGCGGATTGCCTGCATCGACGGAAGGATCGTCGGCGTCGGACTGACCCACGACGACGCGCTGAGCGATCTTTGGGTGCATCCCGCGGCGCAGGGCCTGGGGGCGGGAACCAGACTTCTGGCCGAACTGGAACAGGAGATCTTCGCGCGCGGATTTTCTATTGCGCGGCTGCGCTGCCTCGAACCGAACACCAGGGCGCGGAACTTCTATGCATCGCGGGGCTGGGCGGAGGTCCGAGTGTATCCCCACGAGACGATCCCGCTGAACACGGTCGATATGGAGAAGGCCATAGGGTCGTAGCCGGTGGGCGACCCTCTCAGGGCATGGGCCTGATCATTCCCACCCTCAGGTCGGTCGCGACATAGACGCAGACCTCGTCCGCAAACAGCCGGCCATTGGCCACACCCAGCGCCAGCTGGCCGCGCCGGACCTGGCGCAGGCTCACCTCATAGCGCACCAGCCGGGTCTCAGGCGTTATGTCGCCTCGAAACCTGACCTCGCCCACACCGATCGCGCGCCCCTTGCCGGGCGAGCCCGACCAGCCCAGCCAGTAGCCGACCGCCTGCCACATGGCATCCAATCCAAGGCAGCCCGGCATGACCGGATCGCCGGGAAAGTGACAGTCAAAGAACCAAAGGTCCGGGATGATATCCAGCTCGGCGACGATGTGGCCCTTTCCAAATTCACCGGCGTCGAGGCTGAGGTCCGTGATCCGGTCCATCATGAGCATCGGCGGGGCAGGGAGTTGCGCGTTGCCGGGACCGAAATAGCCGCCCTGGCCGGAAAGGATCAGATCGTCCTTCGTGTAGTGGGACTTCGGCGTGTGAAACTCGTGCGGATCGGCCACGGCGTTGCGGTTCCTTCCTGAATCGAGCGCCGGATGTTCTTAGTTAGGCGACCCGGTCGTTTGTGGCCTGGGTCGCGACCTGCATCGCCGACAGGCGCAGGGCGCCCGCGACAAAGACCCAAATCTTGTCGGTTAGCTCGTCACGGTCAGGGCGATGGCCGCTCATCAACGCGCCGATGAGCGCCTGGCGGATGCCGCCGATCAGCAGGGCGATCGTCAGGCGCGGATCAAGGTCGGGGGGAATGACGCCGTCACGCTGGCCAGCCCGCAAATTGTACGCGCCCGCGATCAGCTGCCGTTTGGTGAAGGCCTGTTCCACATCAAGGACTTCGGTGGCGCGGCTCAAGGCGCCAACGACGAGCGGCGCAAACGGATGGTCGTAGTGGAACGAAATATAGGCGGCGATCCGCTCTTTCTCACGGCCCGCCCAATCCGACGAAACCAGCTTCGAGGGGCTGAACGCGGCTTCCTCCAGCCGGTTGTAAAACCCCTCGACCACGGCGGCGATCAAGCCGGCCTTTGATCCGAAGTGGTGGTAGGCCAGCCCGACCGAAACCTTGGCCCGCTTCGCCACCGCCTGCATCTCCAACAGACCATGGCTATGGATGAGCTCGTCCTGAGCGGAGCGGATCAATCGTTCCGGCGTGCCGATCCTGGTTGCGGTCATGGTCGGGTCCAAGCTGAATTGAATTCAATTTAGTCCAATGGCCGTTCGCACCGCAAGCGCCGATGCCGGCGTCAACGGTCACCCTCAGCGCCTGAACAGAAGGCGAGGCTGGTGACGTCAGGTCGCCTAGCCTATACCATTCTTCGCCTAAGGAAGATTATCGGAAATTGTAGGCCTGGGTTCTTGATCCCAGAGCGGCGCGCCTTCCAAGACCCATTGATGCAATCGCCCCGGTGGCCGACAGTCAAGCGGCGCAGGATCGTGACGAGACGTTCCGCGCCACAGGGAGATCGACACATGGCGGCCGACGAACGGCGCGGCGCGGGCCACGGCCTGCTGGTGCTGCTGACCCTGATGAACGTGCTGAACTTCGTCGATCGCCAGCTTTTGTCGAGCTTCGCCAACTTCATCGTCCCGGATCTTCAGCTCACCAACACCGAGTTCGGGCTGTTGACCGGCCTGGTGTTCATCGCCTTCTACGCGGTGGCCGGATTCTTCATGGGCGCGCTGGCCGACATGGTGAACCGTCCGCGGCTGATCGGGCTCGCCATGTTCGCCTGGAGCGCGCTCACCGCCGCCTCGGGCCTGGCGCGCAACTTCGTCAGCCTGGCGATTCCGCGGATGTTCATCGGCGTCGGCGAGTCGGCGCTGACGCCGACGGCAATGTCGTTGCTGGCTGACCGATATCCCTTGGAAAAACGGGGATTTGCGGCAGGATTCTACTATATGGGCGTGCCCATCGGCGTGGGCGTCAGCCTGCTGGTCGCGGGGTTCCTGGGACCGGCGATCGGCTGGCGCAACTGCTTCTATCTGCTGGGCGCGATCGGCGTGGCCTTCTCCCTGGTCATCTTCCAGGTCAAGGAAACCCGCGCGCCGCGGCTTCAGGCCCAGGGCGAGCGGCCCAAGCTCTCCGTACTCCTGCGGGTGTTCGGCACGGCGCTGGCGGCCTCGCCGGCGCTGCAACTGACCATAGCCGGGGGCGTGGTCGTCCATTTCCTGCTCGGAGCGGCCGCCTTCGACCAGCTCTGGCTGGTGCGCGAGCGCGGGTTCGAGCGGGCGGAGATCGCGGTGATCAGCGGGCTGATCGCCTGCGTGGCTGGCGTGGCGGGCAATCTGTTCGGGGGGGTGGCGGTCGACCGCTGGGTGACCGCCACCGGCCAGAGCCGGCAGATGTTCATGGTCTGGGTGCTGCTGGCCCTGCTGCCGATCAACCTGACCTATCGCCTGATCGACCCCGACAGCGTGCTGTTCTGGGTCTGCATGGTGGTGGCCTATTTCCAGCTCGGCGCCTTCTACGGCCCCACCTTCTCGGCGGTGCAGGAGCTTTGCCCGGCCGAGGTGCGCTCCACGGTCGTGGCCTTCTACATCATGAGTCTGAACGTGGTGGGCCTGGGCGTCGGCATCACCGGCAGCGGCATCATGGTCGACGCCCTGATCGCCCGCGGCGTTCCCCAACCCTATAGCTGGACCCTGTTCTCGTTCACCTGCCTCTCGGCCCTGGCGATCCTCTGCTATCTCGCCGCTGCGAGGGTGGGTAAGCCGGCCGTCGCCACGCCGGCCGCCACCTGACGCAGGGACACGCTTTACGCCCCTCCCCGCCCTGCTAGGTTTTCAGCGATCACTGAGGGAGCCCGATCCGTGGCCGAGACGCGACTGCCCAAGGCCTGCATCATCGGCGCGGGATGTTCCGGTTTCACGACCGCCAAGCGGCTCAAGGATTTCGGGATACCCTACGACTGCTTCGAGATCTCCGACGAGGTCGGCGGCAACTGGTACTACAAGAACCCCAACGGCATGTCGGCCTGCTACGAGAGCCTGCACATCGACACCTCGAAATGGCGCCTGGCCTTCGAGGACTATCCCGTCCCGGCCGACTGGCCGGACTTCCCGCACCACGCCCAACTCCACCAGTACTTCAAGGACTATGTGGACCACTTCGGCCTGCGCGGGACGATCACCTTCAACACCGCGGTGGAGAAGGCCCGACGCACCGCCGAGGGTTTATGGTCGGTGACGCTGTCTTCAGGCGAGGTCCGGACCTACGACGCGCTCTTCGTCTGCAACGGCCACCACTGGAGCCCGCGCATCCCGGAATACGAGGGCGAGTTCGACGGCCCGGCCTTCCATAGCCACGCCTATTTCGACCCGTTCGATCCCGTGGACATGCGCGGCAAGAACATCGTCGTGGTCGGCATGGGCAATTCGGCGATGGATATCGCCTCCGAGCTCGCCCAGCGCCCGATCGCCGGGAACCTGTGGGTCTCGGCCCGCCGGGGCGTCTGGGTACTGCCCAAGTACATGAACGGCAAGCCGGCCGACAAGGCCAGCGCGCCGGCCTGGATCCCCCGCAAGCTGGGCCTGGCCATGGCCCGCGGGGTGATCAAGAAGTCATTGGGGCGGATGGAAGACTACGGGTTGCCGAAGCCCGATCATGAGCCGTTGGAAGCCCATCCCTCGGTGAGCGGCGAGTTCCTGACCCGGGCCGGCTGCGGCGACATCAAGTTCAAGCCGGCCATCCAGCGCCTGGAGGGCAAGCAGGTGCGGTTCGCCGACGGCAGCGTCGAGGACGTGGACTCCATCGTGTTCGCCACCGGCTACGACATGCGCTTTCCGTTCTTCGAGGACGCGGATCTGGTGCCGGATGCCGATCACCGGCTGCCGCTGTTCAAGCGGATGATGAAGCCAGAGGTCCCGAACCTGTTCTACATGGCGCTCGCCCAGCCCCTGCCGACCCTGGTCAACTTCGCCGAACAGCAGGCCAAGCTGGCGGCGGCCTATCTGGCCGGGCGATACCTGCCACCGTCCCCCGACCAGATGCGCAAGGTCACCGCCCAGGACGAGGAGCGCCATCTGGGCCAGTACTATCCGTCCAAGCGCCACACCATCCAGGTCGACTTCAACGCCTATGTGGCCGACCTGAAGCGGGAGATCGCCAAGGGCGAGAAGCGCGCCAGGACGTCGGGCTACGCCCTGCCCGTCGCGGCCCGCGCGGACCTCTCACCCACCGCCTAGGACGGCAGGATCAGCTCGCCGCTGGCCACGCGCCGAAGGGTGTCCACGAAGAACGCAGGCTCCAGCTCGGTAATCCGGGCCTCGAGGCTGTCGGCGGTCTCGCCCGCCGCCAGGGGCACGGCGCGGGCCGCGACCAACGGCCCATTGTCGTAGATCTCGTCGACCAGGTGGATGGTGACCCCACTCTCGGCCGCCCCGGCGGCGATCACCGCCTCATGCACCCGGCGACCATACATCCCCTCCCCGCCGAAGCGCGGCAGAGGCCCCGGGTGGATGTTCAGGACCCGGTTGCGATAGGCGCCGAGCGTGCGCGGACCCAGCCGGCGCAGATAGCCCGACAACACCACCAGCTCGACGCCGGCGGCCTGCAGCGCCGCGCAGAGCCGCGCGTCCGCCGCGTCCGGATCGGTCTGGGTGGCGATGACCTCGGTCGGAACACCGTGCGCCCGGGCGAATTCCAGAGCCTGGGCGGCGCGGTTGTTGCTCACCGCAAGCCGCGGCTCGGCGGCGAGGGTCCCGGCCTCGATGGCGCCGACGATGGCTCTCAGGCTGGAGCCATTCCGCGACGCTAAGAATCCTAACCTAAGCGGCAAACTTATCATCAGAAATCGCCGCGAAGTTCATGTTCGAATCGCAGGCCGTCGAAGGCCGGTTCGACCCCCGCCGGCAGCTGGCCGGCCAGGGCGTCGTAGTCGAGGTCGATATGCATGTTGGTGAGAATCGCCCTGCGCGGCCTCAGTCGGTCAATCCAATCCAGGGTCCGCTCCACATGGGCGTGGGTCGGGTGCGGTCGCCAGCGCAGCGCGTCGACGATCCAGACGTCGAGGTCTGCAAGCGCTTCCATCGCGACCGCGTCTAGGTCGACCACGTCGCTGGAATAGGCCACGTTGCCAAAGCGGTAGCCGACCGACCTCACAGCGCCGTGGTCCTGGTCGAAGGTCACGACCGGAATGGCGCCCGATGGCCCGCGCACCGCCCAGGCCTCGCCGTGGCGGGGGATTTCGTGCAGGTCGGCGATGGCCGGATACCCGGCCTCGCCCTCGAAAATGTAACCGAAGCGGCGGCGCATGCTCGCCGCCGTAGGGGCGTCCACATGGCAGGCGATCCGCGCGCGCTGGCGGATGGCGAAGGCGCGGACATCGTCGATGCCGTGGGTCTGGTCGGCGTGGTCGTGGGTCAGCAGCACCCCGTCCAGCCGCTTGGCTCCGGCGTCGGAGGTCTGCCAGACCAGGTCGGGGGAGGTGTCGACCACCAGAGTGGTCTCGTCCTCTGCTCGTTCGCCCCTGCGGCGGACCAGCAGCGAGCAGCGGCGACGGCGGTTCTTCGGATTGGCCGGATCGCAGGCGCCCCAGTCCCCGTCGGCGCGCGGCACTCCGCCCGAGGAGCCGCAGCCCATGATGGTGAACTCCAGCATCGCGCTCATGGCCGGGGAATCCGGTCGAACAGGGCGAAGAAGGCATCCTCGGTCCGGCGCTCGGCGTCCTCTGGCGTCCAGCCGCGGATCTCGGCCAGCTTGTGGACGATGGGCGCCAGATAGGCCGGCTCATTGCGCCGTCCCCGGTGCGGGACCGGCGCAAGGTATGGGCAGTCGGTCTCCACGATGATCCTGTCGGCCGGCATGTCGGCAATGATCTCGCGGACATCCGCGGCGGCCTTGAACGTGGCGATGCCGGACACCGAGAACCAGGCCCCGATCGCCGCCATGCGGGCCGCCAGCTCCGCGCCGGAGGTGTAGCAGTGCATCAACAGCTTGAACGGCGCGCGCGCATGGGCCTCTTCCAGCATGTCGCCCATGACCTCGTCGGCCTCGCGGGTGTGGACCACCAGGGGCAGGCCGGTCTCGCGCGCAGCGGCGATGTGCTGGCGGAACACGTCGGCCTGGATCTCACGCGGGCTGAGATCGTAGTGGAAGTCGAGCCCCGTTTCGCCGATCCCCACCACGCGTGGGTCGGCGGCGAAGGCGACGAGCTGGGCCGTGGTCAGGTCGGTGTGGTCCTTGGCCTCGTGCGGATGGGCCCCGACCGTGCACCAGATGTCGGGTTGGTCGGCCAGCGCCCGGACCTTCGGATAGTTGGGAATCTTGTCGCAAATATTGACCATCAGCCCGATCCCGGCCGCCCGGGCGCGGGCGATCACCGCCTGGCGGTCTTCGTCGTATTGCGGCGCGTGGAGGTTGACGTGGCTGTCGATCAGCATGGGGTCTCAGGCGCGGGCGGCGTCGCGCAGCTCGGATAGGGCGGAGAAGAAGGCGTCCGCGCGGTCGAGATTGACCGCCTCCACCTCGCGCGGAAGGCGCTGCAGCGTCTCCCACGCCGAGGCCCAGCGATCAAGACCGCCGAAGCCCTCAGCCGCCTGGCGTCGCAATTGGCCGTGCACCCGCTCGGCCAACCGCTCGATCAGCAGGGCGAATTGCTGGGCCCCCTCCCCGCCGCGGAACCGATCGGCGAGCGCCAGGGCCAGGCCTTCGTCGACCTTGGGCAGGTTGTGCAGGATCTCGCGCGCCGCGTCGTCGATCGCCACCGCGCCCGCCGCATAGAGGGCCACCGCGCGGCCCGGCGCGCCACCCGCCATCCGCGACACCCGGATGGCGTCCTCGGCGTTGGCCTCGGTGCGCGCCTGTACGAAGGACGCCACGTCCGCCTCCGGCAGGGCGTGGAAGGCCAACCGGCGGCACCGCGAGCGGACGGTGGGGAGTAGCCGGCCGGGTGAATGGGAGACCAGCAGCAGGATGCCGCGCGACGGCGGCTCCTCCAGGGTCTTCAGCACGGCGTTGGCGGCGTTGACGTTGAGGTCGTCGGCGGCGTCGATGATCGCCACGCGATGCGGCGAGGTGGCCGGCGACTTGGAGAAGAACTCCGAGAGCTTGCGGGCCTCGTCGACGGGGATGACCTTGCGCGGCTTGCCGTCCTCGCCGATCCGCTCCAGCACCAGGATGTCGGGATGCGAGTGGGCGATGATCTGGCGGCTCACCGGATGGTCCGGCGAGGCGCCCAGAATCCCATAGCTCGGGTGCGGCGGGGCGCCCAGAAGCCGGCGGGCCGCGCGATAGGCGAAGGTGGCCTTCCCCACGCCCTCCGGCCCGGTCAGCAGCCAGGCGTGGTGCAGCCGGCCCCGCTCGCGGGCGTCCTCGAAGGCGGCCTCGGCGATCTCGTGGCCCTGCAGGGTGAAGGTCTCGCGGGGATGGTCTTCAGCCATGGACGGCCAGCCGATCGGAGACCGCCGTCCAGACCTGGGCTTCGACCCCCTCGATGGTGTCGGCCGCGTCGATCAGGGCGCAACGGTTCGGCTCGGCCGCGGCGATAGCCTGGAAGGCGGCGCGCAGGCGCTCGTGGAAGGGCGCGCCCTTGGACTCAAATCGGGTCTCGGCGTGACCGGCGGCGGCGGCGTGAGTCTCGGCGCGAGCCAGGCCCACCTCCACCGGCAGGTCGAAGATCAGGGTCAGGTCGGGCCGGACATCAGCGACCACATGGTTCTCCAGGGCCGCGATCAGGCCGGGCGCGACCCCGCCCGCCCCGCCCTGATAGGCCCGGGTGGAGTCGAAGAAGCGGTCGCAGATCACCCAGGCGCCGCGCTCCAGGGCCGGCGCGATGGCGCGCTCGATGTGGTCACGCCGCGCGGCGTACATCAGCAGGGTCTCGGTCGCTGGGCTCCAGCGGTCGGCCGAGCCCTTCAGGACCAGATCCCGGATCGCCTCGGCGCCGGTTGAGCCGCCGGGCTCGCGGGTGGCGACCACGTCATGGCCGGCCGCGCGCAAGCGTTCGACCAGGCGCTTGACCTGGGTCGATTTCCCGGCGCCCTCGCCGCCTTCGAAGGTGATGAACCGACCGCGTGCCACGCGGCCAAATTGGCCGGTTCGCCGGCTTTGTCCAGCGCCCTAGAAGGGCCGAACGACGCGGGCC
>NZ_JAUYOJ010000138.1 GCF_030697925.1 Phenylobacterium sp. | reverse complement strand
CGCCTCACCACGAGCGGTCGTGGCGGAATTGGTAGACGCGCAGCGTTGAGGTCGCTGTGGGGCAACCCGTGGAAGTTCGAGTCTTCTCGACCGCACCAGTGAATCAAGGTCTTCAACAGCCATAGAGCAAACCGTCAGTCCTAAAGTCCAGGGAGGTCCGCATGAGCCGCGAAACGGCCGACCTGTCCGAAGCCCGTGACGACATCGCTCCTGAGCTGGAAGAAGACCTGGAAGACCTCGCGCTCGGCGAGGACTACGCCCTAAATCCGGACTTCGTCGCGATGGTGGTGGACGCCGCCGATCGCGGCGACGCCGAGCGCCTGCGCGAGCTGCTGGGCGCCCTGCACCCGGCCGACGTGGCCGACCTGATGGGTTTCCTGTCGGCCGACTACCGCGAGGAGATTCTGGCGCACCTGGCGCCGGAGGCCCTGGCCGAGATCCTCTCGGAACTCGACACCGACATCCGCGAGGAGGTCCTGGAGACCGTCTCGCCTGGGGTCCTGGCCAAGGCGCTGGAGGAGCTCGATTCCGACGACGCCGCCGACGTGGTCGACGACCTGGAGGACGACAAGCGCGCCCAGGTCCTGGCGGCCATGCCAGAGACCGAGCGGACGGCCATCGAAAGCTCGCTCTCCTACGAGGACGAGACCGCCGGGCGCCTGATGCAGCGCGAGGTGGTGGCCGCACCGCAATTCTGGACCGTAGGCCAGACCATCGACCACTTCCGCAAGGAAGCCGACGACCTGCCCGAGCTGTTTTTCGACGTCTATGTGGTCGATCCCAGCTACAGGCCGGTGGGCGCCTGTCCGGTCAGCCACCTGCTGCGCGCCCGGCGCGACACGCCGCTGGCGAGCATCATGGAGCCCGTCACCGAGATCCCGGTCGGTATGGACCAGGAGGAGGTGGCCTACATCTTCGACAAGTACCACCTGATCTCGGCCCCCGTGGTGGAGCCGGGCGGGCGGCTGGTGGGCCAGATCACCGTCGACGACATCGTCGGCGTCATCCAGGACGAGAGCGAAGAGGACATCCTGGCCCTGGCCGGCGTGTCCGACGCCGGCCGCAACGCCGACATCCTGGACATCATCCGCGCCCGGCTGCCCTGGCTGATGGTCAACACCGTCACCGCCGCCCTGGCCGCCGGGGTGATCCGCGCCTTCGAGGGCGAAATCGGCAAGCTGGTGACCCTGGCGGTGCTGATGCCCATCGTGGCTTCCCTGGGCGGCAACGCCGGCACCCAGGCCTTGGCGGTGGCGGTGCGCGCCCTCGCCAGCAAGGAGCTGTCCGACGTCAACGCCTACCGGGTCGTCGTCCGCGAGATGGTGGTCGGCCTGGCCAATGGCGCGGCTCTGGCCGTGGTCACCGGCGGGGTGGTCTACGCCCTTTTCGGCAATGTCCTGCTCAGCGTCACCTTCGGCCTGGCCTTGGTCATCAACCTGTTCGTGGCCTCCTTGGCCGGCGTCCTGGCGCCCTTGGCCCTCGAGAAGATGGGGCGCGACCCCGCGGTCTCGTCCTCGGTCTTCGTCACCTTCGCGACAGACTTCACAGGTTTCTTCGCCTTCCTGGGCCTGGCGGCGCTGATCCTGATCTGATCGGCCTTTATCTTGCCGGCTGAGGGGGTAGCGCCTCGGCGCCTGTGTCAGGATGGGTCATGTCGACCATGAAGCCGCGTCATCGGATATCCCGCGCCGCGATCGATCTGATCGAGCGGTTCGAAGGATATCGCCGCAAGTCGGCCCAGCTTCCGAATGGCGGCTGGACGATCGGCCATGGCCACACCCTGACGGCCCGCGAAGGCGCCGAGGTCTCGGAAAGCGACGCCGAGGCCCTGCTGCTCTACGACCTGATCGCCGTCGCCCACGCGGTGAACGAGCACGTCTTCGCCCCGCTGACCCAGAACCAGTTCGACGCCCTGGTCGCCTTCGCCTTCAATATCGGCGTCGAGAACTTCCAGCGCTCCTCGGTCCTGCGCCGCCTGAACGAAGGGCAACTTCTGCAGGCCGCCTGCGCCATGGAGCTATGGCGCAAGGCCGATTTCGACGGTGAGCGGATCGTGGTCGACGCCCTTGTCCGCCGCCGGTCTGTCGAGAAGACCCTGTTCCTGACCCCGCCGGGTGGCTTCGTGCCCGCGCCGACGCCGATCCTGCCGCCCAATGTGGACATGGATTCGCAAGGCGTCGTACCCCGCCAGGTCCCCACGGCCCTGACCGTTCCCCTGGACGGCCAGCATACCTTCATCGAGCGCGACGAGGTCCTGCCGGCCCCGGTCGAGCCGGACGAGGATGAGGCCAGCCCGGCCCTGAGCGCCGCCGAAGCGGTCACGTCGCGCCTGTCGACCATCTTCGCCGAGCCTGAGCCCGCCGAGGCGTCCGGGGCCGAGGCGCCAGACGCCCTTGTGCTCACGCCGCCCGAGGAAGGCTTCAGCCGCGAGGCGCTGAACCGCGTCGCGCCGGCGACGCCCGCGCCGGCCAACGAAACCGAACCGAGCCTGTTCGATCCCCCGCTGACGGTCGCCAATGATCTCGTGGAGGCGCCCGCCGAGCCGGAACCTGAGCCCGCGACCGAGCCAGAGACCGAGATGCCGGTCGAAGCCGAGCCGGGAGCCGTCGTTGAGACCGCCGCCGCCGACGCCCCGTCGCCGACGCCGGTCCAGGCCCGGGCCAAGCCCTCCCTGTTGGCGCCCGCCATCCTGGCTGTGGCCGGGATCGGGATCTTCAGCGGGGGCGTCCTGAGCGGCGTCAACAACCTGAACACTCTGGCCTGGATCGCCGGCGTGATCGGCATCGGGCTCTTCGCCGTGGCGGTCTACCAACTGCTGGACCGTCTGGGGCAGGTGGAGCCGGATGATGCCTTCGAGGACGAGATCGACGACGAAATCGGCGCCGAGGACGACGACCGCGACCAATAGTAACGGGCCAGTTCCGCATCGCCGCCGGACCATGCTAGGGCTGCGCCCATGGCGCGCGTCCTTCCCCTGTCCTGCTGCTTGGCCCTGTTGACGCTCGGCGGTTGCGCCAGCCTGAGCGGTCCGGCCTGTCCTGTGGGCCAGGAGCCCATGCGTACAGCCCAGCTCTTTTTCGGCCGCAATATCGGCCACAAGCCCGGCGTCTCGGAGGCTGACTTCCGCGCCTTCGTGGACCAGGAGCTGACCCCGCGCTTCCCCGAAGGCCTCACCGTCCTTGACGGCGGCGGCCAGTGGAGAGGCGACGAGAACAGGATGATCCGCGAGGCCTCCAAGGTGGTCGTCTTGGTTCTGCCCCTAAAGGGCGATTCCGACGGCAAGCTGAACGAGGCGCGCCGGGCCTATGTCCGCAAGTTCCACCAGGACTCGGTGATGCTGGTCACCCAGCCGGCCTGCGTAGCGTTCTAGCCCAAGGTTCCGGCTAGGACCCGCAGGGCCTCGGCGGTGGTCGTGTCGGCCGGGAAGAAGGTCTCCAGGGTCAGTTCCTGCAAAGTCACGTCCACGGGCGTGCCGAACACGGTGGTGGTGCTGAAGAACGACAATACCCCGGCCGGGGTGTTGAGCTGGAAGGGGATCGCCACCCCGCCATATTCGTCCGAGGCCTTACGCCGCGGTTGGCGGCCGGGGATCGGATAGGCCTTCAGCTCGGTCAGCAGCTCGCTCAATCGCGGATCGGCGGTCAGTTCCACCTCCCGGCGCAGGCGGTCCAGCAGGTGGGCGCGCCATTCGTGCAGGTTGGCCACCCGCGACGACAGGCCCTTGGGGTGAAGGGTCAGGCGCAGGACGTTCGTCGGCGCGGCCAACAACTCGGGATCGATCCCGTCGAGCATCAACGGGATCATGCGGTTGGCGCTGATCAGGTTCCAGCCACGGTCGACGGCCAGGGCGGGGAAGGGTTCGTGGCCCTTGAGGATGATGTCCACGGCCCGGCGGGCGGCGGCCAGGGCCGGATCGTCCAGGGGCCGCTGCGGGAAGACCGGCGCGAAGCCGGCCGCGACGAGGATCACATTGCGCTCGCGAAGCGGAATTTCGAGCTGGTCCGCCAGGCGCAGGACCATGTCGCGGCTGGGCTGGGCCCGGCCGGTCTCGAGGAAGCTGAGGTGGCGGGTGGAGATATCGGCGTCGAGGGCCAGATCGAGTTGGCTCAACCGGCGGCGCTGGCGCCACTCCCGGAGGTGGTCGCCCACCGCGGCTGCAGATGACATGCTCATGCCGCGACCATAGCGAGGCCGCGATCCGGGCTCCATGACTTCGAAGGTAATGAGCCAAGCGAAAGGCCGCCGAGGGAACCCCCGGCGGCCTTTCCACTGCAGGACCACGTCGCGCACTCTTGCGAGCCTCTCCAGTTGCGCGCCGCGATCCTCAGCGATCCGTCAGGGCTAGGCTAGCGAGGGCCCTTTACCTCACCCTGCGCCGAGCCGTCGGCGCTGGCCGAGGCCTTGACGCCTTGGCGCGAAGCGCCGCCCGAGGCCTGCGCGTCGCCCGTGGCGTTCGTGTCGGAGGCCGAGGTCGAGCCGCCGCCGGAGGCCTGGCCGCCGGCTCCGGCGTCCACACCACGGGTCGAGGCGTCCAGGGCCGCGCCGAGGCCCCCCTGGGCCTGAGCGTCGGCCGCCTCAGCCTGTCGCGCGGCCTGGGCGGTGGCGTCGCGGGCGGCGCGGGCCGCCGCCCGCTTGGTCGAACGGGTGGTGTCACGCGCCTCGTCGAGTCGCGAACCCAGCTGGCTGGTGTCACCGCGCAGGGCGCCCGAACCGGTCAGCGAGCCCGAGGCCTGGCCTGTCAGCCCGCCCAGCCCGCCGAGGCCGCCGGTGACGCCGCCGACGGCCGAGCCGGACCCGCCGAGCGTTCCGCCCAGCAACTGGGCGTTGGCCGCTCCGGCGAAGGCCAGGCTGGCCGTGGCGATGGCGGCGAGAAGTGTGGTCTTGCGCATGTTGATCTCCTGCGGTTTCGAGGCCTTGACCGCCTCTCGCAGGGTTCAACGACGACGCCTTTCGGTTTCATCCCGGCTTCAGGCAAAAAATCAGCGCCTGGTCAGCAGGCCTCGGGCCGCGACGGCGCTGGGGCGGGCCACCAGATCGAAGCCCACCAGGCCCTGGCCGTAGGTGCGGTCGGGTCCCGGAGGCCCCAGGTCCAACGCCCGACCGGCGAGGGCGGCTCTCGCCCACGCCGCGCTGCGCGGATCAGGCGCTGGGAGCAGGGCCGCCAGGCTTCCGGCCACGAGCGGGGCCGCGAAGGAAGTGCCGCGAACCGCGACGAAGCCGCCGTCCACGGCCGGAACCGCCATGTCGGCCCCTGGCGCGGCGAAGTCGATACGGGCTGGCCGGCCCGCCTCAGGCAGGATGCGGCGGCGGCCGTCCACGGCGGTCACCGCGACGACGCCCGGATAGGCGGCGGGATAGAGCGGCGGGGCGGCGGGGCCATCATTGCCCACTGCCGCTACGATCAAGTGGCCGCGCGCGTTCAGCGCCCGCACGGCGGCCTGCAGAGCCAGGTTGGGCGGGCCCACCAGGCTGACATTGATCACCGCAACCCGCGCCCGGGCCATCCACGCCAGGCCCTGGACCAGGGCGTCGGCTGATCCACCGACCGGCGTGTTGCCATAAACGTCGGCCACATAGAGGGTCGCGCCCGGCGCCGCGCCGCGGAACCGGTCCTGCCGGCCGACCAGAAGGGCGGCGGTGGCCAGGCCGTGGCCATGGGCGCGCACCCCGCCCGGCGCGAAGCCACGCTGTTCGACCCGGGCGCCGCGCAGGGCCGGGTGGCGGGCGTCCACTCCGGCGTCCACCAGGCCGACCCGTATGGAGTTCGCGGCCGGCGCGGATCGGTTGGCGGGAGCCGGCGCGGGTCCCGCACCGCCGCCGGCGTCGGAATAGAGATGGTTGAAGTCGTACTGTCCGCCGGGATCAAGCCGCCTCGCCTCGGCCACGGCCTGGCGGGCCGACAGGCCAGACGTCGGGGCAAGCACGGTCAGCCCGAGGTCGAGCTCGCCCGCGTCCAGGTCTCGCCCGCCCGTGAACCCGGCCGCCCGTAGGCGCGTCAGGGCCTCCGGGGACGGCGAGAGCGCCAGGATCTCGCCGCGCACCACCGCCGCGCCTTGGTCGTCGACCTCCAGCAGGGTGGGATTCTCCCGCACCAGGGCGTCGAGGCCGAGCCTCCGCGCCTGGGTCAGGACCCGGGTGGTCAGGCCTCGGACCGGCGCCGCCAGCCGATCGGTCCGAGGCAGGGGCCGGACGCCCGAGATGTCGGGCAGGCCGGCGGAGGGTAGGGCCTGGGTCGGAAGCGGCAGGCCGCCGATGATCTGACCCTGGGCAGGAGCGCAGAACGCGATGGCGCCCAGGGCCCCAGCCAACCATGGCCGTATGCGGTTCTGGCGCGTTGAGGTCTTCAGGACTCGGGTTTGGCGTACGGTCATGGTTCGATCCGAAATGGGCGGCGGCATAAGTCCGCTTTTTGGGATGAAACGCCGTGCGGCGGACGTTCCATCCTTAGACAGAGGCGAGTCTTGAACGCGTTTCAGCAGGAAATGGTCGAGCTGCTGCCACGGTTGCGTCGTTTCGGCCGGGTCCTGACCCGCGATAGGTCCGACGCCGACGATCTGGTGCAGATCACCGTGGAGCGGGCCTTGATGCGCGAAGACCAGTGGACGCCCGGGACGCGCCTGGACAGTTGGATGTTTCGGATCATGAAGAACGCTTGGATCGACGAGACCCGCGCCCGCAAGCGCCGCGATGTCGTGCTGGCCCCCGAGGCGGCCGGGCTTGGGATCGGCGATGACGGCGCGGCGCGGGCCGAGCGGCGGCTGGAGGTGGCCGAGGTGGAGCGCGAACTGATGCGTTTGCCGGAAGACCAACGCCTGGCTGTGGCCCTGGTGCTGGTCGAGGGGCTATCCTATCGAGAGGCCGCTTCGGTGTTGGAGACCCCGGAAGGCACCCTGACCAGCCGCCTGGTCCGGGGACGCAATGCGATATTGGCCCGCCTGGGCGGCGAGGGGAGCGCGGCATGAGCAAGATCACCGACGAGATGATCGCCCGCTATGTGGACGGCGAACTGGACGCGGAAGGCGTGGCCGCCGTGGACGCGGCCGTGGCGGCCGACCCGGCCCTGGGCGCCAGGATCGTGCGCGAGAGCCACCTGCGCGCTGTCGCAGCCCGCGCCCTGGGCGACGTCCTCACCGAGCCGGTTCCCGAGCGGCTGCGCCAGGCTGTGGAAGCCAGCGCCCGTAGCGCCGAGATCATCAAGCTCGATTTCAAGAAACCCCGCGGCGGGCCCGTGGCGCCTGCGCCCGCGAAACCTTCGCGGTTGCCGGCCTGGGCCGCGGCGGCGGCATGCCTGGTGGTGGGGCTGCTCGTGGCCCAGGCCTTCGGCATGATCCGGACCAAGCCCTTCGAAACCGCGCCCAGGGCGGGTCAGCCCGCATCGGCGGCCCTGACCGTGGCCCTGGACCGTAAACTCTCGGGCGAGGCGGGCCTGGTGCACGTGGGGTTCAGCTTCCGCGACAGCGGCGGCCAGGCCTGCCGGACCTTCCAGATCGACCGGACGGCCGGCGTCGCTTGTCGGCGCGAGCAGGGCTGGAGCGTGCGAATGGCCGCCGATGCGCCCACCGCGCCGCCGGGCGGGAGGGGCGACTATCGGATGGCCGCCTCGGCGACCCCGCCGGCGGTGCTGGAAGCCGTCGACGTCATGATCGTGGGCGAACCCCTCGACCGGCCCCAGGAGATCGCCGCCCGCAAGGCCGGCTGGAAATAGCCTCCAGACATGCGAAGGGCCGGCCCATTGTCGGGGCCGGCCCTTCCATTGTCGGACCGCGTCGCGGTCCCGAAACCCAGTCGCTTACTTGGAGACCTCGTAAGCGGAAGCCCAGGTCGCGGTTTCCACTTGCGGATGAAGACAATGAGACACTGGTCACCTCCTTTCAGCTGATTGAACAGGACCCCCAATATGGGGGCGGAATTCCCGAGTCGCAAACATCACTTTCGAATGTTCCGGTCACTTGCGCGTTGACGCAGCTCGGTGACGGGCCGGGTGAGTTTGTCGAGCGCCTCGAGGGTGGCCTTGTAGCCGGCGGCCACGGCGGGATCGTAGGCGGACCAGTCGCGGATCTCGACTCCGGTCACGTCCGGCGTAACCAGCACGTCGGTGGCCTCCCGCGCCGCGGCCAGGTCGCGTCCAGTGGAAACGGTGGCGGCTCGCATCAGCAGGGAGACGATGGGCGGGCCCTTGCGCCACTCGCCTGACCAGAGCCAACGCCAGACCGAGGCCGGGCGGGCCACGTCGTCGGCCATGATCGAACGGCCGCGGCTGACATCGACGCCGACGATCGGGCCGACCTGGGACATGCGCATCACGTCGGCCGGGAAGTTCTTCATCACCGCCCCGTCGACCAGGACGTGGTCGTCCTCGGTGGTGGCCGGCGGCATGACGCCCGGCAGGGCGATCGAGGCGCGCAGGGCGTCGCGCAGCAGCCCGCTCTTGTGCAGATGATAGGTGCCGGTGGTCAGGTCCGAGGAGACGCAGAAGAACGGCAGCCACAGGTCGGCGATCTGGGTGTCGCCGAAGTGCTGGGCCAGGCGCTCCTTGACCTTGCCCCCATGGGTCATGGCCAGCAAGGGCAGGGCGATGTCGTCCAGGGGGCTGGTGTTGACGAAGGCGTCGCGGATGCGGACGTCCATCTCCTCGCTTCCCCAGCCCAGGGCCAGGCCCGCACCGATGATCGCGCCCATGGATGAGCCGCCGACGAAGTCGATTGGCACCCCGCGCTCGCGCAGGGCCTGGATCGCGCCCACGTGGGCGTAGGCCCGCGCTCCACCGCCCGAGAGCACCAGGCCCACCGACTGCCCGGTGAGCACTCGGGCGATGCGCTTGATGTCCTCGCTGTTGTCGCGGCGCAGGTGGAACAGGCGGGCGGGCTGGGCCGCGGCGATCCAGGCCTCGGAGCCCCTGGGCGTTTGGGCGGTCTTCTTCTGGATCAGGATCAGGTCGACCAGGCGCTGGGCCTGCAGCGGTTCGGGGGCGACCCCATCCTTCGGCGGCGCGGTGTCGCCCTTGCCGACCCGGAACAGCCGGTCGACCTGGCGGCCCACCACTTGGCGCCAGCCCTGATCGTCGGCCTCGGCCACATAGAGCACCACCTGGTAGTCGCGCTCGACCTCGGAGAACCATTCGGTGGGGGCGTGCTGGGCCTCGGCGCCGACCACGGTGACCGAATAGCCGAGCCGGCCGATTTCGCGGCCGATCTTGTCCACCAGGGCGCGCAGCGGCGTGGGTTCGCCCGTGCAGACGAAGCCGAACACCGAGGGCACGCCCACCGACGCCTTGGTGGCCGCCTGGCGCGAGCGCAGGATCATCAGCTTGGCCAGCTCGATCATCACCGAGCCGTCGGCGTCGCAAGCCTCGAAGAAAGCGTCGCGGGGCAGGGCGAAGATCTCGGAATCGCGCAGGGCCACCACCTGGGCCGAGTGCGGCGCTCCGGCGATCAGCGACATCTCCCCGGCCGGCTCACCGGGGCGGATCACCCCCAGGAATTGGGTCTCGCCGCCATCGTCGCGGCGAAAGGCGCCGAGCCTCCCGGCGCGCACCAGATAGAGGTGTTCGGCCGGTTCGCCGGCCTTGTAGAGGGTCGCCCCGCCGGGCAGGGAGAACCACGTGGCGTCGCCTTGAGCGCGCTCCTGATTGAAGAGGCGCGCCAGCGCCGAGTCGGACGGAATGTCTGGCAGTCTGGCCACGCGGGGAGCCTAGCTTGCGTCGCCGCCGCCCGCTATGGCTTGGCCTGATCTCCACGCCCAGTTCGGCGTTCTAATAGCGCCATAGGAGTGCGCAGCATGACCAATCCCATCGCCGACCCCCTGGTCGAGGTCCCCGACACCGACGCGGCCTCCAGGCTCGTCCTGATCGAGGCGACGCCGGAGGGTGTCGCCACCGTGACCCTGAACCGCGCCGCGCGCCGCAACGCCTTCGACGACCACCTGATCGCCGCCCTGCACGAGGCCTTCGAGACCCTGCAGGGCGCCGAGGGCGTGCGGGTGGTGTTCCTGCGCGGAGCCGGCGGCACGTTCAGCGCCGGGGCCGACCTGGAATGGATGCGCGACGCCATCGAGAGGAGCGAGTCCGACAACCGCGAGGATGCGCTCGCCATGGCCGTGATGCTGAAGAGCCTGCGCGACATGCCGGCCCTGACGGTGGCCCTGGTCGAGGGCGGCGCCTTCGGCGGTGGGGCGGGGCTCGCCGCGGCCTGCGACCTGGCCGTCTGCACGGCGGACGCCAAGTTCAGCTTCTCCGAGGTGCGCCTGGGCCTGATCGCCGCCACCATCAGCCCCTATGTGGTGGAGGCCATCGGCCCGCGGCAGGCCCGGGGTCTGTTCGCCACTGGCCGGGTGTTCGACGCCGCCCATGCCGACAAGATCGGCCTGGTCACCGAGGTCGTGGCCGACGCCGCCGCCCTCGACGCCGCGCGCGATCGCATCGCCGCCGAGATGACGGCCTGCGCTCCCGGCGCGGTCGAGGCCTCCAAGAAGTTGGTCGACGATGTCGCCTATCGCCCGGTCGAGGACGTGATGGAGGAGACCGCCAAGCGGATCGCCCGCGCCCGCGTGGGCGAGGAAGGGCAGGAGGGCGTCCGCGCCTTCCTCGCCAAGCGCAAGCCCAGCTGGGCGGTCTGACGCCCGGTGAGCCTGCACCTGATCAAGCTAGTGGTCGGCTGCGACACTATCCAGGACCTGCTCGACTGGCATAAGGACCCGAGCGAGCCCTGGATCATGCGCACCCGCCAAACGCCCAAGCGAGCCGCCGACCTGCTGGACGGCGGCTCGCTCTATCGGGTGTTCCGCGGCGTGATCCTCTGCCGCCAGCCGATCCTGGCGGTGACCACGGTGGGCGAGGGAGTCACGGCGCGCTGCGAGGTGACGGTCGATCCGAACCTGGTCCGCGTGGCCCCGACCCCGCGCCGGGCCTTCCAGGGCTGGCGCTATCTTGAGCCCAAGGACGCCCCGCCGGACCTAGCCAACGCCGCCGACGGCGACATCCCCACCGACCTGGCGCGGCGCCTGCGGGAAGCGGGGGCCTGGTAGGCGCTAGGACGCCGCCGACGACAGGGCGAAACCCTCGTAGCCGCCGGCGGCGACCTGTTCGCATTTCTCGCGATAGGCCGGGAAGCCGCCGATATAGGGCATGAAGACGTGCGGCTTTCCGGGGACGTTGGCCCCGATGTACCAGGAGTTGGCCAGGGGATAGAGGGTCATCTCCGCCACCTCATTAACATGGGCGACCCAGGCGTCCTGGGCTTCGTCGGTGGCTTCGATGGCGGCGAGCTGGCCTCCGCTCAGATGGGCGATGCAATCGGCGATCCAGCCAACATGCTGTTCGATGGCCACCGCCATGTTGCACAGCACCGAGGGGCTGCCGGGTCCGGTGACAATGAACAGGTTCGGGAAGCCCGCGACCATCAGTCCCAGATAGGTGCGAGGCCCCTCGGCCCAGCGGTCCTTCAGCGCCACGCCGCCGCGCCCGCGGATGTCGATGCTGTTGAGCGCCCCGGTCATGGCGTCGAAACCGATGGCGAACACGATGGAGTCGAGCTCGTACTCGGCGTCGGTGGTCCGCAGGCCCGCGGACGTGACGGCCTCGATCGGGGCGGCGGCGACGGCCACCAGGGTGACGTTGTCGCGGTTGAAGGTGGCGTAGTAGTCGGTGTCGACGCAGAGGCGCTTGGTGGCGATCGGATAGGACTTAGGGAACAGGGCTTCGGCGACCTGCGGATCCTTGACGATTTCGCGGATCTTGGAGCCTACGAACTCGGCGGCGGTGGCGTTGGCGGCCGGATCGAAGATCAGATCGGCGAAGGCGCCCACCAGGCTGAAGCCGCCGCGCGCCCAGCGATCCTCATAGATCCGTTGGCGCTCCTCAGGCGGGGTCTCCACGGCCAGTTGCTCGGAGGTGTCCAGCGCCCGGATGCCGAAGCCGTTCTCGCGGCCCTCCCGGCGATACTGGGCGCGATTGGCCTTCCAGTCGGCGAGGAAGGCGGGATCGAAGGGGCCGTTATGGGCCGGCACGCTGAAGTTCGGTGTCCGCTGGAAGACGTACAGGTGGGCCGCCTGCTCGGCGATCCTCGGGATCGACTGGATGGCCGAGGACCCGGTGCCGATCACGCCCACTCGCTGGCCGGTGAAATCGACGCCCTCATGGGGCCAGCAGCCGGTCTGATAGGTCTTGCCCGTGAAGCTCTCCAGGCCCGGGAAGTCCGGGACATTGGCCACTGACAGGCAGCCGGTGGCCATCACGCAATAGCGGGCGGAGACCCGGTGGCCACGATCGGTCTCGACCATCCAGCGATTGACGGTCTCGTCGAAGCTGGCGGCGGTGACGCGGGTGTCGAACTGGATGTCGCGCTTCAAGTCGAAGCGTTCGGCCACGTGGTCGAGATAGGCCAGGAGTTCGGGCTGGGTGGCGTAACGCTCGCTCCACTCCCATTCGGCCTCCAGCTCCTCGGAGAAGGAATAGGAATATTCCATGCTCTCGATATCGACTCGGGCGCCGGGATAGCGGTTCCACCACCAGGTGCCGCCAACTCCGCTCGCCGCCTCGAACAGCCGTGCCGACAGGCCCAGTTCGCGCAGCTTGTGCAGCATGTAGAGGCCGGAGAAGCCGGCGCCGACGACGACGGCGTCGACCGTGCCCAAAGAATGCGTATCGGAGGAGGGTGTGGCGGACATGACGGTCGCTCCCGTGAGACCGCCACGTTAGCGCGACTTTTTGACCGTGCTGAGAAAAACGAACGCCGTCAGTCGACAGCCATGTTGTCGATCAGCCTGGTCTTGCCCAGGTGGGCGGCGGCCAGGATGCGGGCCTCGCCCTCGATGGGGCCGGGGCCCAGGCGCGACAGGTCGGCGGGGCGGCGGACCTCGAAATAGTCGATCTTCTGGAAGCCGGCGCGTTCCAAGGCGGCCAAGCCCGTGGCCTCGACCCGCTCGACGCTTTCGCCGGCGCGGAGGCGGCGGCCGGCTTCGGTGAGGGCGGCGGCCAGGGCCGGGGCGATCTCGCGCTCGGCCGCGGTCAGGTAGGCGTTGCGGGAGGAGAGGGCCAGGCCGTCGGCGGCGCGGGCCGTCGGTGCGCCGATCACCTCGACCGGGATGTCCAGGTCGGCGACCAGGCGCTTGATGACCTGGAGCTGCTGGTAGTCCTTCTCGCCGAACACCGCCACGCCGGGACCGCACTGGATCAACAGCTTGGCGACGATGAGGGCGACGCCGCCGAAATGGCCGGGCCGGGCCGCGCCGTCGAGGGGCTCGGACACCCCAGTGACGTCGATCCTGGTGGAGAAACCTGGGGCGTACATCTGGGCCACCGTGGGGGCGAACAGCAGGTCGCAGCCGGCGGCGGACAGCAGCTCGGCGTCGCGCGCCTCGCCGCGGGGATAGGCGTCGAAGTCCTCATTGGGGCCGAACTGGGTCGGATTGACGAAGATCGAGGCCACCACCCGCTCGGCCTTGGTCCTGGCCAGGGCCACCAGCGAGAGATGCCCTTCATGCAGGGCGCCCATGGTCGGGACCATGGCCACCCGCTCGCCCGACCGCTTCCAGGCGGCCACGGCGGCGCGCAGGTCGGCGACGGTGCGGACGGTGGCGATGGCGGTCATGGGAGGGGCTCCGGGGGCGATGGGAGAGGCGGCTTATGGCGCGCCGGGCCACGAACGTCCATTCCATCCACAGCCCGCGACCAACCGCGCGTTGACGCCGCGTCGGGCCTGAGGCTCCTGTTAACCTCTAGAATCAACTGGAGCTGGGGTTCGATGGCGCAGGCCAAGGTGATCGTCGTCGGCAACGAGAAGGGCGGGGCGGGCAAGTCCACCATCGCGATCCATCTCGCGACGGGGCTGCTGCATGGCGGGGGTCGCGTGGCGATCCTGGACCTGGACCTGCGCCAACAGTCCATGGGCCACTTCTTCGCCCACCGCGCCGCCTGGCTGGCGGCCAACGGCGTCAGCGCGCCGATGCCGGTTGAGCACCACCTGGCCGCCGAACTCGCCCGCGTCCCCGACGCCGAGGCCATGGCCCACTTCGAGGACGCCTTCGAAAAGGTGTCGAACCAGGCTGACTATGTGCTGATCGACACCCCCGGCGGCGACACGGCGATCAGCCGCGCCGCCCACGGCCTGGCCGACCTGATCGTCACGCCGATGAACGACAGCTTCGTGGACTTCGACATGCTGGGCATCGTCGATCCGGTGACCCTCGATCTGAAGCGCCCCAGCCTCTATTCCGAGACCGTCTGGAACAGCCGCAAGGTCAAGGCCGCCGCCAGCGGCAAGTCGATCGACTGGGTGGTGCTGCGCAACCGCTTGGCGCCCACCGAGGCGCGCAACCGCAAGCGGCTGGACGAACGGGTCCAGGCCCTGTCGCGCCGCGTCGGCTTTCGCGTCGGCCCGGGCCTGCGCGACCGGGTGATCTATCGTGAGCTCTTCCCCTTCGGCCTGACCATCGCCGACCTATCGCCGACCATCCGGCCGGTGGCCATGTCGCTGCAGCACGTGGCCGCGCGCCAGGAGCTGCGGGCGCTGATGGGCTCCCTGGGGCTGACCTCGGGCGACGAGCTGCTGGCCGCCCAATAGGATGACCTATATCGCCATCGGCTGCGCGGCGCTGGCGCTGTTCATCTGGGCCAGCCGAGGGAAGCCCGTCTTAAAGCGTCGGGAATGGCGGTTTCTCGCCGGGGTGCTGGCGCTCGCCTGTTTCGCCGCGGCCGCCTATGTCGGCGTGCGGGGCGGCTGGGGCAAGTCGATCGTGCTGGTGGTCATGGGCCTGTGGCTGGCCGTCTCGACCCGCCGGACCGGCCTTGGCGTCCCGTCGCTCGCAGGCAAGCTCAGCGATTCGGAGGCCCGCTCGATCCTGGGGGTCTCGCCCGACGCGTCTGCCGAGGAGATCCAGGCGGCCTATACGCGGCTGATGCGCATGGCCCACCCCGACAAGGGCGGCACCAGCGGCCTGGCCGCGCAGCTCAACGCCGCACGGGACAGGCTTCTGAAGAAGTAGATTCCTCAGGTCCTCCCCCAGCGCGCAGCGCGATTTGGGGGAGGGGGACCGCGAAGCGGTGGAGGGGGTTGAAGTCCCCAGACAAGAGTCAAAGTCGCCCTCAGTCGGCCAACCGGCCGACAGCTCTCCCAAAGGGGGAGCAACTAGGGCGGCTCTAGGCCGGCCGGACGACCATGCAGGCCAGGCGCTTGGCCTTGAGGGCCTGGCAGGCGCCCTTGGCGGCCGATTCGTTGAATCCGGTGAACCGGGCCTGGTACTTGCCGCCGCCCTTGCCGACCGAGCCGTCGGCGTCGCCGAAGATCTTGCCGAAGCGTTTGGTGACGAAGGTCAGCTGTTCCTTGGCGTCGGACTTGGATTTGAAGGCGCCGACCTGGACGGCCCACTTGCCCGACTTCTTCGAGGCTTTCTTGTCGCTGTCCTTCTTGTCGCCACGCAGGGCGCTCTTGGACGGCTCGACGATCTTGACCTTGGAAGCCGAGGCGCTGGACGCGGCCGAGGCGAGCATGATCTTCGCGCCTTCGGTGTCGTTGTCGCCCTGCTCGATGCTGCGCTGCATGGTTTGGCCGAGCGGCGGCGGCTCGAAATAGTTCTGCGCCACGGTGATGTTCTCGCCGCGATCACGGCGGGCCATGACCTCAAAGCCGGTGGTCAGCAGCTGGGTGGCGTTGTTGTTGCGCCAGGCTGTGGAGGGGGCGCCCAGGACCACGGTGATCAGGCGGCGGTTGTTGCGCACCGCCGAGACCGCGATGTTGAAGCCCGAGGCGTTGGTGTAGCCGGTCTTGATCCCATCCACGCCCGGCATGGTGTTGAGCATGCCGTTGTGGTTGCGCATCGAGACGCCGCGGAAGCTGAACGACCTGGTGCTGAACAGGCCGTAGTACTGCGGATAGTCGCGCATCACGGCGCGCGACAGGATGGCGATATCGCGGGCGGTGGAGATCTGGCGGCTGTCGGGCAGGCCCGAGGCGTTGACGAAGCGGGTGTTCTGCATTCCCAGCTCCTGGGCGCGCAGGGTCATCATGGCGGCGAAACGGGCTTCCGAGCCGCCCAGCTTTTCGGCCAGGGCCACGGCGATGTCGTTGGCCGACTTGGTGGCCATGGCCGACATGGCTTCTTCAACAGTCAGGGTCTGGCCCGCGGCCAGGCCTAGCTTGGTCGGCGCCTGGGCCGCGGCGCGCGGCGAGATCATGACCGGGTCGTCCAGCTTCAGCCGGCCTGAGGCGAGCGCCTCGAAGGCCAGGTAAAGCGTCATCACTTTTGTGATCGAGGCGGGATACCGCGGGCTGTCCGCGCGTTTGGCGTACAACACCTCCCCGGTCTTGGCGTCGACCACCACCGCCGCGTACTTCGGCTGGCTGGAAGGCAGCGACAGGTAGGGGATTTGAGCCTGCGCGGTCGTGGCCAAGGGTGCGAACGCGGTGGCGACCGCGAGACCAAGGGCGACAAACAGGCGGCGGGCGCGCTCGAACATGGGCGGTTCGTCCGTCGAATCAAAGGGTTGGGCGACCCCCCGGCCGCCTTACAAGAACCCTAGCATGACAGGGTGGACCTTGCGCGAGGGTAAACAAGCGTTGAACGAGCCCATTTGTCGCGGTTTTGCCGATCAACACTGCCGTGATCGCTCGCGCAGAAGGCGATGCTGCACTGCACAAAAAGCTCTTGACTGCTGCACTGCAACATGAGAAATAGGCTGCGAGTTCAAAGCAGCCCCCTGCCCAGTTTGCATTGCGGCGTCCGCCGCCCCCCACAATCGACCTCAGGAGAATATCCCATGGCCGCCGCCGAAACCGTCAAGAACACTGTCGAGCAGTTCACCACCGCCGGCAACGTCGCGTTCAAGGACGCCGTCGAGAAGTCCCTGGCTTCGCTGAACGAAGTCAACGCCCATTCCAAGAAGAACCTGGAAGCCGTCATCGCCTCGGTGACCGCCTCGACCAAGGGCGCTGAAGCCCTGGGCGCCCAGGCCATGGCCTATTCCAAGAAGGCCGTGGAAGACCAGGTGGCCGCCGCCAAGTCGCTGTCGGGCGCCAAGTCCATCCAGGAAGTGGTCGAACTGCAGACCTCCTTCGCCAAGACCGCTCTCGAAGCCTACATGGCCGAAGTGGGCAAGATGTCCGAGATTGTCTCGGCTTCGGTGAAGGACAGCATGAAGCCGCTGAACGAGCGCGTGACCGCCGCCGTCGAACGCCTGCAAGCCGCCCGCTAAGATCTAGAGTCTCCCTCAGCCGCGCTGCGTACTAGCGCGGCTGACCCTGAAGAGGCCCACGCCGGAAACGGCGTGGGCCTTTTCTCTTTTCCGGGAAGGGGCCGGGCGCTAGACCTTCACCCATGTCTCAAGTCGAAGCACGCCTCGCCGCCGCCGGCATCGTCCTGCCGCAGCCCAATCCCCCGGTCGCCAACTATGTGCCGTTCGTTCGGGCAGGTTCGATCGTCCATATCTCCGGCCAGGTCTCGGTCGACGCCTCGGGCGGCGTGCGCGGGATCGTCGGCGAGGACGTGGACGCCGAGACCGCCAAGGCTGCGGCGCGGCTCTGTGGGATCAACCTGCTGGCCCAGATGAAGGCCGCGTGCGACGGCGACCTCGACCGGGTGGTGCGGGTGGTCAAGCTGGGCGGCTTCGTCCAGGCCGGCCCGACCTTCTTCGATATCCCGCAGGTGGTGAACGGCTGTTCCGACGTGATGGTCGCGGCCTTCGGCGACGCCGGCAAGCACGCCCGCTCCGCCGTCGGGGTCTATCGCCTGCCGATGAACTTCGCCGTCGAGGTCGACGCGGTGGTGGAGGTCGCGTGAACACACAGTTCGGCGAGGCCTGGGACTTCCTGTTCCACCCGCCGGTGGCCCATCGCGGCCTCTGGACCAAGAACGGCGCGCCAGAGAACTCGCTGGGCGCCTTCCAGGCGGCCTGCAAAGCCGGCTACGGCATCGAACTGGACGTTCAGCTCTCGGCCGACGGCGAGGCCATGGTCTTCCACGACGATGATCTGGAGCGGATGACGGGAGCCAAGGGGCGGGTGCGCGACCGCACCGCCGCCGACCTGGCCGAACTTCGACTGAAGGGAACCGACGAGCCGATCCCGACCCTTATGGACACCCTGGCGATCGTCGGCCAGCGGGCCATGGTGCATGTGGAGTTGAAGACACCGTTCGGCGAGGTCGGCCCGTTGGAACAGCGGGTGCATGACATCCTCATCGACCACGTGGGCCCGGTCTGCGTGATCGGGTTCAATCCCTATTCCCACGCCTGGTTCGCCGACCGATTCCCCGGCGTGCTGCGGGGCCTGGACAGCTACAACTACAAGCGTGCGCCGCACCTGGCCGAGGAACAGCGCGAGGCCTTCGCCCGGCTGGAGCATGTGGCCATCGCTCGGCCGCACTTCCTGGCGCTCAGCCTGGACATGGTCGACGACCCGCGCGCCGCGGCCTTCCGCGACAAGGGCATGCCGGTGGTGGCCTGGACGGTGCGTGATCCCGACCAGTGGGAGGCCATCAAGCCCCACTGCGACAACCTGATCTTCGAGGGCTTCGCCGCGTGAGCCTGAAGGCGGCGGTGAAGGTCAGCCGCCGGATCGCGGAGATCGGGCGTGAGTCGTGGGAGGCCTGCGCCACCAACCCGGCCTACAACGCCAATCCCTTCATGGCCTTCGACTTCCTTGACATCGCCGAGGAATCCGGCTGCGCCCTGGAGCGGGCGGGGTGGGGGCCGCACCACCTATCGGTGGAGGACGAGGCGGGCAGGGTCGCCGCGGTCATGCCGCTCTACTTGAAGTCCCACAGCCAGGGCGAATATGTCTTCGACCACGCCTGGGCCGACGCCTATGAGCGGGCCGGCGGGCGCTACTACCCCAAGCTGGTCTCGGCCGCGCCCTTCACCCCGGCCACGGGGCCCAGGCTGCTGGTGCGGCCGGACGTGGATCCGCTGGAGGCCTGGCCGATCCTGCTGGGCGGCGCGCTGGCGCTTTGCGAGCGCTATGACGCCTCGTCCCTGCATGTGAACTTCCCGACCAAGGCCGAGGGCGAGTGGATGGCGGGGCAGGGGCTCTCCCTGCGCCAGGGCCAGCAATACCATTGGGAGAATCGCGGCTACGCCGACTTCGAGGGCTTCCTGGGCGCCTTGTCGTCAGGCCGGCGCAAGACCATCCGTCGCGAACGGCGCGACGCCCAGGCGGAGGTGGAGGTCCTGGCGCTCACCGGGGCCGAGATCACCGAGGACCACTGGGACGCCTTTTTCGGCTTCTACATGGACACCGGCTCGCGCAAATGGGGCCGGCCCTATCTCAACCGGTTGTTCTTCTCCCTGCTGGGCGAGCGGATGGCGGACCGGGTGCTGCTGGTGATGGCGAGGCGCAACGGGCGCTGGATCGCCGGCGCGCTCAACCTGATCGGCGGCGACTGCCTCTACGGCCGCAACTGGGGCTGTGTCGAGGACGTGCCCTTCCTGCATTTCGAGCTCTGCTACTACCAGGCCATCGAATGGGCCATCGACCATGGCCTTGCTCGCGTCGAGGCCGGCGCCCAGGGCCAGCACAAGATCGCCCGCGGATATCTTCCCAGCCCCGTCTATTCCGCCCACTACATCGCCGATCCCATGCTGCGCGGGCCGGTGGAGGACTTCGTGCGCCGCGAACGCGAGGCGGTGGGCGGGGAAATGGAATGGCTGGCGGAGGAGTTTTCGCCGTTCCGCCAGGGCAGCTAGATTCCCCAACGGCTGTCATCCCGGTTTGCGAAGCAAGACCGGGACCTATAGACGCCGGGGACGCCGAACATGGCGAGGCCGAGCCGCGCCTTGAACCATCGGGTGTCTATGGGTCCCGGATAAGCGCGGGATGACACTTCAGATGAACTGCTACGACCTCTCCCAGGCCTGCCTAAGCAGCTCCGCCACCCGCTCGTCCACTTGCTCGGGGAAGTCCAGCACCAGCTTGGCCTTCAGCCGCTCGGACCAGCTCTCGTTCTTCGGCGGGTCCAGGCGCGGATCGGCGTCGGGCGTGAGCGCCAGGCCCAACACCGCCAGACCGCCCTTCAGCGGACGGACGGCAGCGAACTGCACCTTGCGCGAGAACGCCGTGAATCCCTTGCGCTGGCCGGTGACCACGTCGGGCAGGGCGCCCACCGCGGCCGCCACCGCCTCAAGGATCTTCAGAGAGGCGGAGTCGGTCCAGAGCGCGGCGCGCAGCTTGTCGGGCTGATCCCAGCCTTCGCCGGACGGGAAGGCGACGGAAAGCACGTGCGAGGCGCGATTGATCCCCAGGCCATGGTGTTCGCGCAGCCAGTCGGCGCGAGCCTTGGGCCTGGTCTCCGGACAGGTGCGGGCGATGGCCACCCACTCGTCCAGGGACTTGCCGGTGTCGCGTTCCAGGCTCGCCTGGACGGAGGCGAACCACTTCTGCTGGCGTTCGGTCAGGGCCATCGTTCCGCCTCCGCGCGCGATTTGCTACCACGCTCCCTTGAGCACCACGGAGCGCGGATCATGAGCCTGGACGGGACCTACGACGACGGCAACATCTTCGCGAAAATCCTGCGCGGCGAGGCGCCCTGCGCCAAAGTGTTCGAAGACGGCGAGACCTTCGCCTTCATGGACGTCTTCCCCCAGGCCAGGGGCCACACCCTGGTGATTCCCAAGCATTCCGCGGCGCGCAACCTGTTGGAGGAAGACCCCCAGGTGCTGCAGCCTCTCATCCTGGGCGTCCAGCGGGTGACGCGGGCGGTGCGCGCGGCGCTCAATCCCGACGGAATCATGGTCAGCCAGTTCAACGGCGCGGCGTCTGGCCAGACTATCTACCACCTGCACTTCCACATCATCCCGCGCTGGGAAGGCGTGCCGCTGGGCCGCCACGGGGAGGGCGGCATGGCCGATCCCGTGGAGCTGAAAACCCTGGCCGAGCAGATCGCGGCCAAGATCGCCTAGGTCCACAAACGAAAAACCCCAGGCGAAGCCTGGGGTTCTCGTCGAAAGTTGAGATGAAGCCCTAGTCGGCCAAGGCCTCGGCGGTTTCCTCGGTCGGGCCCTCGATGATGGGGGCGCCGGGGACGCGGTCGTCGCCCTCGATCTCGAAGGCCAGCTTGGCGTCCTTGAGCACCACCTTGACGTGTCCGCCCTTGACCAGCTTTCCGAACAGAATCTCGTCGGCCAGGGGCTTCTTGATGTGCTCCTGGATGACCCGGGCCAGGGGCCGGGCGCCGTAGAGCTCGTCGAAGCCGTTCTTGGCCAGCCAGTCGGCCGCTTCCTCGGTGGTCTCGATCGTGACGTGGCGGTCGGCCAGTTGGGCCTCCAGCTGCATGACGAACTTCTGCACCACCTGGCGGATGATGTCCTGGGTGAGCGCCTTGAAGGGCACCACGGCGTCCAGACGGTTGCGGAACTCCGGGGTGAACAGGCGCTTCAGGGCCTCGTCGACCTCGTCGTCCTGCTTGCCACGGCCAAAGCCGATGGAGTTGCGCTGGGCGTCGGAGGCGCCGGCGTTGGTGGTCATGATCAGGACCACGTTGCGGAAGTCGACCTTCTTGCCGTTAGCGTCGGTGAGGACGCCGTGGTCCATGACCTGCAGCAGGATGTTGAAGACGTCCGGGTGAGCCTTCTCGATCTCGTCGAGCAGCACCACCGAGTGGGGATGCTGGTCGACGGCGTCGGTGAGCAGGCCGCCCTGGTCGAAACCGACATAGCCGGGAGGGGCGCCGATCAGGCGACTGACCGTGTGGCGCTCCATGTACTCGCTCATGTCGAAGCGCAGGAGCTCGATGCCCATGGTCGAGGCCAGCTGACGGGCGGTTTCCGTCTTGCCGGTGCCGGTGGGGCCCGAGAAGAGGTAGCAGCCGATCGGCTTGTTGGCGTCGCGCAGGCCGGCGCGGGCCATCTTCATGGCCGCCGACAGCTGGGCGATGGCCTCGTCCTGGCCGTAGACCGCGCGCTTCAGGTCGTCGTTGAGCTGCTTCAGCGCCTCGGTATCGGTCTTGGAGACCGACTTCGGCGGGATGCGGGCGATCTTGGCGACCACCGCCTCGACTTCCTTCAGGCCGATGATCTTCTTCCGCTTGGCCTCGGGCAGCAGCATCTGGCCGGCGCCGGCCTCATCGATGATGTCGATGGCCTTGTCCGGCAGCTTGCGGTCGGTGATGTACTTGGCCGACAGCTCCACCGCCGCCTTGATGGCGTCGTTGGTGTACCGGAGCTTGTGGAACTCCTCGTAGTAGGTCTTCAGGCCCTTGAGAATCTTGATGGTGTCCTCGATCGTCGGCTCGTTGACGTCGATCTTCTGGAACGGGCGGACCAGGGCCCGGTCCTTCTCGAAGTGCTGGCGGAACTCCTTGTAGGTCGTCGAGCCCATGCATCGCAGCGTGCCCGAGGCGAGCGCCGGCTTCAGCAGGTTGGAGGCGTCCATGGCCCCGCCGCTGGTCGCGCCCGCGCCGATCACCGTGTGGATCTCGTCGATGAACAGGATGGCGTCGGGATGGTTCTCCAGTTCCTTGACCACCTGCTTCACGCGCTCTTCGAAGTCGCCGCGATAGCGGGTGCCCGCCAGCAGCGAGCCCATGTCGAGCGAGAAGATGGTCGCGCCGGCCAGGACCTCGGGGACCTGGT